>JAFXAR010000009.1 GCA_017516885.1 Bacteroidaceae bacterium
CAAAAATCAAACAGGCTCAAGCTGTGGAATTTAACGGTGCCGGTTAAAGAAATTACCTGTGCTTATCATTGCGCAATTGTTCATCCCGACAGAGCGAAGCGACGAGGGATCTGTTTTTTATTACAACCGCAAATATTTTGCTAACCCACACCTTTTTTCTACTGAGCGAACTTAACCTTTAAATGCGATATATATAAAATAAAAGTGGAGCAACCGAATTGCTCCACTTGATTGTTATGCAAATTGCTTTTGATTAGCAAATCTTGCGTGAACCGTCGCCGATAACTACGTTGTACACCTTTGGTGTTTTGCCGTACTTCTCGTTGTAACGCTTCTCAGCCTCTGCAATGAAGATTTCGTACAACTCCTCCTTTACAAGGTTGATTGTGCAGCCGCCGAAACCGCCGCCCATCATGCGTGAACCGGTAACGCCGCAGTCGATAGCAACGTCTACAAGGAAGTCAAGCTCCTCGCAGCTTACCTCGTAATCCTTGCTAAGGCCGAAGTGTGTCTCGTACATCTTCTTGCCTACAGTTTCGTAGTCGCCAGCCTCAAGAGCTGCACAAACGTCGAGCACGCGAACTACCTCGCCGATAACATACTTCGCACGGTTGTAGTCCTCGGGCTTAAGCTCAGCCTTAACCTCCTCAAGCATCTCAAAGCTTGCATCACGCAATGACTCAACCTCGGGGTGCTTAGCCTTGATAACCTCAGCAACGCGCTCGCAGCTCAAGCGGCGCTCGTTGTAAGGAGAACCTACGAGCTCGTGCTTAACGCAAGTGTTCAGAAGAACGAGCTTGTAGCCCTGTGGCTTGAATGGGAAGTACTGGTATTCAAGTGAACGGCAGTCGAGACGGATAAGGCTGCCAGACTTGCCGAATACGCTTGCGAACTGGTCCATGATGCCGCAGTTAACGCCTACATAGTTGTGCTCAGTTGCCTGGCCCACCTTTGCAAGCTCAAACTTGTCAACCTTGTTGTCGCCGAAGAGGTCGTTGAGAGCGTAAGCGAATGTGCTCTCGAGAGCAGCTGATGAAGACATGCCTGCGCCGAGGGGAACATCACCTGCAAATGCTGTGTTGAAACCCTTAACGTCAACGCCGCGCTTAATCATCTCACGGCAAACGCCGAAGATGTATTTTGCCCAAGAAGCGCGTGGAGCATCCTCCTCCTTCAAGCCGAACTCAACATAATCCTTCTCGTCAATAGAGTAAGCGCAAACCTTATCAGTGCCGTTAGGCTTGATTTCAGCCATGATACCCTTGTCAACTGCGCCGGGGAATACAAAACCGTTGTTGTAGTCAGTGTGCTCGCCAATGAGGTTGATGCGGCCCGGAGAAGCGTAGATGCTTCCTGTTGTACCATCGAAGTGCTTGATGAAACGGCTTCTTACAAATTCTATATCCATAGTCGTAATATTTATATGTGTTAAACTGAAAAATTAGTCTTTATTACTTTTTTACAGGCTTTGAGCCTACGAGTGCATAGAACAGCAGGTATGCAGCGCAGAATACAACAACCCAGAAGCTTGTGATGTAGTTTGTAGCATCGGCAACAGCAGCCTGGATAGCCATCATTACGGCGCAACCGAATACCATAGTCATGAAGATGCCTGATGCAATAGCTGTGTACTTGCCAAGACCCTCAACAGCCATGTTGAAGATAGCGCCCCACATAACTGATGTGCAGAGACCTACAAGCAGGAATGAGAATATGCCTACAGGAATATCCTCCCAAATAAGTGTGAGTGAACCCCAGTCAACACCCGGGAATGAAACGAGTACATCTGTTGGAGCAAACATACCAAACACAACCAATACTATTGTTGCAATAGAAACTGTAGTAATCATGGCGCGGCTTGATACCTTGTTGCCGATACTTGCACCAACGAAACGGCCAATAAGCATCATGAACCAGTAAACAGCTACAATCATACCTACAACATTCTCAGCAAGCTTGAACTCTTCTGTCAAATAGAAACCTACATAGTTGGGAACGCCTACCTCAATACCCATGTAGAGGAAAATAGCCAATGCACCGAGAGCAAAGTGACGATAGCCCAAAGCCTTCTTTACCATGCCGAGGTCAACCTTGTCCTGCTCAGGCTCTTCAATCTTGGTGAAGAGAATTACAACGAATGCTACAACGAAGATGCCAAGTGCAATCATAAGTGCAGGAGTTGCGTCAGCAATCTTTGCAGTACTCATGTCGGCAATAAGCGCACCCATGAGGATGTAGCATGCTACCGCTGCGCCTGAGTTGAACACACCGCCAATCTGGATAAGCTGGTTACCGGTGTTGCCGCCGCCGCCAAGGAGGTTAAGCATTGGGTTTACAACGCAGTTGAGGATACACATACAGAGACCTGCGATGAAAGCGCCTGCAAGGTAAACTGCAAATACAAGGCTTAAGTTTTCCTGTGCGTTAAGCTGGCCGCTGAACCACTGGATACCGATACCGATAGCACCTACTGCAAGACCAATAAGAGCTGTTTTCTTGTAACCGAACTTTGCAATGAGCATGCCTGCAGGGATACCCATAACGAGGTAAGCGATGAAGTTACCGTAGTTACCGATGTTTGCAAGCAATGTTGAAATCTCTCCCTGGTTCTTGATGATTTTTGCCATTGGGTTGCAAAGGTTTGTTACAAATGCAATCATGGCAAAGAGCGCAATCATAACGATAATTGCTCCCCATTGTTTCTTTTGATTACTCATGATTCTTTAAATGTTTTTAGTTATTATAATGTTATTTTTCTACTCCGAATTTATATACAGTAATCTGCCTGTATGTCTCGCCAGGGCACAATACTACGCTGGGGAAGTGCGCGCGGTTGGGAGAGTCGGGGAAGTGCTGTGCCTCAAAGCAGATTGCGCTGCGCTTGGGGAATGTTGCGCCATGAGCGCCTGCAAAGCCGCTGTGCCAGTTCGATGTATATACCTGAACGCCCGGTTCGGTGGTGTATACCTCCATTGTGCGGCCGCTTACGGGTTCTGTAACCTTTGCTGCAAAACTGAGCTCGCCAACTTCCTTTTTATTGAGAACGTAGCAGTGGTCGTAGCCTGCACCATGCTTTATCTGCTCCTCGTCGGCATCAATGCGTGCGCCTACAGCTGTAGGAACGGTGAAATCAAAAGCAGTGCCCTTTACCGGCGCAATGCAGCCGTAAGGCACTGATGTGTCGTCAATGGGCACAAAGAAGTCCGCATTGATTTCGCATATAAGGTTGTCAATTGTAGCTGTGGGGTTTGCAATTCCTGAGAGCGAGAAGAATCCGTGGCTTGTAAGGTTTACAATAGTCTTCTTGTCGGTAGTTGCAGTGTAATCGATTTTGAGTTCGTTCTCGTCGGTGAATGTGTAGACTACTGTCACGTCAAGATTTCCGGGGAAACCCTCTTCCATGTCTGCCGAAAGATAGTGCAGCTTCAATGTCTGGCAGTCTGTCTGCTCTGCATCCCAAACTCTTGCGTGGAAACCGGTAGGGCCGCCGTGAAGGTGGTTCGGGCCATTGTTTATTGCAAGACTGTACTCTTTGCCGTCTATGGTAAACTTGCCTTTGCAAATGCGGTTGCCATAGCGTCCTACAAGTGTGCTGAGGAATGGTTCGGGACTGTTCAGGAGATTGTCAATGCTGTCGTGGCCCTGGATTACGTTTGCATAGATGCCGTTTTTGTCGGGGACCATAATTGTGCATATTGCGCCTCCATAATTAGTTATTGCAACTTCGCTGCCAGCCTTGTTCTTAAGGATGAACAGCGCTGTTTCCTTGCCGCCGATGTTTTTTTTGAAGTCGGCGGCCTTCAATTGTGAAAGGTTTTCAGTACAATTCATATTATGTCTGTTATAAAATAGCTATTCTTCCGCAAATAAAATAAAAAAAAGGTTTACGGCAAAGGAAATGGAAATAAAAATTTGCGGAACTGGAAAAAGCTCTCTAATTCCAGTTCCGCAAATATTTTGCAGACTTAATTTAACAAAATAATTCTTAATTTTTGTTTAAAGATGCAAGCAGGTCGGCAACTATAAAGCAGCTTCCTCCAACAAAAATAAAGTCATTTGCGCTGCTTTCGGCTGTAGCTGCATTTAGTGCCTCGGCAACATTAGGGTAGTGCTCTCCGTTTAGCCCGTACTCTTTTGCCTTGCCTTGCAGTTCGCGGGCCGGCATGGCGCGCTTTATGCTTGCCTGGGTAAAGTAGTAGCGCGCATTCTTGGGCATTATTGCCAGCACCGCGCTGATGTCCTTGTCGCTTACCATCCCGAATACAATTCGCAATGTGCTGCACTCCTGTGCTGCAAGCTGCTCTGTTATATATTGTATGCCGCCTATGTTGTGCCCGGCATCGCAAACGGTCAGCGGACTGCCGCTAATCTTTTGCCAGCGCCCCATAAGTCCGGTTGTGCTGCATACGTTCCTGAAACCCTTTTTTACTGATTCTTCTGTTATTGCGAATCCACTCTCCTTTAGGCATTCAAGTGCGGCGAGAATGGTGTTTGTGTTCTTTTCCTGGCAGAATCCGCCAAGTTCGCCGTGTATTGTTCCGTATGGCTTTGTCTGGTAGAGCATGCCGCTTGATTCAGGCTTTGCGCTCTCAAGCAGAGGATTGTCCTGAGCGAATATGATGGGCGCTTCCACTGCATTTGCCCTGCTCTTGAAAACCTCTCTTGTCTCTTCGGTGGCCTCTCCTATTACAGCCGGTGTTCCGTGCTTTATTATTCCGGCTTTCTCTCCGGCAATTTCGGCAAGCGTGCTGCCCAGAAACTGTGTGTGGTCGGGGCTGATGTTCGTTATAATGCAGAGTTCGGGCGCTATTATGTTTGTACAGTCAAGGCGTCCTCCCATTCCGGTCTCAATTACAGCAATGTCAACCTTCTGTTCGGCGAAATAGCTGAACGCCATTGCGGTGGTCAGTTCAAAGAACGATGGCTGCAGGGGTTCAAAGAAGCTTTTGTGCTTTTCAACAAACTGCACCACATACTCTTCGGGTGCGGGGATGCCGTTAACTCTGATTCTTTCACGGAAATCAATGAGATGCGGCGATGTGTAAAGCCCCACCTTGCAGCCGTTCTCCTGCAATATTGCCGCAAGGGTGTGCGAGGTCGAGCCTTTGCCGTTTGTGCCCGCAACGTGTATTGTCCTGTAATTGCGGTGCGGGTGGCCAAGGTGGCTGTCAAGCGCTATGGTATTTGCCAGTCCCTCTTTGTAAGCAGCACCGCCTACTTGCTGGAAGGGCGGTGCGCAGTTAAACAGATATGCTACGGTATCGTCGTATGTCATAGTTGCCGGTTATCAGTCAAAGAAACTCCTGAAGCGGCGGAACAGTTTGTCCTTTATGCCTTCGCTTGGCCTGAAGTTGTCTGATTCCTTGAGTTTCTCTATTGTCTTTTTCTCCTCCTTGCTCAGTGTCTCGGGGATATATACGCTTATATTCACAATTATGTCGCCTTTGCCGTATCCGTTGAGTGCGGGCAGTCCCTTTCCGCGCAGGCGCAGAACCTTTCCCGGCTGTGTTCCGGGGTCAATTGTTACTTTTGCCTTGCCGTCTATTGTCGGTATTTCGGCAAATCCGCCGAGGATTGCTGTAGGAATGTCGAGCAGCAGGCTGTATACAAGGTCGTTTTCATCGCGGACGAGTGTCGGGTGCTTCTCCTCTTCTACAAGAATAAGAAGGTCGCCGGGTATTCCGCTTCTTTTTCCGGCATTTCCCTTGCCGCGCATTGACAGCTGCATTCCTTCATGCACTCCTGCCGGAATGCTGACTTCAACAACCTCCTCGCCCATGACAATGCCGTCGCCGTTGCAGTGCGGACATTTGTTCTTGATAATCTTTCCCTCGCCGTTGCAGCGTGGACATGGAACTTCGGTGCGCATCATGCCGAAGAAGCTCTGCTGGGTGCGTATAACGCGTCCGCTGCCGTTACAGTCGGGGCAGGTCTCCATTGCATTGCCTTCGGCGCCGCTGCCGCCGCAGTGGGGGCAGGCAACATATTTCTTCAGCTTGAACTTCTTTGAAGTTCCCTCTGCAATCTCCTTCAGGTTGAGCTTTACCTTTACGCGCAGGTCAGCGCCTCTGTTCTTTGCGGCATGTGACGAGCCGCGGCCTGAGAAACCGCTGAAACTGCCCCCGAAGATGTCGCCGAACATTGAGAATATGTCGTCCATGTTCATGCTGCCGCCAAAGCCTCCTCCGCCGGCTGCGCCGCCAAGTCCCGCGTGTCCGAACTGGTCGTAGCGTGATTTCTTGTCAGGGTCGCTGAGAACGCTGTATGCCTCAGCCGCCTCCTTGAACTTCTCCTCAGCCTCCTTCTTTTCGGCGTCGCTCTTGTCGTGCTGCTTGTCGGGGTGGTACTGTATCGCTAATTTGCGGTATGCCTTTTTAATGTCGTTTGCCGATGCGTCTTTGCTCACACCAAGCACTTCATAGTAATCTCTCTTTTCCATAATTATATGTTATTCGCCAACGGCAACCTTTGCGTGACGGATTACTTTATCATTTAGTGTATAACCAGCTTGAACACAGTCAAGTACCTTTCCCTTCATTGATTCGTCGGGAGTAGGCACCATTGCTATTGCCTCGTGGAAGTCAGTGTTGAATTCCGCACCTTCGGTATCAATCTTCTGAAGGCCGTTCTGTTTCAGTATTCCTACGAATTTTGTATAAATAAGTTCAACGCCGGTAAGAATGTCTGCCGCATTCTCGTCTTTGGCGAGGTTGCTCATAGCGCGCTCAAAGTCGTCGAGCACAGGAAGGATTGATTCCATTACACGCTCTCCGCCGTTCTTTATAAGTTCGGCTTTTTCCTTGACTGTGCGCTTGCGGTAATTGTCAAATTCCGCAACCTGGCGAAGATACTTGTCCTCAAGCACAGCAATTTTTTTGTTAGCTTCCTCAAGTTGCTGTTCTACAGATGTTTCGGTCTCTGTTTCTGAAGTATTGCTGCAATTGTTTCCGCAATACTCGTTCCCTTCGTTGCTGCCGTTCTGATTCTCGTTTACGGTCTCATCTAAAATTTCTTTATCCTTTTCGCTCATGGCTTTTCAATATTTTTTTTCTGTTTTATATATAACAAATAGCATGCCAATGGGTTTTTGGGTACAAAATGTCTGTAAAAGCATCTTGCTTGTGTGACAAAGGATGTCAAAATGGCAGATTTTGGAAACTGACTGAAATTTTATGCCAGGCGGTTATGCAGATTGCGTTAAAATGGTTATTTTCGTGCCGGTTTTATAAAACAGTTATGGAAAAACTCGGATTTGGAATATGCTCATTAACACTCCTCTCGCCTCTTGCCCTCTTTGCTCAGGCGGGCGGTGGTGCTGAAAATGTGCCGCGCCCTAATGTTGTTGTGATATATGCCGACGATTTGGGCTTTGGCGACCTTGAATGCTATGGCGCTAAAGGTGTTAAAACTCCTAATACTAATAATTTAGCGGCAAATGGCTTGCGTATGACGAATGCTCATTCTGTTGCTTCAACGAGTACCCCTTCGCGGTATGCTCTGCTGACAGGGGAGTACCCTTGGCGCAAGCCCGGCACAGACGTTGCGGCAGGTGACGCTGCCATGATAATATCGCCCGGGCAGTATACGGTTGCCGATGTGTTCAAGGAGGCCGGCTACACAACTGCCGCCTTTGGGAAATGGCATTTGGGCTTAGGCGCAGAGAGTGGCAGACAGGATTGGAACTCTGCCATTTCGCCAGCTTTGTCAGACATTGGCTTTGACTGCTCTTATATAATGGCCGCTACAGCCGACAGAGTGCCTTGCGTGTTTATTGAGAATGGCAGGGTTGCAAACTATGATTCATTGGCGCCTATTTATGTAAGCTACAGGCAGAATTTTGAGGGCGAGCCCACCGGACGCAATAATCCCCGGCTGCTGTACAATCTCAAGCATTCTCATGGGCACGATATGTCCATAGTGAACGGAATAGGGCGCATTGGGTATATGAAAGGCGGAGGTAAGGCGCTCTGGAAGGACGAAAATATAGCCGACAGCATAACTGCGCATGCTGTGGATTTTATAAATGCAAACAAGGAGAAGCCGTTCTTTATCTATTTTGCCACCAATGACGTGCATGTGCCGCGTTTTCCCCACGAGCGTTTTCGTGGTGCAAGCGAAATGGGATTGCGCGGCGATGCTATTGCCCAGTTCGATTGGAGTGTTGGAGAAATAGTTGAAGCGTTGCGTAGTAACGGATTGCTGGATAATACCTTAATAATTCTTACGAGCGACAATGGACCGGTTCTTGATGATGGCTATGACGATGACGCCGAGGAACTTGTAGGCGAACACTCTCCCACAGGCGGCCTGCGCGGAGGGAAATATAGTGCGTTTGAGGGCGGAACTCGTGTGCCTTTTATTGTGCATTGGCCGGCAATGATAAAGACCCCGGCAGTTAGGGACGGGCTTGTGTCGCAGATAGATTTCCTTGATGTCATGGCGGGCATAGTGGGCAAGAAAACAGCCCCGGGTGAACGCTCGTTCTCTCCCGACGGTGACTGTTCACAGCTTGATACATGGATGGGCGAAGAGGGTGTAGGCCGTCCGTTTGCAGTGGAAATGGCTTCCAACCATACACTTTCGCTTATTCTCTTCAACTGGAAGTATATTGAGCCTAAAGGCGGCCCGGCAATGGTTCCATGGGGGCCAAAGATTGAGACAGGATACTCAAGCGAGCCGCAGCTTTTCAAAAAAGTGAATGGCGAGTTTGATGAAACCTGCAATCTTGCCGATGAGAATCCAACTATACTGAATGCCCTGAAGGACTTGCTCGAAAGAGTGCGTGATAACAGAAAATACTTTTTGGAATTTCAATGAAAGGAACATTGAACAGAATGCAGCAGAATGCGCTGCGTAAAATTGGCGTTGAGAAACTCAATGCTATGCAGTCGGCAGTCCTCGAGCATTGCCGAAAGAGTGGCAGCATGGTGCTGCTTTCGCCCACTGGTACAGGAAAAACGCTTGCGTTTCTTCTTCCGCTGCTTGAGCGCTTGGACGCTTCGTGCCGCAAGGTGCAGGCCATCATAGTGCTGCCGTCGCGCGAGCTTGCAAAGCAGGTTGCCGATGTTTGGCGTTCAATGGCGCTTCCATTCCAGATTGCAGCACTTTATGGCGGCCGTCCAATGGAGCAGGAGGCGGCTTCATTCAGCGGTGCTTCGCCGGCAGTGATAGTGGGCACCCCGGGCCGTTTGCTCGACCATTTGAACCGTTCGTCGTTTGCCGTAGACAAATGCACCCATTTTGTTATAGATGAGTTTGACAAATGCCTTGAAATGGGGTTTCACGACGAGATGTCAAAACTTGCAGGCAAGCTCCCGGCGCTGGCATCGCGTTTTCTTATTTCGGCAACCGATGCCGATGAAATACCTCTGTTTGCAGGCGCATCGGATGTGGAGAAACTCGATTTCCGTGAAGGGTGCAGGCTGCCGGCAGTGCGCACCTCATTTTATACACTGACTACAACCCCCGACAAGCGCCTTGAAAAGCTCTTTTCGCTGCTTTGTTCATTTAGCGGAGAACCGGCGATAGTCTTCTGCAATTTCCGCGAGACTGTAGACGAGGTCTATAAGTATCTTTCCGGCCTCTCGCTTCACTGTATTGCCTATCATGGCGCAATGGAGCAGAAGGCTCGCGAACTTGCCCTTTACCGCTTTGCTTGCGGATGCTCCAATATACTCATAAGCACCGACCTTGCTGCGCGCGGGCTTGATATTAGGGCAGTGCGCCATGTGGTGCATTACCAGCGTGCCCTTTCGGCTGAAATATTCACTCATCGCAACGGCCGCACCGCGCGTTGGGATGCCGACGGTTCGGTTTATATGTTTCTTTTTGAAAACAAGGACATTCCCGAGTATCTGCCTGCCGGCCTTTCAGAATACCATTTGCCTAAAAAGAACCAGCTGCCTTCTGCCCCTGATTGGGTAGCGCTTTATGTGGGCAAAGGCAAGCGCGACAAGCTGAGCCGCGGCGACCTCGCCGGTTTCTTTATGAAGAAGGGAGGCCTCAAGCCCGATGAAGTGGGCACTATACTTGTGTTCCAGGACTATTCCTACGTTGCCGTTAAGAAGAGCCGCATGCGTGCTGTGCTAAAGGCTGTAGAGGGCGAAAAGATAAAGGGAATAAAGACGCTTGTCATGCCGGCCAGGTGCAGATGATGCCAGGCTGCACGGCTTTTATGCGTATGCTGTTTTTACCAATCCAGCGGCAGAGTTACGTTGCCGGTGTATTCCCTTGTTGTGTTTTTGTCAATGATGCCGTTGCTGTTTACTTTGATTGTGTATTCTGATATTTTGCATATGCCGGAATATGCCCTGCTGTATGGCCCTTCATCGTTGAATGAATATTGCGTGACCTTCAGTTCGTTGTCATTTTCTGTGGTTTCAATAACGTAGCTGTCAACATCGCTTCCTCTGCCTATAATTTCAAAATCTATAATGTTTCCACTTTTGTCGTATGTGACTAAGGTTGGTGCTTCGTATGGAAATCCTTCAAACGGCAAGTCGCAGCAGCTTCGTATTGAAATCAGGTAAAAATTGTCTTTGTCCATTTTGTATGACGGCTTATAATAAGGCTCTTTTCTGTCACAATTGAAAGCGACACTGTCGTATGGGAAAAATTTATAAAAATCAGTATAGATTACCTTTGGGCCGTTTATATCGTTGTACGAGAAGAACTCTTTATTTAATTTCTCTCCCTTAAAATATTGGAAATGTGAAAGATAATAGTTGAAGTCATTGCTTCGGCTGTTCAAGGTGTCCGCCTTGCAGTTTGCTGGTGCGCAGCTTGCATTGTTGCAGCCTGCTGCCTCAGCATTGCAAGCCGATGCGTAACCAAGCAGGTTTATTAAACAAATGATTGCTGTGAAAATCTTTTCCATCTTTTTTATTTATTATGGATACCGTGGTGCACGGTTTCTTTTCTGACGCTAATATAGCAAATCTCAGAGTCTTTGTCAATTATAGAAGGTGAACTTTTTTACCAATCCAGCGGCAGGGTTACGTTGCCGGTGTATTCCCTTGTTGTATTTTTGTCAATAATGCCGTTGCTGTTTACTTTGATTGTGTATTCTGATATTTTGCAGACACCGGAATATGCCCTGCTGTATAGCCCTTCATTGTTGAATGAATATTGCGTGACTTTCAGTTCGTTGTCATTTTCTGTGGTTTCAATAGCACAGTGCTCTATGTCGCTATAATACCCAACAATTATAAAGTCAATGATATTTCCGCTTTTGTCGTATGTAATCAATAATTCTGCACAATAGGGAAAGGCGGCTGTTGCTGTAAAGTCGCAAAAGCCGTTAATGCCGACAATGTGGAACCCGCTATTCTCTATTTTGTAGCAAGGGTGGTAGTATAACTCCTCCCTTTTGCAGTTACAGGTGCTGTCGTAAGGTATAAAAGAGGAGTATTTTGATTTTGATATTTCTATATGCATTTCACCGGCTCTTTCTCTTCGAGTATTAAAAAAGTTCTTGTCAATGAATCCTTTTTCATACAAGTCGAATTGTGTTATAAAAGAGTTGAAGTCATTGCTTTGGCTGTTCAAGGTGTCAACCTTGCAGTTTGCTGGCGCGCAGCTTGCATCGTTGCAGCCTGCTGCCTCAGCGTTGCAGGCCGATGCGTAACCAAGCAGGCTTATTAAACAAACGATTGCTGTGAAAATCTTTTCCATCTTTTTTATTTATTATGGATACCGTGGTGCACGGTTTCTTTTCTGACGCTAATATAGCAAATT
This sequence comes from Bacteroidaceae bacterium, assembly GCA_017516885.1. Classification (GTDB taxonomy): domain Bacteria; phylum Bacteroidota; class Bacteroidia; order Bacteroidales; family Bacteroidaceae; genus HGM04593. The sequence continues at coordinate 11,737 of JAFXAR010000009.1, forward strand.
TCAGAGCTTTTGTCAAGTAAAAAATGCAACTTTTTTACCAATCCAGCGGCAGGGTTACGTTGCCGATGTATTCCCTTATTGTGTTTTTGTCAAAGATGCCGTTGCTGTTTATATTTCTGCTCTATAAAAAATGGCGATATAAACAGCTTCTTAAGAAGCCGTTTTGCTATCTGTAGCTTTTTTGCTAACTTAGCAGTCGAAAAAAAGTGTTGTGCAGTGACAATGAGAAAATTTAACTTTAATGCAGGGCCGTCAATGCTGCCGCGCGAGGTGGTGGAACAGACAGCCGCGGCTGTGCTTGACTATGACGGCATGGGGCTTTCGCTTATGGAACTTAGCCACCGTTCGGCAGAATTCAAGCCCATTCTTGACGAGGCGCGTTCACTCATGAAAGAGCTGCTTGATGTGCCGCAGGGATATGAGGTGCTTTTCCTTGGCGGAGGCGCAAGCATGCACTTCTGCATGGTGCCGTTCAATTTGCTGGCAAAGAAGGCTGCTTACCTTAACACCGGCACATGGGCAAGCAAGGCAATAAAGGAGGCGCGTCTTTTTGGCGAGGCGGTTGAAGTGGCCTCGTCGGCCGACAAGGCTTTCAGCTACATCCCCAAGAATTTTTCAGTCCCTGCCGATGCCGATTATCTGCATGTCACATCCAATAACACAATATACGGAACGCAGCTTAGGCGCGATATTGACTCGCCTGTGCCGCTTGTGGCCGATATGTCGTCCGATATTCTGTCACGTCCGGTTGATGTGTCAAAATATAGCTGCATTTATGGCGGTGCGCAGAAGAATATTGCACAGTCGGGCCTCTCGTTTGTAATTGTCAGGGAGAGTGCGTTAGGCAAGGTGGAGCGTGCCATACCTTCAATTCTCGACTATCGCGTGCACATTGCCAGCGGCTCTATGTTCAATACTCCTCCCACACTCCCCATTTACACGGCTTTGTGCAGCTTGCGCTGGGTAAAGCAGCAGGGTGGGGTCGTGGCGATGGAGCGCCGTGCCGCAGAGCGTGCCGCAGTGCTCTATGACGAAATTGAGCGCAACAGCCTTTTTGTCAGCAATGTGGCCCATGACGACCGCTCATTCATGAACATTGACTTTGTGATGTCACCGGGATTTGAGGCTCTTGAGGACGATTTTGCGGCGTTTGCCGCAGAGCGCGGAGCGGTGGCAATCAAGGGACACCGTTCGGTGGGCGGTTTCCGTGCATCGTGCTACAATGCAATGCCGATTGAGGGCGCGCGGGCGCTTGCCGGCTGCATGAAGGATTTTGAAAATAAAGTAAAGGGGATATAATGCTTGAAGAAGATATATACAAGACCATTGAACAGCAAGGCGAGGCAATATATACCGAAAAACGGAGCAAGTTCCTTGCTTTTGCCATTCCTGTGACTACCATTGAACAGGTAAAGGAGCATATCGAGGCGTATCAGAAGAAATATTACGATGCGCGTCACGTCTGTTACGCCTACCGCCTTGGCGAGCGCGGCGACCAGGAGCGTGCCAATGACAACGGCGAGCCGTCGGGCACAGCCGGCAAGCCAATTCTGGGGCAGATTCACAGCAAGGAACTCACAAATGTGCTCGTTATTGTGGTGCGCTATTTCGGCGGAGTCAAGTTAGGCACAAGCGGATTGATTGTTGCCTACCGCGCTGCGGCGGCCGAGGCGCTTGATGCGGTGGAGCATGTGGAAAAGACTATCAATGGCGAGATAGTTCTGAAATTCTCCTATCCGCTTCTGAACGAGGTGCTTCGCATTGTAAAGGAGGAAGAGCCAAAGGTTGTGGAGCAGATATTTGACAACGACTGCATGGTGCGCCTCTCAATGCGCCTGTCGCGCTTGCCGCGCCTTAGGGAGCGCTACGAAAAGCTTGTCATTGCAAGCAGGAACGACCTTAAGATTGAACCAGGCATACTATGAGCAGTGGATTTTTTGAACTCCTTTCGGCCGTTACAGTTGATTGCAAGGACAACGGCGTGGAGTTTGTTGTCAGTGACAGGCTGAAGGCAATTGAGCGCCTGCTTAAAGATACTCAGTACAGCCTTGTGGCATCGTCGCCTCTTGCCTTGCTTTTTGCCAAGCGCCGGCCGCAGAAGAACGAAAAGGTGGTGCTCATCTCCTCGCATGTCGACTGTGTATACAGCAGCTGCTTCTGCCGCGACGAGGGCGATTGTTGGCAGGGCACATTTGATAACAGCTTCGGCAATGCCGCCGTGCTGTGGTGTATGATTAACGGTACGCTCCCCGAAAATGCCGTTGTTGCCTTTACCGGCGATGAGGAGAAGAATTCCCATGGCGCACTGCAAGCGTTGCAGCTGCTTGGAGAGATGGAATGCCTTCTTGCTTCGGCAATAGTGCAGGATGTTACCAATGTAGGGTGGGAGAGCGGAGCGCTGTTTACAATAGAGAACGATTCGGGCTTTGACCTCCTGACAGCATATAATATTGTTTCCTCTCTTGAGCCCTGCGGAGGCAAGTTTGCATTCAAGCATGATGCCGAACCGGATGAATCGTGGGATTATGCCGAATACGGAATCCCTTCCCTTACCCTCTGCGCTCCTGTCAATGGCAATATGCACAGCGATGCAGGAGTGCTGCTGCGCAAGGACTCGGCTGAGGCCTATTGCATGGCATTGGCGCTTTTGGCGGAGGTGCTATGTTAGAAACTGAAATATATTTTTATATAAGAAACGTTTGTTATGCCCTTTTTTATATATTTGCGGTACCGCGAATATACGCAGCGCTTGCCGTGATAAATTGCTTATAACAAATTCATGATAATATGACTATGAAAAAGATTTTTTATGCTGCGGCACTGATTCTTGTTGCAGCCTGTTCCGGAGGCCAAAAAGAGACCCGGGAGAGTGATGGGCAGAATGCACCGGGCAAGGATGCCTCTGCCGGTGAAACCAAAAAAGAGGTTTATGTCATCAGCTACACCACAACCGACAAGCAGCCGGTAGCGCTAACCAAACCCGATGGCTTTGGCGATGCCAAGATACTCAGGAACGAGTATTTTGCCGACAAGGACAGCGGTGCAATAGTTCTTGACAGCGAGCCAAAGGCAATTGAGGCGGGCACCTTTGCCGGAAATGCCACTCTAAAGTCAATTGAGATTCCCAAGTATGTGATGCGCATTGAACCGTTCGCTTTCAAGGAATGCATCAATCTGACAGATGTAATATTCAGCAGCAGGTTCTTTGTTGAGGCTGATTCGTATTTATTGGAGGCCGGTAGTTTTGGCGTGCCGTACCGCGAGAGTTTTGAGAAAACCATTATGCCGAATGCTTTCTTCGGTTGCCGTAATCTTGCCAATGTAAGCAAGAATACTTTCTTGATGTCTAAGGCCTATTCGTTCAACGGCTGTTTTGGATTGCCTATGCCGGCTATGCATAATGGGGTTTACGGTTGCCTGAAATATGACGATGCAATAGATTTGCCCAAGATTTATAAAAGGAATGTGTTAAAAATAACTGTTGCCGATAAGAATATGCTCACTATCGAGATGGGCAGAACCGCTTCCACCATATGGTGGTGCAAGGATGGCGTTTGGGAAGTTGATGACGACCCATATATGGAACCCCGGCCGGTGAGCTTCGGTGAAATTCTGGACGATTTTGTATGGAACAGGCATAGGCTTGAAATTTACCCAATAATGGTAGAAAAGAATGTTTACGAAATGCTTGACACGAATGTCCGAGAATTGAGACGTAAATTGAAACCATACGAGGACGTTGCCGGGAATGGCGAACAGTTGCCAAAATATGAAACCGAATTGGTCAATGCCAAAATTAAGGAATTGAACGAAAATATAGATGCATTGTACGCTGTTAAAAATGAGGTGGGAACAACGGTAACTGTACCTGAAGGTATTATGCTGTCAATTGTGTATGATTCTTCAAAAGATTACGATACCTATTTGAGTGTCTCAGAAATGGTTTTTGCAGCAATAAAGGATGTTTACCACAATGCTGCCAAACGTTTCTTTAACAAGGATTACGACTCGTGCAGTTACGCCCAAAAGGTGTTTGTTGAGAATGCATGCTCAATTCAAGTTGCAACCTATGACAGCAGTACAATAGAAAAACTTGATATTATGGCGCCTCCGGTGCCTCTAGCACCTAAACCAAAGAAGAGTGTCTATAACAAGGTTGAAATTCTTGAAGAGAAACCAGTAGCGCAATCTCCAAAAAGTGAAATGCCTGCAGAGGAGGTAGTCCGAGTTGACGAAATCTACGTAGACGAGGGCGCTGAGGAAGAGGAGTTATTCGACTTTGTTGAGGATGCTCCGGAATTCCCGGGCGGTGCGAAGGCGCTAAACGATTACCTGAGCAGCAACATAAAATATCCGCGCATGGCACGCGAGATGGGTGCACAGGGCCGTGTATTCCTTCGCTTTGTTGTGAAGAAAGACGGTTCTGTTTCAGGGATTGAGGTTATCAAGTCTTCAGGCGAAAAGTCGCTTGACGATGAGGCTCTGCGTGTTGTGCGTTCTATGCCAAAGTGGAACCCTGGCAGGCAGGGCGGCAAGGCGGTAAATGCGAAATATACATTGCCGGTAAACTTCAGGTTGCACTAATTCTCCAATTATTTTCAGGCTGCGCAAGCCTGGAACTGCATATTTTATTCATCTCCGCAAAAGTGAGGCTGCTAAATTTTAGCCAGCCTCACTTTTTGCTTACGAATCGCCCGCGCCCATCGCCCGCGTTTTTGGTTAAAAAATGTATTATTTAATATTATTATATATTTTTGCTTAATTTTGCAGCTGGTGGAGAACGTGCATGCTTGCATGCTCTCCTGCGACTAAGAAACTGTTTAAATTTCTAAAAATAATTTTATTATTGAAGCCTTTTGTTTCGCCGTTTTTTATATTCAAAAATGTCTGTTTCTTTCTTTTTTGCGGTTGCATAGCCCGCTATGCTCCCTTAAAAAATAAATAAACATCCTATTTTTGCTCTATAAAAAACTTGACGATATAAACTTAAACAATTTCTAAGAAAACATTAACTAACCTTAATTTAAATCAATGAAAAAATTATTTACAGCTTTTGTTTTATGCGGGATGTTAGCCCCTGTGGCAACAATGGCGCAGTTTCAGTTAAAAGATGAAACTCCTGCTAACCCGAACAACGAACCGGCGCCTGTGCATCCGGTGCCTCACGACCGACAGCTTTTGTGGAACGAAACAGAGTTTTATGCCTTCTTCCATTACGGAATGAACACCTTTACAGGTAAGGAGTGGGGTTATGGTAACGAGAATGAGTCTATATATGCTCCTCTGGGCTTTCCTAATCCCGAGCAGTGGGTTACAGCAGTGAAGGCTGCCGGCATGAACGGCGGTATCGCGGTGGTGAAGCACCACGACGGATTCTGCCTGTGGCCTACAGCAACTACTGAGCATAGCATAAAAAATGCCGGCAATGCGAATGGCCGTGATGCTAATATACCCAAACTTTTTGCCGAGGCGAGCAAGAAGCATAATATGAAATATGGTTTCTACATTTCGCCTTGGGACCGTAACTCTGCGCACTATGGCAAGGATACATACGTTACAGAGGTGTTCCTGAAACAGTGTGAGGAACTGGCTGAATATGGCTCAGACCAGTTTGAGATGTGGTTCGACGGTGCGCGTGGCGGCGACGGCTACTATGGCGGCGAGGGCGGCAGCCGAAACATCGACGCAGAAATCTATTACGATGTGCCAAACTTGCGCAGCCGTGTACATCGCATTGCTCCCAACTGTGTTATGTGGGGTGTAGGTGGCGAAGCGCGCTGGATTGGTAATGAGTCGGGTTACGCCGGTGAAACAAACTGGGCAATGACCGACTATATGTCAGAGAGTGTTATTCGCGAAGAGGGTGACATCAACGGCTGGATATGGAATCCCGGAGAGAGCGATGCCAAGGCAACAAACGCCGGCTGGTTCTGGCATCAGGGAGAGGCTATGAAGAGCGCTGAGCGTCTTTTCCAAATGTATTTGGAGACTGTGGGACGCAATGCAACTCTTATCCTTAACTGCCCTCCTAACCAGTACGGTGTGCTGCCCGATAACACTGTAAGCGAACTGAAGAAGCTGGGCAAGATGCTGCACGAGCGTTTGGCTGTGCCGGTGTACGGCCTTGACGAAAGTACCGCGGCAACAGATTTTGCCAAGAGCGCAACAATTGAGGTGAGCGATACACGCACAGGCGGCAATTATGGCGCTGCCAATCTTACCGATGGCAATAAGGAAACTTATTGGGGAACAAACGATGAGAACCTTGCTGCAACAATCACACTCTCATGGGACACTCCTCAGGTAATCCGCTATCTGGTTATGCAGGAGCCTGTTTTCCTGGGCCAGCGTATAAAGGACTTCAAAATTGAATACAGCTCAGATGGCGAATCGTGGACAGAACTTTGTCCGGCCATGCAGACAACAACTGTTGGCTACAAGCGCATTATTCCTTTGAATGGCAAAACAAGCGAAAGCTATGGCAGCGGTTACAATGCAAAGAAACTGCGCATAACAATTTTGGATAGCCGTGCTTGTCCTCTTATTTCTAATTTGAATGTATTCTAATAAACATCGACACAATTATAAAAACGAAAACTTATGAAAAAGAGTATATTATTTTCAGCTGCGTTGATGTTTTTAAGTCTTGCATCTTCAGCGCAAACAACTATAACATTTGACAGCGAGGACTATAAATCAATAGGTGTTTACGACAAATGGGAGGAGAGTCCGTTCCGCACAGGTGCTCTTGCCGGAAATGCTGCTGTTACTGATAACCCCGATGTGGCAGTGGACGAGGTGCTCGGTGTTGCTCCTAACCCAACCGGAAAGGTCTTGGCTCTTCAGCGCAGCCGCTTTGGCAGCAACACCTTTGGCGTGAGAATAGACCTCAAGGAACCTATCCGCATGACAAAACAGCTGCAGTACATCCATGTGATGGCTTACCTCAAGGACAAGCCTGCTGACAGCCGCATGATGGTTATTGGCTTGGGCAAGAGACTTGAGGAGAGCTGGAACTGGCAGACAGGCGAGGAGGAGCAGTTCTGGGCAACAACTAATATAAATGTGGCTCCCAAGGCGGGCTGGCAGGATGTTGTTTTGAGTTTCAAGGGCTTCTCTTATTCTAAGGAGGAGAATGCAAACAGCGGTATCGACATTTACTCATTGGTAATTGTGCCCGATGTGCGCTCGCCTCATGCCGACAATACCGACTGGGTGGCGTATATTGATGAGATTGTCGTTGACAACAATCCCGACAAGCGCTTCTCTACCGACAAATATGCCCTCACCAACGACAAGGATGCCAATAGAACCCGCAAGGACCGTTCACTTAACAGTGTAGGCCTTACAGCAGATGGCGTTAGCTACAACTCTGCAGCAAACACCGGCAAGGTTTATACCGATAATACTACTGTTAGTGTCTTTTCGGCAAAGGCCGGCGCTCAGGTGCAGCCTACATTCAACTACTCAGGCTCTTGGATGAGCGCTTATGTGTATGTCGACTGGAACAATAACGGCAAATTCGAGTACACCATAAACGACAATGGCACACCTGCCGACGGCAGTGAAATTGTAAGCTACAGCGCATTCCAGGTTGGCGACACCTGGTACAAGAGCGACGGTACAACTACTGCAAACGGTAATACAATCGGTGGTGGTGTACCCCAATTCACTATCCCTGCCGGAACAGAACCAGGTATGTACCGCATGCGTTATAAGGTCGACTGGAACAGCATCGACCCGGCAGGAAGCAGCACAATTATTTCAGACGGTGGCGGATATGTGGACCTGATGCTTGACGTTCATGGCGACAAGGTTTCAGTGAGCGCATCACAGCTCAATGGCGACATTGTACTGGCGTCGGACGAAAGCGCATTGCAGGGCTATGTGACAAACTATGGCGAGCCTTTGAAGGTAAAGGATATTCCAGCCCCAGGATTCATACAGAATGGCTTTGCCCTTAAGTACGGCTATAACGTAAATGCTGCCGAGCAGCTTGACGATAATGGCAATCCTAACTGGATTGAGGTTAATGTTCCCCAGAACGCCATTGCAGCCGACGGCACATATACAATTCCAGCCGAGTATATACGCGGCAGCCAGGTAAGCATCAAGGGCGATATGCAGCAGGCCTACAAGTACACCGTAAGCGTTGAAGGCGCTGACGGCGAAGGCGGCGTAGTGTATGCAGGCAAGGAGTATAAGGCTGGCGATGAAATGCTGGTAACCCAGTTCTTTACAGCAGCAGATGTTACAGTAATAAACATAGAGGGCTATACAGCGGAAATTACATTGGATGCTGAGAACAGCGTAATCAAGGTTGTGTATAAAAAGATTCTGGATTATCGCCAGATAAGCTCGCTCAGCGAACTGAACAATGATGCAGCATATCATATCAAGGCAAAGAGCGGCGAAGGCTATCTTGCATGGAACACAACAATATCCGATACCTATCTCAGCTTGCGGGGAATGACTGTCTCTTCCTATAACAACCTTCCATCAAACCAGGCAGTTGTAAACATTTATAAAGAGGAGGTAAGCCCTTTCGATATGACAGTCGTGTGGCAGATTATTCAGGAAGACGGAAAATATTATCTCTATCAGCCGGCTAAAAAGGAGTATGTAACACGCAACGACCGTGACTACAAGTTTACTGCTGAAAAAACAGCACTGGATATTATACGCGACAATGGTGACGGAACTTTTAGTTTTCACGCAGGTGGAAATTACAGCGAGGGCTCAACGTATTTTGCCTGTATTGTTACAAATGAAGCTTTGACTGCCGTACGCAACTGGACTTGGAACGACCACGGTTCTGTAATGTACATTGTTGAAAATCCCAATATTGTTCTTGGCGGGACTACATCTGTAGAAAGCGTTGTTGTTGAGGAGGATAATGTGCGCAAAGGCATATACAACCTGCACGGTCAGAAGCTTGAGAGGCTTCCCGCTTCGGGAATTGTTATAGTTGACGGACGCAAATATCTCATAAAGTAACAGGCCTTATCAGCATAAAAAAACATCAGCAACGCGGTTGCTGATGTTTTTTTATGCAAATAATCTGTCATAATCTTGTAATGCTCTTTTCTTTTATTTACTTTTGCCTTTGACGATTGTCTTAAGTGATGATGTCACTAAGATAAAATTTGGTTGCTGTCCACAAGCAGACAGTTATGTCATCCTGAACGTATGTGAAGGATCTCCCCAATGCATGATGGGATTTTCCGCTCTGCTCAAAATGACAGCCTTATATCTTATTTTATGCGCCGCAAAAGCAAATACTAACCTTAAAATATTACTCCAATGAACACAATTGTTTCTCAGTTCAACATTCAGGGCAATGTTGTAGAAGTAGCCCCTTTGGGCAATGGTCTTATCAATACCACTTACCGTGTAAAGACAGAGGGCGATGCTCCTGACTATGTATTGCAGCATGTGAACAATGCTATTTTCCCCGATGTGGATATGCTCATGAACAACATTGTTGCAGTTACTGAACACATCCACGGCAAGCTTGTTGCTGCCGGCACAGACGACATCGCACGCAAGGTGCTGAAGTTCGTTCCTGCAAAGGATGGCAAATACTACCATTTTGACGGCGAGAAGTACTGGCGTGTAATGGAGTTCATTCCCGATACAGAGAGCATGACAGCCGTTACTCCTGAGACTTCGTACATTGTGGGCGAGACTTTCGGTAACTTCCAGGCAATGCTGGCCGATATTCCCGCGCAGCTTGGCGAGACTATCAAGGATTTCCACAACATGGAGTTTCGCTTGCAGCAGCTCCGCGAGGCTGTGGCTGAGAACAAGGCCGGCCGTCTTGCTGAGGTACAGTGGCTCGTAGACGAACTTGAGGCACGCGCTGAGGAGATGTGCAAGGGCGAGCGCCTGCACCGCGAGGGAAAGCTTGCAAAGCGCATCTGCCACTGCGATACAAAGGTCGACAATATCCTCTTCGACAAGCAGGGCAACGTACTTTGTGTAATTGACCTTGACACAGTGATGCCTAACTTCATCTTCTCCGACTTTGGCGACTATCTGCGTTCAGCAGCAAACACCGGCAAGGAGGACGACAAGGACCTTGACAATGTGAACTTCAACATGGAGATTTTCAAGTCATTTACAAAGGGCTACTTGAAATCTGCAGCGTCATTCATTACTCCGCTTGAGGTTGAGAACCTGCCATACGCAGCCGCTCTGTTCCCATACATGCAGACAGTGCGCTTCCTGGCCGATTACATTAACGGCGATACATACTACAAAATTCAGTATCCCGAGCACAACCTCGTGCGCTCTAAGGCTCAGTTCAAGCTGTTGCAGAGCGTAGAGGCGCATCAGGCCGAAATGCAGGCTTTCATTGCCGAGGTAATGAAGTAATTTCCCCGGAAAACTGTAATTATCAAAAGAGTTACGGCGCGCCGTAACTCTTTTGATAATATATATAATAATATCCACTCCAATTTCCCAATAATGCAACTTACAACAGGAACAGAACTCCAGAATGGAAAATTCCGCATAATCAGCGTCCTTGGCCAGGGCGGTTTTGGCATAACCTATCTTGCCCAGCAGGAGAGGCCAAACCGCAAGGTGGCAATAAAGGAGTTCTTTATGAAGGAACACTGTAACCGCGATTCCAACACCTCGCATGTGTCCGTAGGCTCAATAGGCAGCAAGGATTTGGTAGAGCGCTTCAAGCAGAAGTTCCTTAAGGAGGCCGACCTTATAGCATCGTTTGACAATGCAAACATTATAAGAATATACGATGTGTTTGAGGAGAACGGCACAGCCTACTACGTTATGGAGTACCTTGAAGGCAAAAGCCTCAAGGCTCTTGTTGACGAGAGCGGCGCGCTCCCTGAGGACGTTGCCGTAAAATACATACGCCAGGTTGCCGAAGCGCTTAAGGAGGTACACGAAAACAATCTGCTGCACCTTGACGTAAAGCCCGCCAACATAATGCTCGACAAGAAAGGCAACGCCGTTCTCATAGACTTTGGCATCTCCAAGCACTACGATGAAGCCGGCCACCAGACCAGCAGCGCCGGAGTGGGCATAAGCGAAGGCTACGCCCCAATAGAGCAGTACGAAGCCGGAGCGCTGAAAACCTTTACCCCGGTAACAGACATCTACGCCCTTGGCGCAACGCTCTTCTTCCTGCTAACCGGCACACGCCCGCCAAAGGCAAGCGAAGTAATGAACATTGGCCTGCCGGCACTGCCCGGGAATGTTTCTCCGGCAGTGCGCAATGCTGTTGAAACAGCCATGCAGCCCGCAACCGCCAAGCGCCCGCAGAGCGTGGAAGAATTTGTTGGGTTAGTGGAAAGTGATGAGGATAAGCGAGTGGATGGGAGCAGCTTGTACGAAGTTAAAGTTGAGAGTGTTGAGGCTGTAGCTGAGGGCGATGAGACAATTTTGGAGAATGATGATATTGATAAAACCAAATTCTCAAAGTCTCCCTCTGTTCAAGGAAAGGATGTTGCGGAACAAGAAGATAATCCTGACAACAAACCCAAGGAATCGGAATCAGTGCCTAAATGGTTTTGGATTTCACTTGCGTTATTTATTGCCTTTTGCTGTTTTATGATTGGTTTAAATGATACTGAAACAATCAACGGCCACGAATGTGTAGACTTGGGCTTGCCCAGCGGACTTAAATGGGCCACCTGCAATGTAGGCGCCGATAACCCCGAAGAGTACGGCAACTACTACGCCTGGGGCGAAACTTATACAAAGAGCAGTTACACAGATGACAACAGCATAACCAGCGGCAAGAACTTCAGCGACATAGGCGGCGACCCGCAATACGACGTAGCCCGCAAGCAGTGGGGCGGCAGCTGGCGCTTGCCCACCAAGGCCGAATTTGAGGAACTGCGCAGCAACTGCACCTGGACTTGGACAACTCAGAATGGAGTAGAAGGTTACAGGGTAACCAGCAAGAAGAACGGCAACAGCATCTTCCTTCCTGCTGCCGGTTGGCGTAATGGTACGTCGCTCAAATACCGGGGGACTGACGGTTGCTACTGGAGTTCTGCGCCTCATGTGAGTGATACCTACTACGCGTACTACCTTACCTTCTCCTATGGTAAATACGGCATGGATTATAGCTTCCCAGACTACGGCCGAAGTGTACGCCCTGTCTCAAAATAGCGAAGTCGCAGACTTCGCTATAGACACGCTTTGCGGCGATTAGTCGCACGAAGCATCGCGCAGTGATGCCGTGCGGGCCGCGAATAGACAGCGTTGTCAAAACTGAAAAAGGTCTCAGTAGCAAAAAGGTGTGGGTTAGCAAAATATTTGCGGTTGTAATAAAAAAAACAGACCCCTCGTCGCTTCGCTCTGCCGGGATGAACAATTGCGCAATGATAAGCACAGGTAATTTCTTTAACCGGCACCGTTAAATTCCACAGCTTGAGCCTGTTTGATTTTTGGAAATAGTGCGAGGATTGTTTGACCGCTGGTTACACGGTTGCTTGCAAGCGGGTAA
>JAFXAR010000051.1 GCA_017516885.1 Bacteroidaceae bacterium
GTGAAATCATAACGGGTAAGGGTGAGCCGTCACTAAAAACGGGAAGGGAAATCAGTCGCAAGCTGAACATAGACCCTGCCATCGTGCTTGGAGTGTAAAGCCACGCTTCAGCCCATGACAACACAATGAGGAGCCGGCTTCTTTGGCCGGCTCCTCATCTCTTGCTTCACGCTCCCCGAAGGTTAAGGGGTGATCGTGATGGAATCATTGCTCGGTATTTTTAGGTTTACTATTCTTGTTGGCATCGGCCGAGGGCTTCCACTCCACCGAGGCGATGTCGGTGTCTTTGTACACCTGGATGGTGTGGGTCTCCTTGGTCTTGAGATAGACGATGGTTTTCCTGTCCTCGCGTATCACCTTGATGACTTGATGCATGGGATAGGTCTTCACCGTGCCGTCGGTCATTTTTATCTCTAAATCGTAGGTCTTCTGGGCAAAGCCGATGCTGCTGAGGGCCAGGAGACATGACAGAATGAATATTCGCTTTTTCATAACTCTATGTATTATTTAATCGTGAGCTTGAATGCCTTGCCACCCACTTTTACCACGTAAACGGTGCCGGAGGTGCCTGAGAGAGTGAGCTCTGCCTTACCCTGCGCATCGGCCTCAGCTGAAGCCAGCTGGCTGCCGCCAAGGGTGAAAAGGCTGACGCTCTGACCGCTTTGCAGCCCACTGACGCGGATTCGCTGGGCGGTTATATCGTAACGTACCGTCTGCCCGTCGTCGGCAGTGACGGCATCAATGCCGTTGGGGTCGTCCAGATGGGTGAAGTAAACGCCCAGCACCATATCGTGAAAGAGCGTGATCTCTACGTCTTTGGCGGTGAAGACGAAATCATCCACATCGCCTATATCGCTTTTGACAAAGGTGAGCTTAGGCTCTGAGGAGAAGAGGAACTCGTTGGTCTCTAAACCATACCAGTAGTAAGGGTTACTAAGTCCAAGAACGATGCCATTCCTCAGTGTCTCTGCAGCCTTATCCTCGGCTACGGTGTCGTCGAGCGTCAGGTCTTCTTCTATCACTTCAAAATCCTTCCATCCTTCTGCTGCCTGATAGGCGGCCTTGCATCCGGGCAGCACGTGGAGCTTGCATTTGTTCCAGTCGGGGCGGTCGAACACCACGCTACTGAACACGCCGCCAAAGCCATACTGGTCGTTGCCTTGAATCTGCTGTGGCGTGGTGGCATAGTTGTAGACGTCTGTCAGATTTTCGCACCAGCGGAATGCTGTTTCACCGATATTGACCAGCGCAGAGGGGATGGTCAGCTTGGTCAGGTCACCAAATGATTCGGTAGCCACTCGTGTCACCGTCTCAGGAATGGTGAACTCGCCCCTGCCGCCGTAGCTATAGTAATCAGTATGCGAGGGGGAACAGAAATGTATAGTGGTCATATCCTTATTGTAGAGCACGGCGTCTACCGACGTAAGGATAGGATTATCGGCATCTACATGAATGCCCACCACGTTCTTGCAGCCCTGAAGGACTCTGTCGCCCCACTGCTTGACATTGGCTCCTATGTAGACATCTTTAAGCCCCGTGCAACCTCTGAAGGCGGCTTCACCTACCTCCTCAGCCTCTATATAGATACTGTTCAGTGCCGTGCAACTTGCGAAAGCGCCCATACCGATTTTAGTTGCTGGACCAAGGTAATAATCCTCCAACACCATACAGTCGGAGAAGGCCCCATCGCCGATGGTATAAGGGGTGTACGGCATATTGGCGGTCTTCAGTTGATGGCAACCGGCGAAAGCATGATTGCCGATAGACATGACGGATTGGCCAATGTTTATCTCATTCAAAAGGGAACAGAACTCAAAGGCGTTATTGCCAATGGAGGTGACGGATGCGGGGATATTTATTTGAGTAAGACCGGTACAGCGGTTGAAGGCATAGTTCCCGATGCACTTTGGTCCGTCTTCCATCACCACATTAGAGAGTGTTTGACAATTGATAAAGAGGCTATCGGTAATTGACTTGACCGTTCCCGGTATTTTGATACTATTGATACTTGCCGAATTAATGTCACTGGTATGGAAGGCATAGAGCCAGATGTCGGTCACCTGATAGGGTTTCCCTTCTATGTCGATGGTAGAGGCTATATCCAGTTCGTAGCAGGCAGACTCATTGCAGCCTATCACCACAGCCTCCTCATCGTTGATGGCTGCATAAAACACATTGTTCTGCTCTGCCTGACGCTCACCCGGCTGTATGCCTATTAGCATCACCTGATTGTTTGTGAAGTCCCACTGGTCTTCAGGATACATAGTGATAGATGATGTCTTATACCAGCCGTTGCCTTGGCCTTCCCATCCCAAATTGAAATGGAAATAGCCATTGTCGGTATATCCGTCGCACACAAAGGTATGGCCTACGGGAGGGTAGTATTTATCACTTCGCGGAGTACCTGAATACAGGAAGGGACGTTTGGCATCGAGTTCGGCACGCATCATATCTTCCCACTCCTGCGTTTCATAATCCCAAGAAGCAAGATATCTGTAATTCATGCTATAGCCGAAATACTTCACTAAGGCTATGGGGACATAATACATACTGGCACTTGTGCCAAAAATCCCACCATATTGGGCCTCAATACTGATGCCGCAGTCGGCCATCAGCCGTGCCACAGCATTGGCCTGAGCCTCGCTGTACGCCACATCGGCATAGCCATTGAGCATATTGTCCCAGTCGTACACCGAGGAACTGAAATCAGCATAATAACTGGAACCGCTATAATCATAGGCATGACTGCCACGGCCCTGCTTGGGATACTTCCAGTAGGCCATGACCTGAGCCATTGCTGTTGGTACACAACCAGTAGCAGCATGTTCCATTGTTAAGTATTTATTGTAGGGCCCAGCCTGGTTCCATGTGGTTTTCAGCAGAGGCTCTACCACCACATTGCCTAACTCGTCACTACTGGGAGCCATTCTGTTGGCTTCCGTTCCCTTCGAACGGACGGCGATAATCTGTTCCTCGTACATGGCAAGCAGGTATTTCAGATTCTCAGGTGCCTGCTCTATGTCGAAACGTCCCTTGTCGGAATAGCCGA
Organism: Bacteroidaceae bacterium; assembly: GCA_017516885.1. GTDB lineage: Bacteria > Bacteroidota > Bacteroidia > Bacteroidales > Bacteroidaceae > HGM04593. The sequence continues at coordinate 3,050 of JAFXAR010000051.1, forward strand.
GGACAGAGGCTGTGGTCTGGTCACTGCCTGAGACGATGACGAATCCCTCACCAGCCTCATTGTTGAACACGTAGAGGTTGTTACGGCCGTCCTTATCGGCAACATACGCCAAGGATGGAGCGGCACCACTGGCGCGATGCGGGGCACCACTGGCGCGATGCGTGACAGCGCTGAAGCCCGCCATCGCCTTGGCTGCAATCTGCCTGGCCTGCTGTTCGCTCACATCGGCAGCATGGATGGTCAATGTGAGCACGCTCATAAGAGCGGATAGGATGATTCTTTGTTTCATATACATTACTTTCTTCGTTTGGTTCATTCCTTCACCTTCAACTCATACTCCATCTTGGTATTGCCCGTTTTCGTGACGGTTGTGGTTTGAACTTCCATTGGCGGAAATTCGAAATAGAAATAGTCTTGCAGACATGGCGGATTGATGACTGCAGAAAGGGCTGTGCCATTGAGTTCAAACGGACCTTCGCCCTTGAAAGTGTAAGCGTAGCCCGAACTCCTCTTCTCTACAGTGAAGGTACCCTTAATGTCGTGCTTGATGTCGCCCGACATCATAAGACTGAAAACGCCATTATTCTTATACAAGTACTCTGTGACGCAGTCAAAGGTCGAGAAATAATACTCAACATCTGCCACATTCATCACCTCCTTGCTGTAGGATGTGCTGAGCGTGAAGGTGCCTTCACCCTTGTTGGTGTCTTTATTGTAGGTGCCGGTCATAGAGAGGCCGTCTTTAGCATAGTTGATGGTGCCTGCATCGTTGGGCAGCACTTTGGCATCCTTCATGGCGTTCTCCACGTCTTCTGTCCAGCCATCGATATAGATGCCGTCGGTCGCTGCGGGCGTGTGATGCGAGAGGTACTCTTTCTCTTCAGGATTGTAACTATCCATCTTGAACTCCATGGGGAAGAATGCCGGATGATGGGTGATGGATGCAGGTATGGCCTCGCCGATGTTGAAGTCGTAAGCGGGTTCGCCCAGCCACTCTTTGCCAAACATCTCGACTACGGGGTATACTTTGTAGGCTCCGTCGGGATAGGGCGACAGTTCCTTGTTATCCCACAGGATGAACTGGGGGTAAATGTTCTTGGGGACTTCCTGTCCCATCAGCTGATGGATGTGGTAGTAGGAACGAGGCCACGTCTGCGACTCCACGAGTTCATATTTGCCTTCCTCGTTTTTCTTGAAGAGGGCCGTACCCATAGTGACGGGTGAGAGCACAGCTCCTGAGGGCCCAAAGGCAAACACACGGCATGCCTGCTGGGTGCCCTCCAGATTGTCGGGGGCTGCACTCCATGCTTTCTGGTCGGCCTTGTGGAAGAACAGTTTCTCGGCCGACACCTCGCAATCACCAAACTCAGGCACGAATGCGGCATCAAGGGGCGGGAATAGACTGATGCTGCCATCGGCCAAGGTCACTTCCTGCTTGTCACTGAAGGCGGTCTTCACAGTGCCTTTCACCTCGAAGTCGGCATCTACGATATGGAGCGACAACTTGGTATTCTTCATCAGGGTATAGGCACCGGTATCGGTTCCAGGAGGATTCGTCAGGTCGAGGGCTATGGCACCTGCCACCTTCGGTCCTATAAACCATGTACCGCCAATGTCAGCGGCAAACAATTTCTTGAGGACAGGAAGACTCTTGAACTTCATGGGGAACAGCATGCCGGCCTGTATGAAGCCGTTGAGTTCTACAGAGAGACCTGCGCTGCCTTTCTCCGTTGCGTCCCAGTAGGCGTCGCCGTTAGGATTACCCAGACCGACAGACATTGAGGGCCACCAGTTGTTGATTTCAAGTTTCGACCACATGCTACCCTTCAACTTGGGTGCCTGTGCCGAGAACTTGATGTGGGCATCACCACGGATGAAGGCATCGGGGGTAATGTCGAGATAAATGAGGGGGAACGTAGCCGGTACAGGTACGCCGTCGAGCAATCCGCCGATGCCTCCAGGGAAGAATTCCTTGATCAGTCCGTCTACCGTGAAGCCTAAACCAACGCCGAAGTCGAGCTGCGACTCAATGCCGATGTATTTATCGCCAAAGAGCGAGAGGTTCCACGCGGTCTTGAGGTGGAGCTTGCCCTCGATGGTGGGGTCTATCGTGATATTCAGGTTATCACTGGCATAAAGGGGAACGTGGCCGCTTAAAGAGAAGTTGAAGAGGTCGCCCTGCCATGTGCCTTCAGCACGGCGGGGAGCATTGTTCACCGTCAGGTCTGGACGTCCTGCCACACGGCGGCGAATCAGCTGACCACTGCGGTTGACGTCATATTGTTCCACCATGACAAACTGATGGAAGATATCGGTGATTTCGTCGATGGGCGCGCATTTCACGGTGATATTGCCTCCGGCGCTGCCTACTTCGGTCACCTTGCCGCTCCAGCCGTTCTCTATATCAAACGAGGCAAACACATCGCCTACCCTGGGCCGCAGGGCTTCGGGGGTGCTGCCGGCGAAGACGAGGTTCTCGTATTCCTCATCATGACTGATCAGCGTAGTAAACAACTGGTCTTCTGAGACGAGGCGCAAGCGGGGATTGTATTTCACCTGTGGCTGCACGAAGCCCACGGAGTCGATGGCCGAGAGCATGATGCGGTAGGTAGAGTCGGCAGTGACAATCTCCTGCGATACATAGTCGTCGTGCTCCACGCCGAGGGTGTCGAGAAACGAATAGGTAATCTTCTGCACATCCTCGTAGAAGAAGCCGTCAAAGTGGCCGTCGTTCCGGTAGATGTAGAAGGCATCGGTCTCAGCCTGGGCTTTCGCTTCCGTGGTGAATACTGAGAACTGGGCTGCTAACAATGCCAACAGCGCAAAGGGACGCAACAGCAGATTGGTTGCCGTTCTAAAGTGGTATATCGTCTTCATGGCTTCAACATTTTAATGGTTTCATTGGCTGCTTTCACTACATACGCACCCGAAGGATAGCTTCGCAGAGTGATGGTCAACGGTTGGGCATCCTGGGCAGTATGCTCCTCAAGAAGCATTCCGCCAAGACTGTAGAGCCTGACGATGGTGCCGGGCTTCAGGCTGCGGAAGGTAACGGCCTCACCCAGCTCGCTGATTTTTACGCCATACGCCGATGACATATCGTAAATGCCCGTCGACTGCACGTTGAGGTACGTGTAGCGCAAGACGTTGGCAAGTTGATACGACACGGTCGAAGTGCTGCTCTTGATTGTCAGCAAACCGTCGCCGAAGCTGGTCTCCGGCAGTTTGTCAAGGTCGAAGTAGGCTTTCTCGCCTCCCTTGAGCCACACCACGAGTTGGGGGCGGGCTTCTTGTGCCATCAATGCCACGCTCTGCATGGCAATGAGCATCAGTAAGAGTAATCGTTTTCTCATATCTTTGCGTTTATGATTAATATTCTTCTATATAACTCACCACAGAGGCACAGAGACACGGAGTTCTAAGTCTCTGTGCCTCTGTGGTGAGTTATTATTTATCTGATTTCATGCCTGATAACTTTTCTGTAAAGATAGGGGAAAGTTCCGTAAAAGGACTCTCGTTTTGCAAAAAAAGACTCTCGTTTTGCAAGATGAGAGTCTTTTTTTTCTGGCTTTCTCAGGGTTTTCTTATTTCCCGCCTTGTTGTTCCATCCACTCTTTGGGCGAGAGACCGGTGGCGGCGCGGAAGGTCTTGAAGAAGTTCTGCTCACTGCCGAATCCGGCCTCCATCCATACGGTGGATATCTTCTTGCCGGGCTGCTGCCGCATCAGTCGCTTGGCATAGTCGATGCGGTAGTTGTTGATATACCGGCTGAAGGTGCAACCCTTCTGCGTGTTGATGCAGGCAGAGATGTCGTTGCGGTGCAGATGGAGGACTTTGGCAATGTCGGTAACCTTCAGGTTGCTGTCAAGATAGAGTTGCCTGTGCTCTATCAGCTTCTGGATACGTTCCATCAGCTGTTGGCTTGTATCCGCAGAGTGCACCTCCTCATTGCTGAAGGCTGTCTTGCTATGTATGTCCAGATAGCTGTGGCGGCGGCGCAGGAATACGAGACAGAGCGCTACGGCAAGGACTCCTGCTATGGGTGCTGTCCACCACCACCGCCACCGCCACATACTGGCGGCACTGGCGGCACAGGCGGCACAGGCTGTCGCCGATGCAGACTCTCCTACGGGGAAGAGCCATGCCATGCGCGAGGGCGTGAAGTTGCTGTTGCCCAACAAGCCGCCAACAGCCACCAGATGGCCTTCGGGGGTTAACTGCGGCATGGCGTCAATGACCTCGTTGATGGGTTGGGTGTAGTACAGCGTCAGCCGGGCAGCCTGTCCCTGGGCTATGCCGGCGTAGTCGATGGCCAGGATGTAGTACTGTATGGGGTGGCCCGGGTGTCCGTGGAAGTCGCGGTTGAAGCCCATCAGGTAGGCCCGACGCGCCTTGCGGTCGACGATGGTGCTGAACACGTACTCTATCTGGTGCCCTAAGGCCTCCATGGGCACGGGACAGGTGGTAGGCAGCAGCGTGAAGCGGCCTTCTTCCACCAGCATGATGGCCGTCTGGCCCTCACGGTTCTGTACGGGTATGAGGTAGGTGTACTTGCCGATGGCCTGTGCCGGTCCGTTGGTCAGGATGGGTTGCCAGGTCTCAAGCAGGGGGATGTGCAGGCTGTCGCCCTTCAACTGGTAGACGTATGCCGTGTGGATGGTGTCGCCGCGGTTATTGCAGCTGCCCAGGATAAGAGCGTCGTCGGGGGCTGTCTGTATGATGACGGGCACGGCACGCTGGGTGCCCGTCTTTCGGATGTCGATGAAGCGTCGCGCCAGCGTGTCGTACACCTCGATGGCGTCCTGGTGGTACCAGTTGCCGCTGATGACCACTCGTCCGCTGTCCAGCTCCAGGGCTGAGGCCATGGCGCGCTTGTGCTCCATGCTGTTGAAACTGTCGAAGGTATGTGTCACGGGGTCGTAGAGCTCGGCCAGGAAGGTCTGTCCGATGCCGATGGGCTCTGCGCAGCCGCCGCCAAGGAGCACCTTGCCACTCCGTAGTACCACGTGGAAGCCGACGTCGTGGTTGTACACCATCGGCAACTGGTGCCACCGGCCGTCCTTCAGGTATTCGGCCGTAGGAGTGGGCACAAAGCCGTTGGTATGTCCGCCGGCTACAGTCAGCTCGCCGTTGGCATAGAACAGCCTGTGCCCGGCGCGTGCCGTGTTCAGAGGCGGCAGCGAGTCGGCCTTGAGCTTCACCAGTGGACATGCCCCGGCCGGGCTCTTGACGGGCTCCGCCGGCTGCCCGGCCCATGCGACGAGCACGGCAGCGACGAGGAGAAGGAACAGTATTCTATGTTTCATCTCTGCAAAGATAGGAATATTTACTGACTTGTCTATGCGGTTCTTTGATTATTAGCTGTATTTTTCTTTCTGTCAGATACTCTAAGATGCTAAAAAGAATCTTCTTTCGGCGAGCGATACGACTGATTTCCCAAGCAAAGACACAATCATATTCTCCAGTCTCAACCAATTCCTTCATTCGGTTAAGACCAGCACGTTCTTCTTCGGACAGTTTAATACCTGATTCATGTAAAGACGATAGGATATAAATTGCCACAAAACATCAAAACCGACTACGACAATATTTATATTTATTCAGAAATAGAATATTCCGCAAGCAAGGTTTATCCAAATTGAGCCTACATCACCCCACTTGCGGTAACAGGATAAATCTCCCTGTAAGGGAATTTTTGACAATTTCATTGTCGATTTTCGGCTGCACTCGCTGAGAAACCTGCAAGTAAACTTGCGTTTCGCTCGTTGGCACGAAAACTCACGCTCCCTACAAAACTCCGTTTGTAGAAATAGGATAAAAGTTTCTTTGTGGAAACTTTTCACAGCCTATGAACAGCGTATCAAACGCATCGGTGCCGTCGGTGCGGTGTTCGAGCAGGTTTTCTTCCGTCTCGTCCAACTTCTCACCGCCTTTGACAACACTCGCTGACCGTGACCCGCACGGCACGACTACACCGTGCTGCGTGCGACCTATCACTGCTCGCTTTGTCTAAAATTAAAAATCTTTGTCCTTACGGAAACCGTTGCGCCCACGCACAACGCCTGCTGTTTTCTTGCTCGTTTCTTCGTATATTTGCCTTGCGGCAGATATACATCGGCACTCGCTGGGAAAAATATTCAAGCAAGCTTGATATTTCTCGCTCGTTTCTTCTTATATTCGCCTTGCGGCAGATATAATTCGGCACTCGCTGGGAAAAATATTCAAGCAAGCTTGATATTTCTCGCTCGTTTCTTCTTATATTCGCAATAGGAAACAACAAAAACACGATAATGAAAAGGATTATTTTGGCTTTATTGCTTGCGTTGCCGCTGCTGGCGGTTGCACAGGAGAGAACAAAGGTTGCTTGCGTAGGCAACAGCGTTACATACGGTTACGGACACAAGAATCCCGCCGAGACCTCTTACCCTGCCCAGCTGCAGCAGCTGCTTGGCGAGGAGTACGAGGTGCGCAACTTCGGGCACTCGGGCGCGACACTGCTCAACAAGGGGCATCGCCCCTACACCAAGCTGCCTGAGTACAAGGCAGCGCTTGACTGGCAGCCGGATATTGTAGTAATTCACTTGGGCCTTAACGACACCGACCCGCGCAACTGGCCCAACTACCGCGATGAGTTCTTTGGCGACTATACTGCCATTATTGACAGCTTCAGGAAGGCGCATCCCAGCAACAATCCGCAAATATTCATTTGCCGCATGTCGCCAATATTCCATTGGCACCGCCGTTTCAAGAGCGGCACGCGCAACTGGTACTGGCAGATACAGGAGGAGATTAGCAGCATAGCGAAGCACTGCAACATTGAACTCATAGACCTGAGCCGCCACCTCTACAGCCGCCCCGACCTCATGCCCGATGCCCTTCACCCAAATGCCGAAGGAGCGGGAATCATTGCAAAGCAGGTATATTCGGCCATAACCAACGACTTTGGCGGGTTGCAGTTGCCTGGAATATACAGCGACAATATGGTAATCCAGCAGGACAAGCCGTTCTGTGTAAGAGGAACAGCCGATGCCGGGCAGGAGATTGTTGTCCGCTTTGACAAGCAGATGAGAGTGACAAAGGCTGCCGATGACGGCAGTTGGGAAGTGATGTTCACCCCTGTTTTTGCCGATGGCAAGAAACATACCATTACCGTTGAATGCGGAAAGGAGAAAATCAAGTTCAAGAATGTTGCAATTGGCGAAGTATGGCTATGCTCAGGGCAGTCGAACATGGCATTCATGGTAAAGGAGAGCTCGCACAGGGCACAGAGCATGAGCAACATCAAGGGAAAGGATATTCGCCTCTTTGACATGAAGCCGCGCGTTGTCACCGACAATATTGAGTGGGATTCAGCATCCCTTGCAGCGCTCAACCGCCACGAATACTACAAGCCCGCATCATGGCAAATGCAGAACGAGGAGAACGTGAACGGCTTCTCGGCCGTGGCATACCATTTTGGGGCCATGCTTGCCGACTCGCTCGGAGTGCCGGTGGGGCTGATATGCAATGCCGTTGGCGGCGCTCCTGCCGAGGCGTTCATTGACCGCAAGACACTGGAGTTTAGCCCCACTCTCGTTGACATACTCTACAACTGGCGCGAGAACGACATGATACAGGACTGGTGCCGCGGACGCGCCGCAAAGAACATTGCAAAGAGCAGCAACAAGCTCCAGCGCCACCCATACGAGCCATGCTACCTCTACGAGAACGGCATTGCACCCATTGCATGCTACCCCATCAGAGGCGCAATATGGTATCAAGGCGAATCGAACGCCCATAACGCAGAGCTTCACGAAACAATATTCCCCACGCTCATTGGCAGCTGGCGCCGCACATGGAACGACCCGTCTATGCCATTCTACTTTGTCCAGCTATCAAGCATCAACCGCCCATCGTGGCCGCACTTCCGCGACTCGCAGAGAAAAATGGCCGCGAAAATACCCCACTGCGATTTTGCGGTGTCAAGCGACAAGGGACACCCTACCGATGTACACCCAAAGGATAAAGCGCCCATAGGCGAACGCCTTGCACGCCTTGCCCTCAACCAGTTCTACGGCATGACCCACGTTGCACAGCACGGCCCTATGCCAATGAGAGCGCACAGATTCGGAGACAAGACAGTCATTGAGTTCAGCGAAGCCGCTGAATTAAAGACAAGCGACGGCCAGCCGCTCCGCGGCCTTGAGATTGCCGGCGAAACAGGCGGATTCACGCCGGTTGACTTCAGCAAGCAGGCAAGAATAAAGGGCAACCGCATTATAATAGATTCAAAGGCGCACAGAATACGCTACGCCTGGAAACCCTACACCGATGCCAACCTTGTAAACGAAGCAGGCCTGCCTGCAAGCACGTTCGAGATTACTGTAAAGGAATTTTCAGGAAGAAGGGGACATTAGCAAACAGCCTGGAGCAGAAAAATGCAATCGGCAGAACGCGTTCTGCCGATTGCATTGATTTCAGACGCGCTGCACATTCTGCGTGCAGCAACCGCCAAAGACCATATCACTTAATAACACCCAATTCCCGGCCCACCTTAATAAATGCGTTTATTGCCTTGTCGAGATGCTCCTGCTCGTGAGCGGCAGAAAGCTGCACGCGGATACGCGCCTCGCCCTTGGGAACAACCGGATAGTAGAAGCCGGTAACAAAGATTCCCTCTTCGGCCATCTTCTTTGCAAACACCTGTGAAAGAGGAGCATCATAGAGCATTACCGCGCAGATAGCCGACTGTGTAGGCTTAATGTCAAATCCTGCTGCCAGCATCTTGTCGCGGAAGTAGTTTACATTATTCTGCAGTTTGGTATGCAGTTCGTCACTCTCCTCAAGCATCTTGAACACCTCAATTGACGCGCCCACCACTGAAGGCGGCAGGGAGTTTGAGAAGAGATAGGGACGAGAGCGCTGGCGAAGCATGTCGATAATCTCCTTGCGGCCGGTTGTAAAGCCTCCCACTGCACCGCCGAACGCCTTGCCAAGAGTTCCTGTAAAAATATCAATGCGGCCGTAACATCCAAACTGCTCGGCAACGCCGTGGCCGGTAGCGCCTACAACACCGGCTGAATGCGATTCATCAACCATAACCAATGCATCGTACTTTTCGGCAAGGTCGCATATCTTGTCCATAGGAGCAACATTGCCGTCCATTGAGAACACGCCATCGGTAACAATAATGCGGTAGCGCTGTGCCTGCGCCTCCTGCAAGCAGCGCTCCAAATCGGCCATGTCGGCATTGGCATAGCGGTAGCGCTGCGCCTTGCACAAGCGTACACCGTCAATAATTGATGCATGGTTCAGGGAGTCGGAGATAATGGCATCCTCGGCTGTGAAGAGCGGTTCAAAAAGGCCTCCATTGGCATCAAAGCATGCTGCATAAAGGATTGTATCTTCGGTTTTGAAATAACCGGCAATTGCCTTTTCAAGAGTTTTGTGATAGTCCTGAGTTCCGCAGATGAAGCGCACCGATGACATGCCATAGCCGCGCTCTTCCATTGCGGCCTGGGCCGCTTTCATGAGGCGCGGGTTATTTGACAGTCCAAGATAGTTGTTGGCACAGAAATTAAGAGCCTTTGAACCATCCTCAAGGGTTATCTCGGCAAACTGCTGCGAAGCAATATTGCGCTCTCTCTTGTACAGGCCGGCCTCGTCAATGGCAGCCAGCTCATTCTGCAAATGCTGTTGAAATTTACCGTACATAATCTGTAATTTATTATTTGTTTCTTACGTTCCATTCATTGCAGACAAATGTACCCATTTATCAAAAAAAACACAAACAGATGAAATAAAAATATCGTTTTAAGTGAAAAAAAGTTCCGCACATGGGGAGTTTTTCAAAAATAAATGTAACTTTGGAAAATGAATCAGAAATAAGAAATCAAATACAGGCTTATGAAAAACGTATTAGTTATTGGCTCTACAGGACAGATTGGTTCGGAACTTACGATGAAACTGCGAGATATTATTCCCGATGGAAACATTGTAGCGGGCTACATTCCCGGAGCTGAGCCAAAAGGAATACTGCTTGAGAGCGGCCCGGCCGAAGAGGCCAATGTAAAGAACGCCCAGCAGATTGCCGGTATTGTAGAAAAATACAAGATTGATACCATATATAATCTTGCGGCACTGCTTTCAGCGGTTGCAGAATCAAAGCCACTGCTTGCATGGGACATTCAGATGAACGGCCTGATAAACATTCTTGAGATTGCCCGCGAAAAGAAGTGCGCCGTATTTACCCCAAGTTCAATAGGCTCTTTCGGCCCAAACACTCCGCACGACAGCACCCCGCAGGATACCGTGCAGCGCCCGCGCACAATGTATGGCGTGACAAAGGTTGCAACGGAGCTGCTCAGCGACTACTATTTTATTAAATATGGTGTCGACACCCGCTCTACACGCTTCCCGGGACTTATCTCCAATGTGACCCTCCCCGGCGGAGGCACAACCGACTATGCTGTTGAGATTTACTATGCCGCAGTAAAGGGCGAGGATTTTGCATGCCCCATTCAGGCCGGAACATTCATGGACATGATGTACATGCCCGATGCCCTGAAGGCCGCAATTGACATAATGAACGCCGACCCTTCGCGCCTCATCCACCGCAACGGCTTCAATGTGGCATCAATGAGCTTTGACCCTGAAATAATCAAGGCGTCTATCCAGAAATATATCCCCGACTTTAAGATGCACTATGAGTTTGACCCTGTGCGCCAGGCAATTGCCGACTCATGGCCAAATAACATGGACGACTCATGCGCACGCGCCGAATGGGACTGGAAACCGACATACGACCTTGACACCATGACACAGGACATGATAGCGACACTCCGAAAGAAATTCGGAAAATAGCCATAATAAAAGGCGATGCAGCTGCATCGCCTTTTATTATGGCTGTTCTTTGCGAACCATATTACTTTGAAAGTTCAAGCATCCTTACAATAGGTTTCTTGGCATCCTCGCAGAGCGATTCGTCAAGCGTAACCTCCGGCCACTCGAATTTCAATGTATTATAAAGTTTTTCAAGAGTATTCAGGCGCATGAAGGCGCACTCGTTGCATGCGCAGCTGCCAGTCATTGGAGGAACAGGAATAAAGTTCTTTTCGGGACAGCGCTTCATCATCTCGTGCAGGATTCCGCTCTCCGTAGCCACAATAAACTCCTTTGCCTCGCTCTTCTCGGCATAAGAGAGAATTGCCGCAGTTGAGCCAATGAAATCGGCAAGGGCAAGCACTCCGCTCTTGCACTCGGGGTGCGCAAGCACCTTTGCATCGGGATGCGCGCTCCTCAGCTCAACTATCTTCTCAATGGAGAACTGCTCATGCACATGGCAGCCTCCGTTCCAAAGAAGCATATTGCGGTGAGTTACAGCATTCAAATAGCCGCCAAGATTCTTGTCGGGAGCAAATATAATCTTTTCATCCTTTGGAAAGCTCTCCACTATTGCACGCGCGTTTGTAGAGGTCACAACAATATCGGTAAGAGCCTTCACCGCAGCCGAGGTGTTCACATAGGCAACCACCTTATAGCCAGGATGCTCCTCCTTGAAACGGGCAAGTTCGCCGGCCGGACAGCTTTCGGCAAGCGAGCAGCCGGCATTCAAATCGGGGATAAGGACTTTCTTTCCGGGAGAGAGAATCTTGTTAGTCTCCGCCATAAAGTGTACGCCGCACATCACAATTATATCGGCCGTTGTCTTTTCGGCAAGCTGGGCAAGAGCAAGGCTGTCGCCCACAAAATCGGCTACATCCTGCACCGCGCCATCGGTATAATAGTGCGCAAGCACAACTGCGTTCTTCTCCTCGCACAAGCGGCGAATTTCGGCCTTAAGGTCCACGCCTTCGGGTACTGGTTCTGTGATATACCCTTTATCAATCCATTCCTGCTTTATCATAGATTTTTCAATTATTCTTTGCTACTGCGCGAAGATACGAAAAAATACCGCACAGAGAAAAATAATAACCTTTTATAACATTAGAAAATGTTTTAACACCGGGAATCCTTTCCTAAAACTTCATTGAGACATATATTCCGCAATTGCCCTCGCGGTTCACTGTGGGCGAAACAACAAGTTCGTGCTCCTTTGCAAACGGTGTAGTGAACAGAAATCCGCTTCCCACGCCTATTGCCGCGCCGGCAAGCACATCCCATACATCGTGCCGCTTGGAATATACTCTGCCCCATGCAACATATCCGCTTAGCAGATATGCCGGCACTCCCCACTTCCAGCCGTATCGCTTTTGCAGGAATGTCGCTCCGGCAAAAGAAAAGCCAGTGTGGTTCGACGGGAACGAACGGTTGTCGCTGCCGTCGGGGCGCTGTTTCTTTACCGTATACTTAAGTGCATAGCTTGCAGCCACGGAAACGGCAAGCGTCTCGCCCAGCTGCAGCAAGCCTTTGTAATCGCCCTCGGCAAGAGCCACTCCTGCCCCCACCGCCGCCGGGACAAACATTGCAATATCAGTAGAGAGCTCCACCTCCTTGCGCCCCTGCGCATGAGAACTGAATGCAAGGGCAGCCAATAGCACAAAAAGCAATATTACGCGTTTCATATTCATATCATATATTTCGCACGCTAAGATAACACAAATAAAAATATTGCCCAACAGTGCCTGCATATTGATTTTATAATTATCTTCGCACAGCAAAAAAATGTATCGCATGGACATACTGAACTACATAGCAGAATCATTCAGCAACATAACATTCCTAAAGGTTATTGATTTCATTGGCACGTTTGCATTTGCCATAAGCGGCATACGCCTGGCATCGGCAAAGCGGTTCGACTGGTTCGGGGCATACGTGGTGGGTGCAGCCACCGCCATTGGAGGCGGCACTCTGCGCGATGTGATGCTTGACGTGCCTGTATTTTGGATGCACGACGGAATATACCTTTTCTGCACAGGGCTCGCCTTAGTATGGGTAATAATGTTTCGCCGCCATCTGGTGCACATGCACAACACATTCTTTGTCTTTGACGCCGTAGGCCTTGCGCTGTTCACCATTGTAGGCATTCAAAAGACGCTCGACTGCAATTTGCCCATTTGGGTTGCAATAGTGATGGGAACAATGACCGGCGCAGCGGGCGGGGTAATACGCGATGTGCTTATAAATGAAGAGCCGCTTATTTTCCGCAAGGAGATATATGCCATGGCATGCGTTGTGGGCGGTGTTGTGTTCGGCATCTGCGACTGGTTTGGCACTCCGGTGGAGGTCACCATGCTTCTGTGCGGAACTGCAGTGTTCCTAACCCGCGTCTTGGCCGTGAAGTACCAGATTTGCCTCCCCACCCTAAGAGCCGAGGATGAAGAAAAGGGGTAATCCTCTACTCCTCAGCCTTGCAACAATGTTGCAAGCCAGCTCCTCTTATCATGAGGAGCACTTGGAATGTTTTTCCGCGTACTTGTCATCCGCGGCGAAGCGAGGAATCTCAAACCGCGAAATAATAGATTCCTCACATGCTGTTAGTTCGCTGCGCTCATCGAGAACCTCTTTTATTTATTTTATTAAGGTATGGTCGGAATGACAGAGACTATGAACAACAACAGTAAAACGTGTTACTGGAGCATCAAATCTCAGTCCTCCTCTGCTCATAGAGGAGGTGGATTCAAAACGGAGTTTTGAAGACGGAGGAGTTGGGCAGTCATCACATGCATACAATCATCTACTCCTCAGTCTTGCAACAAGTTGCAAGCCAGCTCCTCTTATCATGAGGAGCACTTGGAATGTTTTTCCGCGGATTCTGTCATTCCGCGGCGAAGCGAGGAATCTCAAACCGCGAAACAGGAGATTGGCGGCCAGCACGGCATGAGTTTCACCCATGCTTCGTGCGACCAACCGCTAATGAACTCACCGATAGCGAAGTCTGCGACTTCGCTATTTTGAGACAGGGCGCACGCTCTGGCCGCCGTCACGGCCGCTACAACCCGTGACATGGTGACCACTGTTGAAGTACAGGTAGTACGCGTTGTAGGAATTACTCCCATGAGGCGTAGAACTCCAGTAGCAACCAGCCCCCTGGCAGTTAAGCGACGAACCATTACGCCAACCGGCAGCAGGGAGGAAGATGCTGTTGCCGTTCTTCTTGCTGGTTACTTTGTAGCCGCTTACTCCGTTCTGTTTTGTCCAAGTCCACTCGCAGTTGTTTTCGTTGCACAGTTCGTCAAAATCGGCTTTGGCAGGCAGGCGCCAGGGGCTGCCCCACTGCTTGCGGGCGACGTCGTATTGAGCATCAGCGCCAATATTATCTAACTCATCATATTTATAATCCCATGTCAGGAAACCTCCAAGCAAGCTTCTTCGTATGCAATGGGTATAAGTCCCTTCTGAATAATCATGCTTAGTGTTTGTTTCGCCCCAGGCGTAGTGACTGCCGTACTCTTCGGGCTTGCTTGCGCCTACGTTGCAGGTGGCCCACTTGAGTCCGCTGGGCAGGCCTAAGTCTACATATTCATGACCGTTGATATTGTTATGTTCACGAGACGGAGTCACTGAAATTATTGTTGAATTGGCGTCACTTTCAACAACTTCAACTTCAGATATTTCAGTTTCCTCACTCTCTGCCTTTTGCCATATGCCTTCTAACAACCCAACAAATTCCCCAATGCTCTGCGGGCGCTTGCTACGGTTCAGCTGCATTGATGCCTCAACCGCTCTCTGCACTGCAGCTGACACTGTTGCCGGCAGGGGGTCAAGTTCACGTTCTCCGCTGGCAATCAAAGAGGCCGGCGGGGGTGTTATGCCGGTGAGCGCCTTGTAGAGCGTTGCACCAAGAGCGTATATATCGGATGCGGGATAGAACTTTGCCATGCAAGCACCGGTCTGTTCAATGGGCGCGTATCCCGGAGTGCTGCCCATGAGCGTTGATGTATTCTCGCCATTGGCCTCATCGTACTGCTTTGACACGCCAAAGTCAATGAGCGTTGCCTTGCCGCTGTTGTCAATCATTATATTCTGAGGCTTGACATCGAGATGCAGACAGTTGTGCGAATGCACATACTTCAAGGCATCGGCTATCTGAAGTATGTATCCAAGGGCTTCCTTTTCGGCAAGACAGCCTTTCTCTGAAATTATTCCTGACAGCGAACCGCCCTCAATGTAGTCCATCACATAATATACGGTATTCTTATCCTCAAAGAGGTCGGTAACACGCACAATATTCGGATGGTTAAGGGCATAAAGCGCCTCGGCCTCATCCATAAATTTCGACTTCAGCTTTTCAACAAGCGCCTCGCGGCTGTTTGTTCCCACAACAACATTATTAGTTGCAGCATCGCGGTTGCAGAAGTCCTTAACAAAGAACTCCTTAATTGCAACCGTAACCGTTCTGTTCCTGAATGCGGTGTTGCGGGCCTCGTATGTGCAGCCAAATCCTCCGCTGCTTATGTATCGGACTATCTCATATTTGCCGCCACAAAGAAGCGTTCCTTCCGGTAAATGCATAACAGATGACTTTTAGGCACAAAGATACAATCTTTTGTTATGACAACAACTCTTTTTAACAACTGTTTTTATTAAAATTGAATATCTATTTTTAAATTTGCAAAATGATAAATTTAGTGACGTTAAAAAAATAAGATGCTTCATTTTTTTATACGTCACTTAAACAACTTCTAACAATAAACGACATGAGAAATTTTACATTATCGGTTTTATTGTCATTGTTCATTTGCCTTCCGGGCATAGTAAAGGCCGACGGTGAGATTAACCTTACCCCAGCGCCGATGAAAATGACAAAAGGCAGCGGAACTGTTGTGCTGCCGCAAAGTTTTACAATAGCCACAGGAGAACTCAGCAAGGAGAATGCTGCCGAGGCAGGGAAATTCGCATCGCTGCTTAAGGAGGTTGCCGGGCTTGACGTTGAAGTAACGGAGAGCAGCGAGAATGCCTTCATCACCCTCTCAATGTACAATGGCGGCGAGCAGCTGGGCGCTGAAGGATACACGCTCGACATCACCGCCGGCGGCATTGCCATTGCCGCAAACGAGGCCAACGGATTCTACTATGCGTTCCAGAGCATAAAGAAGATGCTGCCCGCCAATGTCATGGCCGAGGTTGCCGATGACAAGGTTACTGAATACGCATTGCCCATTGCAAGCATTGTAGACGCGCCCCGCTTTGAGTACCGCGGATTCATGCTCGATGTGAGCCGCCACTACTTCAGCATAGAGCAGATTAAGCGCATGATTGACGTAATGTCATACTACAAGATGAACCGCTTTCACTGGCATCTTACCGATGACCAGGGCTGGCGCTTTGAGGTAAAGAAATATCCCCGCCTTACAACAGTGGGCGCTACGCGCAGCAACTCATGGAGCGTCGACCCCGAATATGGCGGCTACTACACCAATGAACCTTACGGACCATATTTCTACACTCAGGAAGAGTGCCGCGAAATTGTAAGATACGCTGCAGAGCGCCACATTGAGGTTGTTCCCGAGGTGGAGTTCCCCGGACACTCAAGCGCCGTAAACGCCGCCTACCCCGAATTCAGCTGCAACCCTAACGCATCGCACAGCGTACAGGTAAACGGCGGCATATTCGCCGATGTGCTTAACGTAGCCAACCCGCACGCAGTACAGTTCGTAAAGGATGTCATTGACGAAGTCATTGAGGTATTCCCCTACGAACAGATACACATTGGCGGCGACGAGACACCCACAAGCGCATGGCAGAACAATGCCGAATGCCAGGCTCTGATGCAGAAGTTAGGCCTCACAAACGTGCGCCAGCTGCAATCGCACTTCGTGCGCGAGATTTCGGACTATGTAACACAGAAAGAGGGCGACAAGAAACGCACTGTAATAATGTGGAACGAGAGCCTTACCGCAAACGGAACTGACGAAGAGCTGATTAAGGGAACTGGCGGAATGATGATGTGCTGGGAAAACGGCCAGGTACAGCCCTGCGCGCTCAAGGCCGCACAGTACGGCATGAAATCGGTAATCACCCCATGGGGGCCATACTACATTAACCGCAAGCAGAGCCGCGACCCGGGAGAGCCCACCGGCGCCGGATACGGCGACGACACTGTTGAAGCTACATACAACTACGTTCCCGTGCCATCGTCCGTTCCCGCCGACCTGCAGAAATACTACATTGGCGTGCAGGGCACATTCTGGACAGAGCATGTACAGAGCAACTATCTGCTCGAATACCTTGCCCTGCCGCGCCTCATTGCAATTGCAGAGACCGGCTGGACACCCGCCGCCAAGAAGAATTTCAAGGACTTCCAGCAACGCATAACAAAGGACACGCTGCTGCTCAACTACAATAACTACGAATATGGCCGCCACTATATCCTGAACAATGGCGGCAGCGACGCAAAGGTAATGCCCGTCCCATCAACCGACGAGGAACAGACCTGGTACCGCATTGTCACCACAGCCACCGATGCACGCGCAGGGCGCTGCATACAGCTGCTGCGCGAGAACTCAAGCGAAATAGGCACAGGCAATGCCAAGGCAGGCCGTCTGTGGAACAGCGCAATAATTGAGGACAGCGGCAACGAGGGCTACGACTATCAGCTATGGGCATTCATGCAAGACCCCGGCAACCCCGAACGCTGGGCAATCGTGAGCAAGGCAAAACCAAGCGGTTCGGTAAACGGCAAGCCTACTGCCGAGAACAACACCGGCCGTTGGGACTACGACGAGAGCAACCGCCACTATGACTTCATTTTCGGCGACAAGGCATACGCACAGAACGGCAGCAACTATAATTACAGCATACGCAGCCAAAAGGTATCTAACAGCAGCATGTGCCTCAACTACGCCGGCCCGGGACAGACCTACTCAATAAACCTGTGGAACAACCCCACCGACGGCAACGGAGGCATATGGGAATTCCGCCCTGTTGCGCCGCAAGGCAGCGCCGAGGAGATTCAGTACCCCGCCGAAGGCACGCTCTACCTTATAGTCAACAACACCGAACGCTTCAAGGGATGGACGCTCAGCGATGACGGCAAAGCCACCGTAAGCGCCGGCAATATCACATACGGCGCTAACGTGTGGGAAATAACCGAATCGTCCACAACCGCAGCCGGACAGACATTTAAACTGCGCAACGCTGCAACCGGCCGCTGCATAAGCAGCACAACTGCACCAATTGAACTGGGCGCAAGCGGCACAACACTGACAAACGTATATAATCCAAAAAGCGGCGACTTCAGCATCAAGGCGGGCGAAGAGGCACTCTTCCCAATGCCTGAACGCGCGGCAGCCAACCCCAACACCCTGAACAAAGGCGGAATATACCCGCAGGGAACAGGATGGATTTATGAAAAGGCATTCCTTGTGACATTTGAATGCGTTGACGAAGATGGCAGCATTCTGCACCGCACATGGCAGGCAGCGCCGGCCGGAAAGCCCTACACTGCCACAGCGCCGGCCATTGCCAACCACAGCGTAACAGTGTACGAAGCAACAGGCACAGCCACTCCGCCATCATTTGATGCCATTGACGCTAACCGGACAATAAAAGTGACCTACAAGCGCACTGCATACAATGTAACATACCGCTGCATCACCCCCGACGGCAATATCATCGCCGAAATTGACGTTCCGTGCAGCATTGGCGAGGAGCATACAACAGAGTATCCGCAAATTGACTTCTTTACATTTGAAAGCGCCGACAAGGAGAATGGAGAGCGTTTCACTCCAACAGCCGACACAGTAATTGAAGCCGTCTACACCACCGAGGGCATAATGGGCGTTGCCGCAATAGGCGAAGCTGTTACAGAACTGAAAGACGGAGCATCCTACCTCATATATAACGCCAAGGACGATGCCGCACGCAGCGGTTTCCTCAGTGTTTCAGCTGTTAATGCGGGCATAACAACCACAAACGGCATAAGCGAAGCCGGCCCTGACTTCGTGTGGAACTTCACCGCCAACGGCAGCAGATTCTGCGTAACCAACAACTACGGCATAAGCATTCCCAAACTGCTGCGCGGTTCATTGGTTACCGGCGGAACAGTTCCCGAACCCTTTACATTCAAGCTGAACAGCAACGGAAAGACCTGGAGCGTGCAAGGCAGCAGCAACAGCTACTACTGGAACGGCAATGCCAACAACACCTTCACCGGCTGGGACGACGGACATCCTTTCATAATATACACCTACCGTCCGCACCCCTACTTCACCGTATCCTGCAGATGCATTGACGACAACGGCGAAGAGCTCTCATGGAGCACAAGATACATAAAGGGCGGAGAGCATTTCACACTTTTCGCACCAATCATAGAGGGCTATACGCTCAGCGGCAGCGACGCCGACAGCGAAGAACTTGAGCGAGTAACAAAGAACATTGCCATCACGCTCAAATACAGCAAAGGAGATACAGGCATCGAAGAGATGAAAGAGCAAAGAGCAAAGAGCAAGGCTATTTACGATTTAACAGGCCGCAAGGTTGAAAGCCCAACCAGGGGAATATACATTATTGACGGCAAGAAAGTGCTGGTCAAGTAGCGTTTGCTCCCGGCGAGCCTTTCAGCAAAAACAAAATACAGTTCAGGCAGTGGGCCGGCCCACTGCCTGAACTGTATAAATTATGCACCTAATTGCCCGGGCGGTAGATAAATAAAAATCACCTTCTTGTACAAGCCTTGCAACATTATTTAAACCAGCGCATGCACTTGTGCCACCATTTCCCATCAAGCAGCTGCAAGAACTCCGCGATGCTTTGAGGGCGCTCCTTATATCTTAACCGCATGGCACTCTCTATTGCATGCACCAAACGCCGCGAAGGCATATCCGCCTTTGCAAAATTATAAAAAGGCGTACCATTGTCAATTAAATCATTCGCATAGGGAGGCATTTTGCCTGAAACAAGGAAAAACAGCATAGCGCCAAGAGAAAAGACATCGGCAGCAGGAGTAAGACTTCTAATGTCCGAAGAACAGTTTGCCTCAACAGCAGCAAAACGCATATACGACACAGAAAATGGAGCGTCGGAATCTCGGCCACTGGCATGTGATTCCACGAGACACATCGGTATTGTGAATCCACGCAACACAACCTCGCCGTTTTTGTCAATATACACCGTGTGCGGATTCACATTCAAATGCAGCATGCGTTTTTCATGCATCTTTTCAAGAGCTGCAGCAAGTTCTTTTATATACATTACCGCATCCTTTTCAGTCATTTTCCCATTGGCCCTTACATAATCATGCAGCGATTGTCCTTTTGGATATTTCCAGCAGGCATAGACTGTCCCATTTTCAGCAAATGTTTCAATAAAGGGCATAAAATAAGGTTTGTCAAGCGCTGCAATCACCTTTATCATTTTTTTGAACAAGCCACACAGATAAGCAACAAATTCCGCATTACCTTCTCTGTCGTTCAGCACTGATACCGTACGCCCATCGGCTGACCTATAACAACACCATCCGTTAAAAACTTCAACTACAAGAACCTTCAGCCCACTGTCGGGCTGTTCGGCAATATATGTAACGGTGCCAGATTCAACATCCAGCAAATCAAGCACGCGGTATTTTCCGCCTTGCAGTTCAGTATTTTCTTTTAGATACATAAGAGAGGTTACTAATTTTATTCACGAAGTAACAAAATAAATTGCAATTGGCGCATAAAAGAAGCCGAAATATTTGCACGAGACAGTTATTATTGCTAATTTTGCAGTGTAGTTGAACTGAGGGGCCGGCAAGCCCCTCTTTTTTGTGCATCCAGCACATAAAATGCTGCAAAACGAACCGATAATTCATAGAGTATGATTGACAGACAACAGGTAATTGATTTAACCAACAAGTGGCTTGCCGACAAGGAGTATTTCCTTGTTGATGTAGTTATAAGCAAGGACGACAAGATTACAGTTGAAATTGACCACGCCGAAGGCGTTTGGATTGAGGATTGCGCCGAATTGAGCCGCTACATTGGCGACGGGCTCGGCAGCGAGACCGATGACTACGAGCTTGAGGTAGGTTCTGCGGGCCTGGGACAGCCGTTCAAGGTTCTCCAGCAGTACCGCAACCACATAGGCCTCGAGGTCGAAGTGCTCACAAAAGAGGGCAAGAAACTGAAAGGAATACTCAAGGATGCGAACGAGGAGAATTTCACCCTCACCATTTCAAGGAAAGAGAAGAAAGAGGGCGCCAAGCGCCCGCAGATTGTTGAGGAGGACCTTGTGTTCGCCTACAGCAGCATTAAGTACACGAAATATGTTATAAATTTCAAATAAAATGGCAAAGAAAGAAGAAACAATCAGCCTTCTTGATACATTTCAAGAATTCAAGGAGTCGAAGAACATCGACCGCACTACTATGATTAGCGTACTTGAGGAGAGCTTCCGCAAGGTACTTGTAAACATGTTCGGCACTGACGAGAACTACTCTGTAATCGTTAACCCCGACCGTGGCGACTTTGAAATCCAGCGCCGCCGCGTTGTTGTTGCCGACAGCGATGTGCAGGACAGCAACTTTGAGATTTCCCTCAGCGAGGCACAGCTTATTGACGACACCTTTGAGGTGGGCGAAGAGGTGAGCGAGATTGTAAACTTTGCAGAGTTCGGCCGCCGCGCCATTCTTAACCTGCGCCAGACACTCGCATCGAAAATCCTTGAGCTTGAGAAGGACAGCCTCTACAACAAGTACTGCGAGCGCGTGGGACAGATTGTAAGCGCTGAGGTTTACCAGATTTGGAAGAAAGAGCTCCTGCTTGTTGACGACGAGGGCAACGAGCTCATCCTCCCCAAGAGCGAGCAGATTCCAAGCGACTTCTACCGCAAGGGCGACAACGTACGCGCCATCGTGGCACGCGTTGACAACCAGAACAACAACCCGAAGATTATTCTCAGCCGCACATCGCCCATGTTCCTGCAGCGCCTTTTTGAGCTTGAAGTGCCCGAAATCAATGACGGCCTCATCACAATAAAGAAGATTGCCCGCATTCCGGGCAAGCGCGCAAAGATTGCTGTGGAGACATACGACGAGCGCATTGACCCGGTAGGCGCATGCGTAGGTGTAAAGGGCTCGCGCATACACGGCATCGTACGCGAACTCCGCAACGAGAACATTGACGTAATCCCCTACACATCAAACATTGAGCTTTTCATCAAGCGTGCGCTCAGCCCCGCAAAGATTCAGGAAATCACACTCGACGAGGAGAAGCGCGTAGCCGATGTAAACCTCAAGAAGGAGGAAGTTTCACTCGCTATCGGCAAGGACGGCCTCAACATCAAGCTCGCCAGCATGATTACCGAGTACACTATCAACGTATACCGCGAAATTGACGCGCAGCAGGAGGATGACATCTACCTTGACGAGTTTGCCGATGAAATTGAGGAGTGGGTAATTGAGGCAATCAAGAAGATTGGCCTTGACACCGCAAAAGCAGTGCTCAACGCTCCAAGAGAGGTTCTCATTGAGAAAGCCGACCTTGAAGAGGACACCGTTGACCACCTTATTGAAGTTCTGAAGGCTGAATTCGAGGACGAGGAATAAGAAACTCAGCTTCTAAAAACAACAACAATTAAAACAAGTGCTAATGAAGATAAGACTAAATAAAGTACAGAAAGAACTTAACCTCGGCCTCAACACAATTGTAGACTTCCTGCAAAGAAAGGGCTTCGAGATTAAGGAGGACCCCAACGCCGTTGTGCCTGAAGAGGGATACAATATGCTCATTCAGGAGTTCAGCGCCGACATGAAGGCCCGCATACAGTCCGACAACTTCACAAAGGAGCGTCAGAACAGGGAGAAGCCCAAGGCAACACTCCCCGCTGAAGAGCCCAAAAAGGAGGAGAAGAGTGCCGAACCGGCAGCAAAGCCCGCTGAGCCGGCAAAGAAAGAAACCGTGAAAGCCGAACCGGCAGCAGAGCCAGTAAAGGCCGAAGAGCCCAAGATAAAAGTCATGGGCCGCATTGACCTTGACAGCCTCAACAAAAAGAAGGCTGAGCCTAAAAAAGAAGAAACTCCCAAAAAGGAGGAGCCTAAAAAGGAGGAGAATCCACAGCCTGCACCAGAGCCTAAGGCTGTTGCCGCTCCGGCAGAAGAGCCGGCAAGCGAGCCTGCAGCAGAGCCAGCAAAGGCCGAAGAACCCGCTGCTGCGGAAGAGCCGGCAAAGCCAGCGCAGCCACAGCTTACACAAGTTGACGAAGTTGCAGCCCCCAAGCTCAACATCATAGGCCAAATAGACCTTGCAGCCCTCAACCAGTCAACCCGCCCCAAGAAGAAGAGCAAGGAGGAGAAGAAAAAGGAGCGCGAGGAGAAGGACAAGCAGCGCGAAGAGCAGCGCAAGCAGCAGCGCGATGCACAGCGCCAGCAGAACGGCGGCGGCGAAGGCGGCGACAAGAAGAAGAAACGCCAGCGCATCAACAGCCAGCGCGTCGACATAAATGATGTAAAGGAGAGCGGCAACGGCAACGGCGACAACAAGAACTGGAGCGCCAACCGCAACAAGAATGCCGGCGGCAACAACAATAACCCCTCACAGGGCAGCCGCAAGGACCGCGACCGCCAGCACAAGCGCTTTGACAAGAACGATGTAAGCGAGGAGGACGTTTCAAAGCAGATAAAGGAGACGCTCGACCGCCTGACAAACCGCGGCAAGGCCAACAAGTCGGCAAAATACCGCAAGGAGAAGCGCGACATGGCCGCCGAGCAGAGAATGCAGCAAATGAGCGAGGAGATGGAGCAGAGCAAGGTTCTGCAGCTCACCGAGTTCGTTACAGCAAACGAGCTTGCAAGCATGATGAACATCTCCGTAACACAGGTCATTGCAACCTGCATGAGCATCGGAATCATGGTATCGATAAACCAGCGTCTTGATGCAGAGACAATCAACATTGTTGCCGAAGAGTTCGGCTACACAACAGAATATGTAAGCGCCGAGGTTGCAAATGCAATTGAGGAGGATGCTGACACCGAGGAAGACCTCGAGCCACGCGCGCCAATCATCACCGTGATGGGCCACGTTGACCACGGAAAGACCTCGCTGCTCGACTACATCCGCAAGGCAAACGTAATTGCCGGCGAGGCGGGAGGCATCACCCAGCACATTGGTGCATACAACGTGAAAATGGAGAGCGGCAAGCGAATCACATTCCTTGACACTCCGGGTCACGAGGCATTTACCGCCATGCGTGCGCGCGGTGCTAAGATTACCGACATTGTAATCATCATCATCGCTGCCGACGACAACGTGATGCCGCAAACCAAGGAGGCCATCAACCATGCCATGGCGGCCGGCGTGCCCATTGTATTCGCATTCAACAAGTGCGACAAGCCCACAGCCGACCCCAACCGCATCAAGGAAGAGCTTGCAAACCTCAACATGCTCGTTGAGGACTGGGGCGGAAAGTACCAGTCACAGGAGATTTCGGCAAAGAAGGGTATGGGCGTTGAGGAGCTCATGGAGAAGGTGCTTCTCGAAGCCGAGCTTCTTGACCTCAAGGCGAACCCCAACCGCAAGGCAACAGGCTCAGTCATTGAGTCAAGCCTTGACAAGGGCCGCGGATACGTTGCAACAGTGCTTGTACAGAACGGAACACTGAAGGTGGGCGACATTGTAGTTGCCGGCACACAGTGGGGAAAGGTAAAGGCAATCTTCAACGAGCGCAACCAGCGCATCAAGGAGATTCGCCCGGCAGAGCCAGCGCTTATCCTTGGACTGAACGGCGCACCGGCAGCCGGCGACACATTCAATGTAGTGGAAAGCGAGCGCGAAGCGCGTGAAATCACAGGCAAGCGCGAGCAGCTGCAGCGCGAGCAGGGACTTCGCACACAGAAGATGCTTACACTCGACGAGGTGGGCCGCCGCATAGCGCTCGGAAACTTCCAGACCCTCAACATTATTGTGAAGGGCGACGTGGACGGTTCAATAGAGGCGCTCAGCGACTCGCTCATAAAGCTCTCAACCGAGACAATCCAGGTAAATGTAATCCACAAGGCCGTGGGTCAGATTTCGGAGAGCGACGTAAGCCTTGCAGCCGCATCGGATGCCATTATCGTAGGCTTCCAGGTACGTCCTTCAGTTACCGCCCGCAAGGTTGCCGAGAACGAAGGTGTCGACATTCGCATATACTCAATCATCTACGATGCCATTGAGGAGGTCAAGGCCGCAATGGAGGGTATGCTTGCTCCAATTGTGAAGGAGGAGGTTACCGCCACCATAGAGGTACGCGAGACATTCCACATAAGCAAGGTGGGTACAGTTGCCGGATGTATGGTACGCGAGGGCAAGGTTAAGCGCACCGACCGCGCACGCCTCATACGCGACGGTATTGTAATACACACCGGAACTCTTGCTGCGCTCAAGCGCTTCAAGGAGGATGTCAAGGAGGTAGGCACGAACTACGAGTGCGGTATCAGCCTCACATCGCAGGACGACATCAAGATTGGCGATATTATTGAGACCTTTGTTGAAGTTGAAGTTAAACAGAAACTCTAACAGAAAATGAATCTGCTCGATATAATTCTTTTAGTATCCATCGGCTACGGAATATTCCATGGATACAAGAACGGATTGCTCAGAATGCTGTCGGTTGGAGCGGGCGTAATTGCAGGCCTGCTCCAGACGATAGTCTTCATGCCCCGTTTCACGAAGTACATACAGAACGCAACAGGCTGGGAAACTACCACAAGCATGATTATAAGCTTCTTCCTTATAATGATTGTATCGGTAACAATTTTCTACATTGCAGCACGGCTGCTCACCCAGCTGCTCCGTCTTATTAACATTAACTTCATAAACCAAATCTTTGGTGCAGTGTTTTCAGGATACATTGCAATGCTCATTGTAACAGCAGCCATTGACGTATCGGGCGTTATCTGGGAGAACAACTCATATACAGGCAAGAAAGCGCAGGACGATTCGCTGTTCTACAAGGAGACAACAAACCTAACCTCTTTACTGATAGAAGAAGCGAAGAAATAAGAAACTATTTCTTATTAAGAAACTGTTTAAGTTTCTAAGAAGTGAGGAAAAAATCGATGAAGAGCAAAAACAACATACTGAAGAAACTGGCCAACAAGGCATACGAATTCGGGTTTGTGAGCAAAATCAAGACAGAAGTCATTGAGCGCGGCCTCAATGAAGATGTCATAAGGCTTATCTCGGGCAAGAAGAACGAGCCCGAATGGATGCTTGAGTTCCGCCTGCAGGCCTACAGATACTGGCTCACGCTTGAAATGCCCTCATGGGCCCACCTCAGCATCCCACCCATTGACTACCAGGCAATCTCCTACTATGCCGACCCTCTGAAAAAGAACAATGAGGGCAAGAGCAAGGAGATTGACCCGGAACTGATGAAGACGTTTGAGAAACTGGGAATTCCCCTTGAAGAGCGCCTTGCGCTCAGCGGCACGGCGGTAGACGCAGTCATGGACTCGGTATCCGTAAAAACCACATTCAAGGAGGAACTGAAGGAGAAAGGAATAATCTTCTGCTCAATGGGCGAGGCAGTGCAGGAGCATCCCGACCTCGTGCGCAAATATCTTGGCACAGTGGTAAACTACCGCGACAATTTCTTTGCTGCACTCAACTCAGCTGTGTTCAGCGACGGTTCTTTTGTATATATACCAAAAGGAGTGCGCTGCCCGCGCGAGCTGTCAACCTACTTCCGCATAAACGCGGCAAACACAGGGCAGTTCGAGCGCACACTCATTATAGCCGATGACGACAGCTATGTATCGTACCTTGAGGGCTGTACCGCCCCCATGCGCGACGAGAACCAGCTCCACGCCGCAATTGTTGAGATTGTGGTAAACAACAACGCCGAGGTTAAGTACAGCACCGTGCAGAACTGGTATCCCGGCGATGCCGAGGGCAAGGGCGGCGTATATAACTTTGTGACCAAGCGCGGCGACTGCCGCGGCACAGGCAGCAAGCTGTCGTGGACACAGGTGGAGACAGGTTCGGCCATAACATGGAAATACCCCAGCTGCATACTGCGGGGCGACAACTCGCAAGGGGAGTTCTACTCTGTTGCACTGACAAACAACTTCCAGCAGGCCGACACCGGCACAAAAATGATACATTTGGGCAAGAACACCAAGAGCACAATCATAAGCAAGGGAATATCGGCCGGACAGAGCCAGAATTCCTACCGCGGCCTTGTGCGCGTCAGCAAGAATGCCGACGGCGCGCGCAACTACAGCCAGTGCGACTCGCTGCTGCTTGGCGACAAGTGCGGTGCGCACACATTCCCCTACATGGACATACACAACAAGAGCGCTGTGATAGAGCACGAGGCTACCACCTCAAAAATCTCCGAGGACCAGCTCTTCTACTGCAACCAGCGCGGAATAGGCACAGAGGAGGCTATAGGGCTGATTGTCAACGGATATGCCAAGGAGGTTATAAACAAATTGCCTATGGAATTTGCCATAGAGGCGCAGAAACTGCTCAGCGTATCGCTTGAAGGCGCGGTGGGCTGACAAAAATGATGAACAAATGGAAAATTTATTGGAAATCAAGAACCTCCATGCCACAATTGACGGCAAGGAGATACTGAAAGGAATAAACCTCACCGTGAAAGCGGGCGAGGTACACGCCATAATGGGCCCCAACGGTTCGGGAAAGAGCACCCTGAGCAATGTGCTTGTAGGCCACCCGGCCTACACCGTTACTGAAGGCGAAATATTCTACAAAGGCAAGAACCTGCTTGAGCTTGCCCCCGAGGAGCGCAGCCACGAAGGCCTCTTCCTCTCGTTCCAGTACCCCGTAGAGATTCCCGGGGTAAGCATTACCAACTTTATGCGCGCAGCCATAAACGCCAAGCGCCAATATTTGGGACAAGAGCCCATGAATGCCACCGAGTTCCTCAAGATGATGCGCGAGAAACGCGCCCTTGTGAATCTTGAAAGCAAGCTCGCCAACCGTTCGGTTAACGAAGGTTTCAGCGGCGGCGAAAAGAAGCGCAACGAGATATTCCAGATGGCAATGCTCGAACCCACGCTCAGCATCCTTGACGAGACCGACTCGGGCCTTGACATTGACGCTCTGCGCATTGTAGCCGAAGGAGTGAACAAGCTGAAGCGAGAGGACACATCGAGCCTCGTCATTACCCACTACCAGCGTCTGCTCGACTACATAAAGCCCGATATTGTACATGTACTCTACAACGGCAAGATTGTAAAGACTGCCGGTCCTGAGCTTGTAATGGAGCTTGAGGAGCGCGGATACGACTGGATTAAGGCCCTAAACAATTAACAAGCAGCAATGAGCCAGGAATATATTGACATTTTCGAGCAGAACAGGGAGCTTGTTGAAAAGCCATGCGCCGCATTGCTCAACGATGCGCGCAGCAAGGCATACGCCCGGTTCAAGGCAGCCGGATTCCCCGGCATAAAGGAGGAGGACTGGCTGCACAGCAATGTCTCAAAGCAGTTCGCCGCCAACTACGGCATGAACCTTGGGCGCGTGAACGTAAAGGCCGACAGGCAGAGCATATTCACATGCGATGTTCCCGACCTGAAGACACGCCAGGCATTCATTATCAACGACACATTCAGCAACGGCAGCAACGGCAAGGAACTTCCGTCGGGAGTAGTTCTTGCAAGCCTCAATGAAACAGCCAGCAAGAACCCTGCCCTGCTTGCATCATACTACAATGCGCTTGCCGCCAATGGCGACAGCATTGCACAGTTCAACACAATGTTCGCCCAGGACGGGCTTCTGCTCTACATACCCAAAAACACGGCCGTTGAAGAGACTATACAGATTATAACCCTTCTGCAGGCCAATGTTGAGATGCTGTCCAACCGCCGTCTGCTCATAATACTTGAGGAGAACAGCAGCGCAAGCCTTCTTGTATGCGACCACTCCTCAATGGCAAAGCAGACACTCTCGACACAGGTAACTGAAATATTCATAGGGCGTGGAGCTAATCTGCACCTCTATGAACTTGAGGAGACATCGCACAGCAACACAAGGCTCAGCCATCTGTTTGTGCGCCAGCAGGCCGACAGCAATTTCATCCACAGCAACATAACCCTCACAGGAGGCTTCACCCGCAACAGAATTGAAGTAACGCTTGAAGAAGGCGGAGCGGCTGCCGACATCAGCGGCCTTGTCATAGGCGACAAGAACCAGCACACCGACAACCGCACCCTTGTCGACCACAAAAGCGGCAATTGCACCAGCAACGAGCTCTACAAATATATACTCGACGAGCAATCCACCGGAGTATTCGCCGGCAAAATGCTCATCCGCCCCGATGCACAGCACACCCTGTCGCAGCAGACCAACCGCAACCTGTGCCTTACAAGCGACGCGCACATGTACGCCCAGCCGCAGCTTGAGATATACGCCGACGATGTCAAGTGCAGCCACGGCTCAACCGTGGGGCAGTTAGACGAGAATGCGCTCTTCTACATGCAGCAGCGCGGCATTCCTGCCGCAGAGGCACGCCATCTGCTCATGCACGCATTTGCAGGCGAAGTTATTGAGAACATAAAGATTGACGCGCTGCGCGACAGGCTTCACATGCTTGTTGAAAAGCGTCTGCGCGGCGAGCTAAACCACTGCAAGGGCTGCGCCCTGTGCAAATAACAGAGAGAAAGGAAAGATGCTTGACCCGCAAGAGATACGCAAAGAGTTCCCAATACTCGCCACCCAGGTACACGGCAAGCCGCTTGTCTATCTGGACAATGCCGCAACCACCCAAAAGCCACGCTGCGTAATTGACGCTATAAGCGAGGTCTACACCACCATGAACGCCAATGTGCACCGCGGGGTGCATTATCTCTCCCAGGCGGCCACAGAGGCCATGGAGAGAGCGCGCTGCACAGTAAAGGAGTTCATAGGCGCAGCACACAGCCACGAGATAATATTCACACGCGGCACAACAGAAAGCATAAACCTTGTGGCATCGTCCTTTGGCGGAACATTCCTCAAAGAGGGCGACGAGATAATAATATCAACCCTTGAGCACCACAGCAACATTGTCCCCTGGCAGCTGCTGCGCGACCGCATGGGCATTGCAATACGCATTATTCCGCTCAATGCCGGCTGCAGTATCGACATTGAGGCATACAAATCCCTCTTCAACAGCCGCACCCGCCTTGTAAGCATCGCCCATGTATCAAACGTACTGGGCATGCAAAGCCCGGTAAGGGAGATTATCAGCATTGCCCACAGCCATAACGTGCCGGTGCTCGTTGACGGCGCACAGAGCACCCCGCACATAAGGGTAGACGTGCAAGAGCTTGACGCCGATTTCCTTGCATTCAGCGGACACAAGGTCTATGCCCCCACAGGAATAGGCGTGCTCTACGGCAAGGAAAAGTGGCTCAATGCCATGCAGCCCTATCACGGCGGCGGCGAAATGATTAAGAGCGTACGCTTTGAGAAGACCACATACAACGAGCTCCCCTATAAATTCGAGGCCGGCACGCCCGACTACGCAGCCATAATAGCTTTGGGCAAGGCGCTCGAATGGGTAAACGGCATAGGGATAGACAATATTGCCGCACACGAGCGCATGCTCACAGAGTACGCGCTTGAACAGTTGCGCACCATTGAAGGCATGCGCATAATAGGCAATCCCCACAGTTCGGCAATATCATTCCTCACCGGAAGCATTCACCCTGCCGACATTGGCACACTGCTCGACCACATGGGCATTGCTGTGCGCACCGGCCACCACTGCGCCCAGCCGCTCATGGAGCATCTTGGCATCCCCGGCACTGTACGCGCATCGTTCGCCGCATACAACACCGCCGAGGAGGTTGACACGCTTGTAAAGGGCATAACAAGAGCCATAAAAATGTTTTCATAATGCTGAAACCCTATCAGACAAAAGGCATAATTGAGGCCGGCTGCGACGAAGCCGGGCGCGGCTGTCTTGCCGGTGACGTGTACGCTGCAGCTGTGATTCTGCCCGAAGGCTTCAGCGACCCGCTCCTCAACGACTCAAAGCAGCTTACCGAAGCGCAGCGCTACCGCCTGCGCGAAGTAATAGAACGCGAGGCTGTTGCATGGGCTGTGGGCATTGTAACAGCGGCGGAGATTGACAAGATAAATATTCTGCGCGCATCAATCCTCGCCATGCACCGCGCAGTCGACGGCCTTAAGACACGCCCCCAGCACCTTCTTATCGACGGCAACAAATTCTCGCCCTACCCCGGCATAACGCACAACACCGTAGTAAAGGGCGATGCCACATATATGAGCATTGCAGCAGCGTCAATTCTTGCAAAGACCTACCGCGATGACTACATGATGCGCATTGCCGAGGAGTATCCAATGTACGGCTGGAAGGGAAACAAGGGCTACCCTACCGCCAAGCACCGCGCTGCAATACGCGAGTTCGGCATCACCCCCTATCACAGAATATCATTCAATCTGTTAGGCACAGAACCCAAGCAGCTTGAACTTTCGTTTGAATAAAGAGCTGCTGCCGCAGACGTGGAAGAGCGAAAGTATTATCACCTGCCGGATATTTTAGAAGAATAAATAGCTCAGTAGCAAAAAGGTGTGGGTTAGCAAAATATTTGCGGTTGTAATAAAAAAACAGACCCCTCGTCGCTTCTGAACTGCACCCCAAAAGTTAGACATAAAACTTTTGGGGTGTATTATGTATAGACATCATAACTTTGA
>JAFXAR010000052.1 GCA_017516885.1 Bacteroidaceae bacterium
ATGTACATTGACAACATCAAAATAATCAAGTGTGCCGGTGGGAAGCAGAAGGGAGTAGCCGTCTTTTTGCATAGTCTTTGAATTTTATTGACAGCAAAAATAAACATTTATTTTTTACCCCTCAACTTTTTACGTTGAGCCAGAAATTATAGAAATTCATACTCCAAAAGTAGAAATCAAACCTTCAAACTCATTAAAAACAAGAGTTGTTGAGAAGATTCAAGACTCTAAAAAATGATGAAAAGTTCAATAGTAACATATAACAGCAATACACCCAGACTTTAATGGTTGATTTACTTTGTTAATATATGGTATCTCTGACGCATATACTGCAACTTCATATTTATTAATTCTTGATATTCTGCAGCTCTTTCATAACTAGAAATATAGCTGTCTAATTTATCTGCGGTCCATTGTGATATAACTGTTATAAATGACTGCAATATCTGATATCTATATAATTTCAAAGTTATGCAATTTAAATTTAACATTTTTATACATAGAAAGGCTTCATATAATGAACCTTCTAACTCTTTTTCATTATTCATATAATCTTCCCACGTCCCGTAAAATCCATTGGGGATAATTTCGCCTAATATATTGTATCGGAAATAATTAGAGCATTCTGGATCTTGTATTAAATGAGGTATTTTATTATTAGATTTTATCTCGCCGCAATATTGCAAACGTTTTTCACACCCTCGTGAATCAATACAACATGCATATATATTTGAATATTCAACTTGTAAATCGTGACTCAATTGATCTCCTGGTATATTCTCAGGATACAAATGCTCATTATGAGAACCGCGCACCAAATCTCCCTGGAAATGATCCATCTTCCTTTGACAATAACAACAAATACAATGTTGTTCTTTTCTAAGATCATTATTTAAGCGTTCTTTATATGGAAAGTCGTTATACAACAAATTACACCCTGCCTGCTTTTGTTTATTTTTCCACGCAAGTAGGTATTCAGGAGGATTATTTTTTTCTATGTATCTCATATTACTCAATCTTCTCAAAAAAAGATAACATAATATCCGCTCTCTTTAGGTCTGAATGCGCTTCACCAAGCCACTTATTTAATTTCTCACGCCTATTCAATGCATCCTCAGAAAGACCCAAACCTTGCTCAATCTGTAATATATATGTATCGAGTTCTTTCTGATATTCAGGATTCATTCTCTGAACACCCATCACCTGTAAAATCGAATCAGCATTTAAACCATATTGTAAAGGAAAGTCGTAAACCACTCCTTGACTAATACTATATATCCGACAATCCTCCAATGCACTAATAACAACTGGAGCATGTGTCGTTACAAAGAACTGAATATTAGGGAATGCTTTTTGTAGATCTTGTAAAATATGCATTTGCCATTCTGGATGTAAATGTAAATCAATCTCATCAATCAACACAATTCCTTTTGTGGCTTTTGCAGCATCAACACCCAAGTGTGGATTCAACAAGGCGCATCGGAAAGCAATCTCCATAACCATAGATAGCACCGAACGAACACCATCGCTTAATAGATGCATTGGCGTGAGATCTCCATTTGCAGCCTTCATTATGATTTCAGCTTTCTTTATATCATAATATACATCACTACATCCGACACAAGCCTTAACGGCAGAATTTACCGCATTAAGCATCATAGACGGAGTCTCTTTTTGTATAGCATCTAAGGTCTCTGTATAATATAGATTCTGAAAGAATTTTATATTTGTAAGTGAATCAAGAGCATTGTAGTACCCACGCAAACGACTACCATCTGCAATCACGCCAAAATCTTTCTTTTCTTTTTTATACCTATCAGTTGAGTAATATGCTAATAATGGGATATTTCCTTTACCATTCCTGACTGCATCCTGCATATCCATAGATACTTTCTGCATTTCCTTGGCTTTATTTCTAGTTGTAGCACCACCCTTCTTCTCTAATGAACGAATCCATGATATATCAATAGGCTGTTCATTCCCTGTAAAATTTGTAATACAACCACAGGCCTCAATCCAAACAGGATATTGAGGCTCAAGATTCTGTAATCGCACATCATCTTGAACAATTCCAGGACTTGATATTTTGTCCTTATATTTATCCACATTCAAAAATAAAGAGCCAACAGCAATACGTATTGCCTCCAAAATAGAAGATTTACCAGTACCGTTAATACCAACAAAGACATTCATTCTGGGATGAAATTGTATTTCCGTATTTACATAACATTTAAAGTTATTCAAACGAATCTTGTTAAGTTTCATATTCAATATCTATTATATTTCTAATCAAATGTAATACAAGCAATAACATATTCAATGCAAAGATAGCGAAAATCTCTCATAAAAATGTTTCATCGCAATAGTTTTTCTCTTTTTACAGCATTTAGTATTGCTATTTCATTAATACTTATAGTTTCATTCCTCTGCTCTTCTTTGGCTGTATAAGTTTACGGATTGATTGTCGGAGTTTGTCGTATTGCTCGCAGAACCATTGGCTGAGAGGTATCCTATTTGCGGTTAGAGTAAGCCGTTTGTCGCTATCTCGCAGAATCTGCAAAGGGGTATTATCCGTTGAAACCATCGATTATGCTCCGAAGAGAATAGCCTATTTTATGAGAAGATTCTCAACTTCTTCGACAAGCGTTCAACAAATGCCGCATCAGAGAGCTTCAACTCTAAAATCAAGGCTTTCAGAGCACAATTCAGGGGGGGGGTGAAAGATAAAGATTTTTTCCTTTTCAGACTGGCAAAATTATATGCATGAATACAAAATCCCTCAGAATTTTACGTTGAGCCGAATTTTACGTTGAGCCCTTGATTTTGATTCCATTCCATCGTCAAAGTCTGGACATAAAAAAAGAACCTCAAAAGGTTCTTCATTTGTAGCGCCTACGGGAATCGAACCCGTGTTCCATGCGTGAGAGGCATGTGTCCTAGCCACTAGACGAAAGCGCCATTTTAAATTATTTTATACGCTCATGGGAATCAAAATCGCATTCATTTATTCCCACCTGCTTTGTAGCGCCTACGGGAATCGAACCCGTGTTCCATGCGTGAGAGGCATGTGTCCTAGCCACTAGACGAAAGCGCCATTTGCAAAAATAAGCGGAAGCTGGGGGATTCGAACCCCCGGTACGGTAACCCGTACGGCAGTTTAGCAAACTGCTGGTTTCAGCCACTCACCCAAACTTCCAGGGAAGTGCTCCACTCTCATTTTGCGTTGCAAAGGTAGCGCGTTATATTCAAATAAGCAAATATTGAGTGGATTATTTTTCAAAAAAATAGAAAAATCATTATTCACATGTATCTTTAAGTTGCTTTCCTTGGTTTGTCTGCACTATTTTGCCTATTTTTACAAGGAAAATCAAAAAACAGATGCCAATAGAAGTCACAAGATACACCCCCGCGCAGAGGGATGAATGGAATGCCTTTGTAAAAAAGGCAAAGAATGCAACATTCCTTTTTGAGCGCGAATACATGGATTATCACTCCTGCCGTTTCGTTGACTTCTCGCTGATGTTCTACAAGGATGGAAGGCTCACTGCCCTGCTGCCGGCAAACATAAAGGAAAGCGAAGGCATTATTGAATCACACGGCGGGCTGACCTATGGCGGACTTGTAACAGACGCTGCAGCAAAGACAATAGATGTTCTTGACATTTTTGCAGCAGCAAAGGCGTTTTTGCAGGAAAAAACAGGGGCAAGCCGCATTATCATAAAGCCATTGCCGGCAATATACCACTCAATGCCATCGGACGAGATGCTTTATGCACTATTCAGGATGAATGCAAAAGTGATTGCAAGAGGCATATCCACCACCATTGACAACAGCAGCAGACTAAAATTCAGCCAGCTAAGGCAGCGCGGCGTAAAAAAGGCCAAAAGTCTTGGCGTAGCGTGCAACGAAAGCAACGACTACGAAGGATTCTGGAAAATCCTCACGCAGAACCTTTCAGAAAGACACGGCTGCTTGCCTGTACACAGCATTGAAGAGATAAAAATGCTGCAGAACCGTTTCCCTGAAAACATAAAGCTCCACACAGCCGTATTTGGAAATGAAATAGCAGCAGGCATTGTTGTTTACCTTACGCAAACAGTTGCGCACTTTCAATACATAAGCGCATCGCCAAAAGGCAAAGAGAGCGGCGCGCTTGATGCATTGACTGCGCATCTAATTGATAATGTATACCACGAAAAGCAGTATATTGACTTTGGAATATCCACCGAACAGGGCGGGAGAACGCTCAACGAAGGCCTTATATCCCAAAAGGAGGGATTCGGAGGACGCGGCATAATATACGACACCTACGAAATGCCGCTGCAGCAGTAATCAATACTCTACCTTGTCGCATTTCCCACGCCACTCGTCAAATGGAGCAACAGCCTCATCGGGCAGAATATTTTCCACAGGCTTATTTCGCTCCTGCGGTTTAAGTTCAAGTTCCTTGTAGATAAACGAATCGTCAAAGCCGGCCTTTGCCGCATCGTACTGGCTGGCACCATAATATATCTTGTCAAGATGCGCCCAATAGATAGCTCCAAGGCACATTGGACACGGTTCGCACGACGTGTAGATTACACATCCGCTAAGATTAAATGTCCCCAATTTAGTACATGCCGCGCGAATTGCGCTAACCTCGGCATGCGCCGTAGGGTCATTGTTCGCAGTAACCCTATTCACTCCGGCCGACACCACCTCGCCATCCTTCACAATCACAGCGCCGAACGGGCCGCCGCCGTTCCTGACATTCTCAACCGCCAGTTCTATTGCCTTACGCATAAAATCCTGATGTCTCATACAGCAAATCGTTTTAAGAAGCAGTTTAAATTTCTAAAAAATATTGTTCCCATTGAAACCATCTTGTTTGTTTCGCTATTTTTGCTCTATAAAAAAATTGGCGATATAAATTCAAACAGCTTCTAATAATTAAACACCGCAAAACAGGATAGTGTTCCCAAGGGAACTGCCAACCAATAACAAAATTACATCATGTCCAGCAAACCAAAAAGCATTTAACCATTATTAACCGGCAACGCTGCGCGCAAAAAAAGGACCGCAAGATTTTGCAGTCCAAATTACAATGCCATGAACGATACGCCTATCCCCCTATCTTCCCTTACCGATGAAATATTTGTCAATATAGTCAAAAAATGCATCCTTGTACATTTCGCCAATAGGCACATACACATCGCCATCATACACAATACGCATTTTGGCAACCTCCTTTATCTTTCCAAGGTTCACAATATACGACCTGTGAACGCGCATAAAGGAATCCTGCGGCAAGGCATCCTCAACCTTCTTCATGCTCAAGAGCGATATGACAGGCTTAGCCTGCCCCTCCACATAAATACGGACATATTCGCTCATGCTCTCAACATAAACAATTGAAGATATTGGAATACGCAGAATTCTGTAATCGGACTTGACAAACAGGGAATCATGCATCTCCTTTGTCTCGGCCGCAGCCGCATGCAAGGCCTCATGCCTAGCCATAGCCATCTCGCGCAAGTCAATCTGCTCCTTCACCTTGTTTGCAGCCTTGAGGAAGTCCTCAAAGCATATAGGCTTGAGCAGATAATCTACCGCATCTACCTTAAAACCCTCCAGCGCATATTCCGAATATGCCGTTGTAAACACCACCATGGGAGGGCGGGAGAGGGAACGCACCAGCTGCAGACCATTCACATCGGGCATGTTTATATCCAGGAACATAACATCAACCTGCTCCTTGCCCAACAGTTCAATAGCCTCTGCTGCACTGCAGCACGTCCCTGCGCACTCCATAAATGGCGTGCGCTCAACATATTTCTCCATTTGCACCACGGCCAACGGCTCGTCGTCAATTATCAAGCACCTTATCATAACTCATAGGAATTTTAAGAACCACATTATATCTGCTGCCGTCATTGGTTATCTCCAAAGACGCCTTGCCGCCATAAATAAGCCCAAGCCTCTTTCTTGCATTCTCTATGCCAATCCCCTTGGATGCAGTATCCAATGCGCCCGCACCATCTCCGCACAAACTGTTGCTGCACGCAAAAAGCACTGTTTCCGAAGCCTCATCCACTGACACAGAGACATCAATGTCCGACTCCTTATTATACGACACCCCATGCTTGAAGGCATTCTCCACAAAAACAATCAGGAGCAAGGAGGGCACATATACCCCCCGCGCATCTTCAGCATCAAAATTCACCTTCACCGTCAGCCTTTCGGTATACCTCAAGCGCATGAGATCAATATAGCTTTTCAGGAACACAAGGTCCTTCTCAAGAGGAACAAGCGACGATGTTGAATCATAAAGCACATACCTCATCATTTTCGAGAGTTTCACAACAGCCTTCTGCGCCCTGCTCCCATCAATATCAATCAGTGAATGGATATTATTGAGAGTGTTCATGAAAAAGTGCGGGTTTATCTGATACTTGAGATACTCGAGTTCGGCCTTCAGTTTCTCCCGCTCAAGTTCCTGGTATCTCTCGTCGCGCCTCATTGCAAAGAAAGTCATGCGCACGCATATATTGAAGAAGAGCACAAACACCACAATAAAAACCTTCATGCTGCCCGGATTGGAGACAGTGAAAAGCAGTCTCTTGCCGGGTTCTTTCTTATGATGATGGCGGTGCGGCATCGGATGCCTGAAGCCATCATGCGGCCTCATGCCATCGCGAGAGAAGTCCTTTGGCGGAACGCCCTCATGCATAACCCTGTCGGGCAATGGCGGCGGTTTCTTCTCAAAATCTGTTGAAAAGATATAAATCATGCACGATGCCACAACAACGCACAGCGAATAAATAATATAGTACCCGCCTCTCTTTTTATAAAGAAAGAAGGGTACTAATATCCAATTGTTCAAAACGAACATCACAGCCGCCGGAAGAAGAAACTCCCAAAAGTTGAGAAGTTCATCAAAAGTAAGATTGCTCCCAGAGACACCGATAAAGTCGCCCCACACCGGGGAGAGCATCAATATGCCCCAGAAAAAGAGGTATATAAAATATTCACTGTATCTTTTGCCTATGCTTAATGCCATTTCAAAAACTGATTGTTGCACAAGTGCAGAACCAAACTGAATGCAAGATAATACTTTAATCCATGACAAATAAGCGAAATCAGCAGAAAGCAGAGTTTTCTCAACCAATCGCCCATTGCGCTGCCTGCGCCGGCAGCCCAAGTGGACAGCAGGAGAAATCAGGCAGTTTCTTACTTAACAGCCTTGAAACTCATATCAAGTCCTTTAACCGAGTGAGTAAGCGCACCTACAGATATAAAGTCAACACCGCAAAGAGCATAATCGCGCAAAGTGTCGAATGTTATTCCGCCCGATGACTCAGTCTCGTATCGGCCGGCAACCATTTCCACCGCCTTGCGTGTCTTTTCAGTATCGAAATTATCGAACATTATACGCTGAATGCCGCCCATGTCAATAACCTTCTGCAAGTCTTCAAGCGTGCGTACCTCAACCTCAATCTTCAGTTCCTTGCCGCAAGCCTTGCAATACTCCTTGGCGCGGGATACAGCCTGCTCAATGCCACCGGCAAAGTCAACGTGGTTGTCCTTAATAAGAATCATATCAAAGAGGCCAATTCTGTGATTCACACCGCCGCCGATGCGAACCGCCTCCTTTTCCATGATACGCATGCCCGGGGTAGTCTTGCGAGTATCAAGCACGCGGGTGTTCGTGCCCTCAAGCTCCTTCACATAGCGGCGGGTCATTGTAGCAATGCCGCTCATGCGCTGCATAACATTCAGCATCAGACGCTCAGTCTGCAACAGCGAACGCACGCTGCCTGTAACATACATGGCAATATCGCCCTTCTTTACCTCAGCGCCATCCTCAATGAGCACTTCAACCTGCAATTTCTCGTCAAAGCGTGCAAAAATGCGCTTTGCCATTTCAACGCCTGCAAGCACGCCGTCCTCCTTTATGAGCAGCATATTCTTTCCCATCGCCCCGGAAGGGATTGTAGAAAGCGTAGTATGGTCACCGTCACCAATATCCTCGGCAAACGCAAGGTCAATAAGCCTGTCAATAAGTTCGTCTTTTACATCCATAGTCATATATATTTTTTGCGAAGATATACAATTCCCCCAATTAGTGCAAAAACAAACGCTTTTTTGTTTATCTTCGCGGCGAAACTTTGAAACAGATACTAAAAAAAATGAGAATAACGCTATTGGTTGTGGGGCGCACCGTTGACACGAACATAATTGCCGGCATAAACGATTACGTTAAACGCTTGAGCCATTTTGCCCAATTTGACATGGAAATAGTCCCAGAGCTCAAGAATGCAAAGAAACTGAGCGAGGCGCAACAGAAAGAGATGGAGGGCGAACTTATACTTAAATCCCTTCAGGCGGGCGACCGCATAGTGCTTCTTGACGAGGGAGGCAAAGAATTCCGTTCAACCGAATTCGCCTCATGGGTTGAGCACAAGCAGAACATCTCAACCAAGCGGCTGGTGTTTATTGTAGGCGGTCCTTACGGATTTGCCCCTAAGGTATATGACGCCGCACATGAAAAGCTGTCACTTTCAAAAATGACCTTCTCGCACCAAATGATTCGCCTGCTCTTTGTGGAACAGCTCTACAGGGCATACACTATAATAAACCACCTGCCCTATCATCATGAATAAGACTAAAAACGGAGAAGCAAGATAACACTTCTCCGTTTTCAGCTTTCACCTTTCCGTTTTCAGTTTTCCGTTTTGACAACGCTGTCCATTCGCAACCCGCACGGCATAAACTCCGTCTATGCTTCGTGCGACTAATTGCTGCCAGTGTTGTCAAAACTTCAAGCAAAGCTTTCAGTTTTCCGTTTCCTCCTTAGACTGCTCAACAAACTGATAGCAGCCGGCATCCACAGCTCCGGCAGTACGCGGATTGCCGTCAAGGTCATAAGGCAATGATGTTATATAAGCATCCGAGGCACGGCCGCGGGCTGCAGATTCAGCAGCCAAATGAAAATCATAATCAAAGACCTCGTGGTCAATAAGCCTGAAATGCTCTTTTGCAAAAGGAACGCTGTCCTTTACATCAAAGACTACATTCACAAAGCAAGTATCACCTTCGGCAACAGTGTTTATAAGCGAATTCTCAAAACGGTAGTTAATGCAATCAGGGACAGTATCGCCGAGATTGCTCAAGTAGCCCATAACCTCGTCATCCTTAGAGCCGGTAATAACGCAATTGGCAAACAGTGCCCCGCGAAGCGGTGCCGGCTCTTCGCCCATGCTGTTATGCAGGGCTACGGCAACGTCACGCACCTCCCACACATAGAAGTTCGCAATCGTGCAATGCACAAACGAAACATCGCCTCCCACCACCTTCACGCAATTGCCTTCGGCATTAGCTATCAGAGAATTGTTCACCGATGCGCGTGACATATTCAGTTCCAGGGCATTACCCTTAAAGTTGCAAAGTTTGGACGACTCTATTGATATGCGATGAGCAAGCGTATCGCCTCTCTCAACCCTTATGCCATAATTGGCGCTGTGTATATCACAGTGCAAAAGCGAATTATCATTGCTTTCGGCCGTAAATACCACTCCGCCCCACTGTCCCGGCACACGGTCGTATGGCAGATAGGAGAACATGCGGTCAGTCCTGTCGCCGCGCATAACAATGGGATTCTCAGCAGAGCCTTCCGCCACCAGACGGCCGGCAACCTTCATGAACGCCTTGTCATGGAAGTAAAGCGTAGTGCCCTCCTTCAGCGACAGCGTTGCACCCGGCGCTACAAAAAGACTGTCATAAA
This sequence comes from Bacteroidaceae bacterium, assembly GCA_017516885.1. Taxonomy (GTDB): domain Bacteria; phylum Bacteroidota; class Bacteroidia; order Bacteroidales; family Bacteroidaceae; genus HGM04593. The sequence goes on from JAFXAR010000052.1 coordinate 9,764, forward strand.
CCACATAATGCCCGCCGCCAAGCACAGTATCGGCAGTTATATTCTCCCCACGGAGGAAAGTGACATCCCTACCATAGGCAAGCAGCATCACATGCTGCTGCACACCGCTTTCAAGTGTAAAAAGCAAAGAATCCTTTACCATTAGCGGAACATCAGCACCGTTGCGTTCAAGTTCCACCGAGGCATACACGAATATACTGTCCTTTGCCCTAATCTCAAGGTCGTTCATTGACGTGCCGTACTGTCCGTCAACAAGCACACTGAAACCCGACGCATCGCCACCGGCAAGACGGACATTGCTTATGCGCAAGGCATCGCTGTTTCTGTTGCGCACCACAACTCCCGACGTTGGCGAACCCACAGCAGTAAACAGAGTGTCGAAAGATATAGTATCACTTGAAAACTCAAGCCTCAGCGAAGGGCTTGAAGAAAAGCCGGCATCCTCGTCACAAGCGACGAGGAGTACCGGAATCATGAATATGGACAGTATTTTTATTATTGCATTCATCGCAGATATTTTCTAAAATAACGATGAAACTGCCATTTTATTACACAAACAGTCATTTTGCGGGAGCCTGTTCAAGCAGAGCCTGAAGATGACGCCACCAGCGTGCTGTAGACTCAATATGCAGGCGCTCATCGGGCGAATGTACGCCACGCATTGTTGGGCCAAATGAAATCATGTCAAGATGAGGAGCTTTCTCAAGGAACAGACCGCACTCAAGGCCAGCATGTATAGCCTTTATCTTGGCATCCTCGCCAAAAAGACTCTTATATGTATCGCACGCAACCTTCAGAATTTCCGATTTCATATTAGGCTTCCAGCCCGGATACTTGCCCTTTGTTACAACAGATGCACCGCCAAGTTCAAATGCCGCACGCACAGAATCGGATACATTGTCCCTTGCCGATTCAATTGAACTTCTCTGGCTTGTCGTTACCAGAATAGTGTTGTCGCCGGTACGCTTTACCGATGCAAGATTGCTTGAGGTCTCAACCAGTCCCGGAACATCCTGGCTCATGGCAAAAACCCCATTGAACACTGCACAAAGCGACTTAAGGAGATTATTTGCAACCGCCGGCTCAATTGCGCGCGCAGCTGCGTCAGTGCTCTGCAAAGTAAACCGCATATTTGGTTCTGTAGCGCTATACTCATTCTCCACCTCTGCCGCAAATATATTAAAGTCAACCCTTACAGACTCCTTGTCGGCATTGGGAACAGCAAAAACTGCCGAAGCGTCACGCGGTATCGCATTATGCAGGCTGCCGCCGCTAATCTCGCACAAGCTGAATTCATACTTTTCTGCCACGCGGCTGAGGAAACGGCAAAGCAGTTTATTGGCATTGGCACGACCCTTGTTTATATCGTCGCCCGAATGTCCTCCTGTAAGGCTGTTAATATCAACCTTCATGCAGAACATATCATTTGCAAGAGGAGTCCACAGATGCTTAAATTCGGCATAGTTGCATACACCGCCTGCACAGCCGATGAACATTTCGCCCTCGTCCTCAGAATCGAGATTCACTAAAATATCGCCCTGAAGAAGTTCTGGTGCAAGAGCTTCAGCGCCAGTCAGTCCGGTCTCCTCATCAATGGTAAACAGACAGTTGACCGGGCCATGCTTCATCTCCTTGTCGGCAAGTACAGCCATTGCCGCAGCAACACCAATGCCGTTGTCAGCGCCCAAAGTAGTTCCCTGAGCCTTGAGCCACTCTCCATCGACCCACGGCTTTATGGCATCCTTAGTAAAATCGTGCTCCACATCGGGACGCTTGTCGCACACCATATCCATGTGAGCCTGAAGTATAATAGTTTTTCTGTTCTCGTAACCCGGAGCTGCCGGTTTCTTTATAAGTACATTACCAACACTGTCGGACACTGTCTCAAGGCCAAGTTTTTTGCCAAAATTGCAAAGGAATTCCGAAATTTGAGCCTCGTTCTTTGAACCATGAGGAATTTCGCACACCTGTAAAAAATAGTCGAATACCGCTTTGGGCTGCAATTGAAGATTTTCCATTTTTTATATTTTAAATTACCTGATTCCTATCTAAAAATATCTTAATTTTGAAACCGCGGCCCTCTTTTTTGCTTTTTTTACATAAACAGGAAAGGCACATGCAAACAAAAAGTTTATCTTTGCACAAGATTCATGTAAATAAATCAGCGACGAGCGCAGTATCAGTTCGCGATTTATCGCAAAAATAGAAAAAAATGGCAAAAACATTACTATTTGCATTGTTAATAATTGCAATAAGCTTTGCATTGCTGGCAATTACTATAATAATAAAGAAAAACGGACGCTTCCCCAACATTCATGTAGGCGGCAACAGAGCCATGCGCAAAAGGGGAATAAAATGCGTGCAATCCCAGGACAAGGATGCACGCAAGGACAACCCGATGAGGGTGAGCGAGAAATCGTCTTAACAAGAATACTCAAGCTAACAACCACAAATACTATGAAAAACATAAAAAAAATATTATTCATTCCTGCCGCGCTGTTTATGCTGCTGGCATTCACCCAATGCAGGGAAGAGGTGCGCCCCACTGCCCCGACAACAAGCATTGATTCTATAAAAGGACTCAGGATTGTATATGTCAATATCGACTCCCTTGTGTTAAGATACAATTTTGCCATTGACATAAACACCGATTTAATCCGCAAAGAACAGAATATAACAACAAGGCTCGAAAAGGAAAAACGCCAAATTGAAAGCCTTAAGGCATCATTGGTAACAACTATTTCTCCTCAGGAGTTCCTTCGCCGGCAAATTTCCATTCAGGAAAAAGAAACAGAACTTGCCAAACTCAGAAACAGGCTCTACGCCGACCTGAAGAAAAACGATGATATGAAAAACCGCGAGCTCCGCGATTCCATAAACAACTTCATAAAGGAGTACAACAAAAAAAAGGGGTACGACTACATACTTACAAAAATTGACGACAACATGCTCTTTGCCAACAAGAGCCTTGACATAACAGAAGAGGTTATCAACGAGCTAAACAACAGGTATAAGCCCCAAAAATAGCAGGCAAATAATATAAGGGACGACCTTTTTGTCATATTTGCAAAATGAGAGGGTGTGTCGAAATGCAAAACTTCGGCACACCCTCTTTAGCTGGGTAAGAATGTGTAAAATGCAAGGCGCTGAAATTAAGGATGAAGGGAGTGTACGGAAGTACATGACCAAATCCGAAATTGATGAGCAACGTAGCAGTTTGCACATTATGACACAGCGTCCTGTTCAACAAGAGGATTTTGCACCGGCATCATAAAATATTAGAAGAGGTTAGGCAGATTGTCTTCTCCGAATTCGCTTTTTATATCGCGACGACCGCCTGGCGGCGGAGGAGGAAGCATATTCCCGCCAAAAGGAAAGCGCCCGGCACTGTCGGGGAACTTGAAATCATCTTTATTTGCATGGCGAGGCGGCGGAGGCGGCATACCGTTCATCGGCCTTATATTGGCAACATCAACAACGCGGCCATCATTCCGCACAACGGTAACAATATCCTTAGCACAGAAAGCCACTTTCTGCACAACGCCCACAGGCACGCTTCCGCATGAAAGCCCATGCTTTAAATAGCTGCCTCCTGCTATAGAATCGGATACCACAAACGAATAACTGCCATTTTTATTTATCAGTGAAGAAGCGAACACAGAGCCGGCGTCAGGCATGGAGCGCTGCAGCTTGTACGAGAGCTGCGCACTGCCGTCTTTGCCCACAAGGCTCAAAAACTTTCCTTTTTCAAGCCTGATGCCCGACAGTGCCGCTGTGCAGACAGTGCTCCTCTTGCTCATTGGAATGCAAGGTGCAGGCCCCATTGTACCTCCGACAGAAACAACCGTTCCACCCGTGACGGAATAGGCCGAATTATCATCAGTGTCAACACCCTGTTCCGGAGAGAACGAGCCATCGGCAATCAAAGTTCCGCCCCGCACATCTATAAGTCCATTGCTGTCAACCGCATCGTTCGCCACAGAATAGGCATACACAGTTCCGCCATAAACATTTAAGTTGCCAGCATTTATAGCATCGTCATACGCAAACGCATAAACCGCAGCATAATTGGCAAAATACATATCCCCCTTTGCCTCAATACCCTCGTTACGCTCTCCCTTTCCAAAAACAAGGGCCTCTACATCGCCGCCTGTAATATAAAGAGCGCCGTCACTCTTTATGCCCTTTGCCGATGCATGAGCATTTATATCAATCTCATGACAAACTTCTGCACCCTTTGTGAGGGCCATAACCACACCGCCGCTTATTACTATAGCAGAATCGCTGCTTATTCCCTTAGCTCCATCTCCATTGCTCCGAAGCAGATTCTTGCCGCCCGATATTGAAATGATATTGCCGCTCTTCAGGCACGAGGCCGAGCTATAGTCACTTTTTTTGTTATTAAACAGAGCGTCGCCATCAGTTGTAATGTCAAGCAATCCTCCGCTGACGGCAAGCACATTGTCACACTTGACACCATCCGCAGCAGCGCCCGACACATATACATTGACCTTGCCGCCTTTTTGATAGTAATTCATTGCCTGCACTCCATCGGCCTTAGGCGTATGCGAAGCAATTGTCAATTTTCCGCCAAGCACAGCAACGCTGCCCTTCTTGCACTTAATCACATCCTTCTGCGAATATGCAGTCAAGTGTCCATTGTTTGCAACTATTGCACCGTTTGCCAGCACCGCATTATTGGGCGCTTTTGATATTTTCACATCAGCACCATCAACAAACAGAGTATCAGTGCAGAAAATGCCGCTTCTGCGCTCCGCCTCCACTATCAGTTTTCCGTTGCCAAGCAGCAATGCCTTGCCCATGAACTTTAAAGCTGCCGACTGATTGTCGGCTTTCTTTGCCACCGCTGCATCCGCCACTCTGCTCTGACGCAAAGTACGCATATAAATAATGCCCTTTGATGATATTTGCACAGCATTCTTGCCACTTGACACAAGCGAAACACTGTCGAGCGTTACAAGAGGAGAGAACTCGCTTATAACAGTAAGTGCACCATTATCGGTTTTCCCGCTTATAATATATTCCACACCGCGCACATTGGAACGAAGCAGCACATCAGCACCATTGACATCCGCACTAACGCCATAAGGAAGCTCCGACAGCTGCGCCCTGTTTCCGGAAAAATCCACTTTAACCTTTGCCGCAAATTCCGAACTGTTGAACTGCGGAACAGAGAACTGCGGAACAGCAACCACCGGCAGAGGAACTTCTGCAACGCCTGCGTCTTTTTCATTAGCTGCTGCAGACACATCGGCCGCACTGCTGCCACTGCCGGAACAACTTATAAACAATGCACACAGAAGAAATATGCATATTCTATAAATTCCCATAATAAATACTTTTCTGCCAATACCGTTTCTAATATTTTCCGCAAAAATATACATTTTTGTTGTTTGTAAGGAAAAAACATTACAAATCTTCACAAAATATTCAACGAACAGAGAAAATTATTAGGGTGCGCAGGAAATTTCACCTTGCGCACCCTAATAAGACGCTGTATAAATTGCTGAATCAATTCTTTCTTGTGGGGAACTTATGCGGAGCAATCATATTTTCGGGACGCAAAAGTTCATCAAGTTCATCCTTTGAAAGAAGATTCTCCTCAAGCACAAGGTCGTACACGCTGCGGTTCTCCTTGAGTGCACGCTTTGCAATCCTTGCACTATTCTCGTATCCAAGCACAGGATTAAGGGCGGTAACAATGCCAATGCTTCCCATAACAAGTTCCTTGCAGTGGCCCTCGTTTGCAGTAATGCCGTCAACACAAAGAACACGCAGACGTGTCATGCCGCGCAGCAGCATGCGGATTGACGAGATTATAGCGTGAACAATAACCGGCTCCATCACATTAAGCTGAAGCTGTCCGGCCTCGGCAGCAAATGTAACAGTGAGGTCATTGCCTATTACGCGGAAGCATATCTGATTCACAACCTCGGGAATAACAGGATTTACCTTTCCTGGCATAATGCTTGAACCGGGCTGCATAGGCGGCAGGTTAATTTCGTTAAGGCCGCATCGCGGGCCGCTTGAAAGCAGACGCAAGTCGTTGCAAATCTTAGAAAGCTTTACAGCAAGACGCTTAAGGGCCGATGAGTACATTACAGATGAACCGGCATCGGGAGTTGCCTCCACAAGGTTGCCGGCAAGCACAAACTCCTTGCCCGAAATAACCCTAAGCGCATCAACGCAAGCCTGAGCGTATCCGGGTTCAGTGTTTATGCCGGTACCAATGGCTGTTGCACCCATGTTCACCTCAAGGAACAGGCGCGCCATCTCATTAAGCCTGCTTACTTCCTCTTCAAGAGTAACGGCAAAGGCCTCGAACTCCTGACCGAGTGTCATAGGCACAGCATCCTGCAACTGGGTACGTCCCATCTTTATTACCTTGTCAAACTCCCTGCCCTTTGCACGGAACGACTTAATAAGGCTCTTCAGTTCGCGCACCAAATCCTCATTGTGAAGAATAAAGCAGAGTTTGAACGAAGTTGGATAGGCATCGTTTGTCGACTGTGAGAGGTTAACATGGTCATTCGGGTGGCAATACTGATATTCGCCCTTATTATGACCCATAATCTCAAGCGCACGGTTTGCCACCACCTCATTTATGTTCATGTTTGTAGATGTTCCCGCACCGCCCTGGATGAGATCTACCGGGAACTGGTCAACTAAAGCTCCTTCCATAATCTCCTCACAGGCCTTCTTTATGGCAGAGCCAATCTCCTCATCAAGCGTACCCAAAGATACATTAGCATGAGCAGCAGCCCACTTAACCATAGCAAGAGCCTTTACATAATAAGGATGGTCACTGATTGTAATACCGCTAATATCCTTAAAGTTAACCATTGCGCGCAGAGTCTGCACACCGTAATAAGCATCGGCAGGGACCTGAATCTCGCCTAATGAATCATGTTCAAGACGTGTTTTCATGACAATTATATTATTATAAGCAAATCAATTCTCTCAAGAAACATACTATTCTATAATGCTTTCAACGGCAAAAAAGTTCGCCACTGGCAACATTCACATGCGAAGATATAAATTAAAAGTGGGAACAAAGAAAGAAAAGGGTTTATTTTTCAAAAAAAAAGAGAAGAACGAATGTTCTTCTCTGAGTAGCGGGGGAAGGGATCGAACCTCCGGCCTTTGGGTTATGAGCCCAACGAGCTACCACTGCTCCACCCCGCGATGCTGTTTTCAAAACTGATGCAAAGGTACAGCCTTTATCCCGAACATCCAAATTTTTCAGCCACTTTTTTCAAAAAAACTTCTTTTTTATTGTTTTTTTGGCGGCAAACTCATTGCACAAATGTGCAGAAATGTGTAATTTTGCCGAAAAATAACACTGAATGGCCACAATAGACACAAGGGAGCTTATAATAAAGGCAGCACGAAAGCTTTTCGCCCAACAAGGTATTGGCAACATAACCATGGCAGACGTTGCAACGGCAGCAAACAAAAGCCGACGCACCGTCTACACCTATTTCAAAAGCAAAGAAGAGCTGCTTGAGGCATCAATTGAGATGGAGGTAAAGAAAATATCTGCCGCAATAACAAAGGTTGCCATGTCAGGCCTGCCTCCTGAAAAGAAAATCATAAGGCTTATATTTGTGCGTTTGCAAGCAACGCGCAGCATAGTTCGCCGCAACAGCTGCCTGCATGCCGACTACATTCTTATTGTGGAGCATATAAGAAAGAGTTTCGACGCAAAGGAGATTGCGCTTTTCCGTCACATAATTACAGAAGGCAAGCAAATGGGAGTGTTCAGAACTGAAAGCGCCGACCTTGCAGCACGCTTTCTCCACTTCTGCCTTAAAGGCATTGAAATGCCGTTCATCAATGGCATAATAAGCAAGAATAACGATGAGAAATTTGTGCAGTACTTTACCGAGAAAGTTATTTTAAGCGCTCTTGAATACACTGGCAAAAAAATTACCGACAATGAACGTACTGTACGAGGATAACCATATTATTATAGTCAACAAGGCCGCCGGAGAGATTGTCCAGGGCGACAAAACCGGCGACAAGTCGCTATGCGACACAATGAAGCAGTACATCAAGGAGAAGTACGCAAAGCCAGGCAACGTATTCATCGGACTGCCCCACCGTCTCGACCGTCCTGTAAGCGGAGTAGTTGTTTTTGCAAGAACAAGCAAGGCGCTTGAACGGCTCAACAACATGTTCCGCGACGGCAACGTAAAGAAAATCTATTGGGCAATAACAAAGGAAAGGCCGGCAAATCCCGAAGGCGAAATAGATACATGGATTCTGCGCAACGAGAAGATGAACAAGAGTTTCTCTTACCCTAAAGAGGTCAAGGGGAGCAAACACGCGCTGCTTTACTATCGCCACATAGCATCATCGCAAAACTACAGCCTTATTGAAGTTGAGCTCAAGACCGGGCGGCATCACCAGATACGCTGCCAGCTTGCATCAATCGGCTGCCCCATCAAAGGCGACCTCAAATACGGAGCAAAGCGTTCAAACCCCGACGGAAGCATCTCGCTCCACGCACGCAGCATAGAGTTCATGCACCCAGTATCAAAAGAACCCATAAAGGTTACCGCGCCACTGCCAGCCGACAAGCTGTGGAAAAGTTTCGAATAAACCATTGCAACAGTTTCCAAGTCCCGGAACAGGCCAACACCGGCAGCATCCACAGTGCACAGCCCCGGACGCACAGCATCATGCAACCGACGGTTTTTAGAAAAAACTATCGGCAGCCAGCCTCTTAGAACCTGAAATCGCGCTCTCCCTGCTCTATCTTCTCAAGATACTCCGACGCCTTGCTCCGCGCCCTATCGTTGGGAATATCCTCAAGCAGACGCTTTATCATAGCATCTCCCTTGGCACGCACCGGTGGCGAAGCATAGTCCTTTAAATACTCCTTGAGTGTAAAAAGCGCATTCGGAAGACAGCAATTTGAAATCTGCCCATTCTTAAGCAAGGTCATAAAACGGTCGCCGGTACGTCCCTCGCGGTAACAGGCCGTGCAGAAGCTTGGAATGTGATTAAGGTCGAGCAGCCATTCCACAACCTCATCAAGCGAGCGGTGGTCGGCAATGTCAAACTGCGCCGAGTTCTCTTCGGGCGCTTCCTCGTTCACATACCCGCCCACACTTGTACGCGAACCGCCGCTTATTTGCGTAATGCCAAGTTCAAGCAGCCTTTCCCTGCTTTTAGCGCTCTCGCGTGTCGATATAATCATGCCTGTGTAAGGAACTGCAATGCGTATTACCGCCACAATTTTGCAGAACACGTCATCGGGCACAGCATTCTTGAAGTCGGCAGTATCCACATCATCGGCCTGGCACAGACGCGGCACGCTTATCGTATGCGGACCTACCCCATACGTTGCCTCAAGATGTTCGGCGTGCATGAGCAGACCGACAAAGTCGTACCGGTATGTATCAAGCCCGAACAGCACCCCAATGCCCACATCGTCAATGCCGCCCTGCATTGCGCGGTCCATGGCCTCAGTGTGATAGGCATAGTCGCTCTTTGGCCCTGTGGGATGCAGCGCCTCATAGTTAGCCTTGTTATATGTTTCCTGAAAAAGAATATATGTGCCTATTCCGGCATCGCGCAAGCGGCGATAGTTTTCAACCGTAGTTGCGGCAATATTCACATTAACGCGGCGGATTGCTCCGTTTTTGTGCTTAATGCTGTATATCGTTTTTATGCTCTCAAGAATATACTCTATCGGGTTCTTCAGCGGATGCTCTCCCGCCTCAAGGGCAAGGCGCTTGTGCCCCATGTCCTGCAGCGCTATCACCTCGGCACGAATCTCCTCTTGTGTAAGTTTCTTGCGGCGGATAGTCCTGTTCTTGGCATGATAAGGGCAATATACACAGCCGTTCACGCAGTAGTTGGAGAGATAAAGCGGAGCAAACATCACTATGCGGTTGCCATAGAAACGGTGCTTAATCTCATTGGCGAGCGAATATATGCGCTCAACCGTTTCGGGGTCGCTGCATTCAAGCAGAAGCGCGGCCTCGCGGTGGCTAAGCCCCTTGAAATTGCGTGCCTTTTCAATAACGCCATCAACGAGAGCGCGGTTATTGCAGTTCTCGCGGGCATATTCAATTGTGGAGCGAATTTCGCTGTCACTTATAAATTCAGTTGCTGATGTTGATTTTGGATTATACATATTCCAATGTTTGTCAATTTTTCATATAGTCGCCACGGCCATAATCTATTTTATAGCCAATCTTATTGAGCTTGCTCTCAAGCAGCGCCAGTTCTTCGGCCGACTCGCTGCCGTTGCACTTCTTGTTGTCATATATTGTATATTTGCCGCGCACTCCGGGCAAGGTGAAATTTGGCATAACCACATTTGCGCCCGCCAGAATTCCGCATTCAGTGCCATTGCCGGCCAGGGTGGCAAGCGCTGTTGTTGCCGGAATAAGCGACTTCGGGAACCGCAAGCGCAACAGCGACAGAAGCAGAAGCGTTGTCTCAACACTGCCTGGAGTTTCACCCGCAAACGGTGTTCCTGCAGCAGGAATAAAAGGGCCTATGCCAATCATCTGCGGCTGCAGTTCATCAAGCAGCATCAGGTCCTCAACAAGATGTGCTACTGTCTGGCCGGGAGAGCCAATCATCATGCCCGCACCTACCTGATAGCCCAGTTCCTTTAATATAAAGAGCGATTGCCGGCGGTTGCGGGCACTCATGCTTTTGGGGTGCAGAAAGCCGTAATGCTCCTCATTTGCAGTTTCATGCCGGAGCAGATACCTGTCAGCGCCTGCGCTGCGCAACATTGCGTAACCATCGGCCGAACGCTCGCCCACGGAAAGCGTGACAGCCTTTTCGGGATAGCGTCTCTTTATCTCCGACACAACATCGGCAAGCCATTCATTGCCCTGCAGCGGGTCTTCGCCCCCCTGCAGCACAAATGTATTGAAACCGGAAAGAGCCGCGCGCTCACAGCAGGCAAGAATCTCCTCCTTGCTCAAGCGGTAGCGCACAGCAAGCCTGTTTCCGCTGCGCAGTCCGCAGTAACGGCAGCCATTGCGGCAAAAGGAGCTTATTTCGATGAGAGCGCGCACATACACCCCATTGCCAAAATGCAATGCCGACACACTGCGCGCCTTTTCGGCAAACAGTTCGCCAGCCACAGCACCCAATGAAAGCACTCCGCTCCACTCTGCCGATGAAAGCCTTTCACTCTTTCCAAGCAGGGCAAACGCCTCTTCAGCCGCATCTCTTATAGCATATTTACTCATCATAAAGAAGAAACTGTTTAAATTTATATCGCCATGACGAAATAAACAATACAGCCTCAATAAGAAAATATTTTTTAGAAATTTAAACAGCTTATAAACATTGATGCAAATTTAAACAGCTTATTACAAGATTTCAATCTTTTTTGCTTATTTTTACGGCAGAAATTGCATCAAACCGTAAAAACGGTTCAATTGACGCTATTACGGCAGTAAACAAACTCCAACAGATATGTTTATACGTTACAGACTTTTGAAGAAACTGGTTGCCATGTGGAAAAACGGCGACATGCTTGAAAAGATTGACGGCATGCCCTATAAAATGTATCCCCGCAACCAAAAGCCCAAGGGCAGATGCTGCATACACAAGGAACGTGCAGTTGTGAAGTACAAGGCAATGGCAATGCTCGGCTTTACCATGCAGGACGAAAAGAGCGAAATGGACCCGCTAAGCAGCTATGCAAGGCGCATGATGCAGCGTAATGGCATTGACATGCAGAACGGCGCAGTCCTTCATGTAATGGACGAAGCATGCTCATCGTGCGTAAAAATCAACTACGAAGTGTCAAACCTCTGCCGCGGCTGCGTTGCCCGCCCATGCTACACAAACTGTCCGAAGGATGCTATCTATTACGACAAGGATGGCAAGGCGCACATCGACCACGACAAGTGCATAAGCTGCGGCAAATGCCACCAGGTTTGCCCCTACCATGCAATCATATACATGCCCGTGCCGTGCGAAGAGGCATGCCCGGTCAAGGCAATCTCAAAGGACGAATACGGTGTTGAGCACATTGACCCCGACAAATGCATATACTGTGGCAAATGCCTCAACGCATGCCCGTTTGGAGCAATCTTTGACAAGTGCGAAGTTTTTGACGTACTCAAGGAGATACGCCAGGAAAAGAAGGTCATTGCAATGGTAGCTCCCGCTGTACTGGCGCAGTTCGGCAAGCCAATAGAGCACGTTTACGGCGCACTCAAGGCTATCGGATTCTCCGATATTGTGGAGGTTGCCTATGGTGCAGAAGAGACAACACGCCGCGAAGCAGAGGAACTAAAAGAGAAGATTGAAGAGGGACAGCCATTCATGACAACAAGCTGCTGCCCGGCCTACGTTAACCTTGCCAAGAAGCATATTCCGGAAATCACTAAATATGTGTCATCCACAGGCTCGCCCATGCATTACACAGCAATCTATGCAAAAGAAAAGTTTGGAGAGGATTGCGTAACCGTATTCATGGCCCCCTGCGCATCAAAGAAGGCCGAAGGATTCAGCGACAAGAATGTTGACTATGTATGGACCTTCCGCGAACTTGATGCAGTAATTCAAGGATTAGGCATTGACATTGAGAGCACAATGCCATACACCCCCGAAGAGACAGCATGCAAGGATGCCCACAATTTTGCAAAGACAACCGGCGTGTTCACTGCAGTAAAGAACTGCATAGGCGACGAAAGCCTTGAGGGAGTAGTAATTGCCGACCTCAACAAAAAGAACATAGCAATGCTCAAGGGATACGCCAAGACCGGCAAATGCCCCGGCAAGATTGTAGAGGTAATGTCCTGCCCCGGCGGATGCATCTCAGGACCATGTTCCTGCAGCAGCGGCGGCGAAGCTTCACGAAGGTTCGAGGCCGAAGTCAAGAAGAAATAATCCAAAGGGAGGTGCACCGCGGTGCACCTCCCTTTGGATTACTTCTTCTTTTTACCGTCATCGTCGCGGAAAAAGTTCTCATTTGCATCATCAGCCGAAAAACTGTCATCGGCAATGGAAGAGTAAACCATGCAACGCGCATGACTTACTTTATGCGACATCATTTCAGTGCCTCGCACATCGGCATTAAACCTCATTGAACTGCTTATTGACATTGACGCAGCAACGGCTTCAACATCCTGGTTTGCGCCAATATAGGCAAAGACCCAACCTTTCTCCCTCATTTCCTGAACAAGTTCCTTAATTGCCGGACCACGATACTCCCTTGACGCATTCTCATAGCCGTCAGTCACAATGGTAACAACAACCTTGCCACCCTCGCTCACCTGCCGGCGAAGCCTGTTTATGGATATACCCATTGCATCATATAGAGCAGTAAGCCCAGACGGAATGTATCTCCTGTCATCAAGTTCTTTCACATTGTCAATGCGCTCACAGTCATAAATAGTCTTAACCTTGCCATTAAATGAAACAAGAGTAACAAAATGCTCCTGTTCGCTATGCATCAGCTGCGCCGATTTTATTGTTTGCAGAGTTTCGTTCACACTATCAATGGCCGGTTTCTTGATTGAGCCCATTGAACCGCTCTCGTCAATAATGACAAGATTGTAAATCCTAACATTCCCGCTGCCATCCTTGCACACCGGTTCGCTGCGCTCAAAATATCTGCTTTCACTTACAACAGCCTCTGCCTGCTTGCGCATCTCAGCCACCTCTGCCGAATTCTTTGTCAGCCTAAATGGAACAACAACCTTTCCGTTCCTGTCAATAAAGCCATAAACAGTTACCTCCTTGTCATCAGTCATGCCAAATCCGTCACTGTCCATGAAATAATATCCATCGGGATTAAGCTGCCACGAAACTTCGGCAACGCCGTTTTTAAACATCTTCACAAACGAAGGGTAACGTAACAAAAAATTTCTCGCAATAGAAATAGCCTTCTCAGGCAAAGCCGACAAAGAGTCCCAGTCAACATCTTTCTCTTCAACCGTCTTCAACCGGTAGTTCACATCCATAAACTCTACAGCACGCTTAGCTCTATTGTCTACCAGAAATCTCGGTTTCCAGTAACCGGAGATAACCTCATCAACAATAGCCATGCCATCGCCCAATTCCTTCACGCTGAAAGGATACTGTCTGTACTCATCTTTTTCAAGCATTGCATACATCATCGATGCACTGTCCGCAGAACCGGCCTTTGCATCATTCTCCCCTCTGCCACCAAGAATAACCACCTCTTCATGAGGTTCACGAAATTCATTTTCCTGCGACCCAAATCGCCCGACAAATTTTCTAAAAAAACCCATAAGAACCAATCATTAAAAGTAATACAATTTGCAGCTGCTGAACAAAATTACAATTTTGGCATCCCTTGTAAAAACTTACAACTGCTTATTGTACGAAATAGGCGGTTTTTTGTATGAAATTGCTGATTTTAGTGAAATGTTGAAAAGCCGCCTCATAACTGCCGGTAAAAAAAGGAACTGTTTTTCCTGTCAAATGCCACTTAGTTACACCACGTTGTTAAACAACGAAGGCGGCAAATTGCCGCCTTCGTAAATCAACATCCTTGTTTTGGATTACATCAAGCTGTTTGCAAGTGCAAGTATCTCCTCGCCTATTGCATCAGCGGCCTCCTGTGTCGGGCCTTCGGAGTAGATGCGGATAATTGGCTCAGTGTTGCTCTTGCGCAAGTGCACCCATGTTTCGGGGAAATCGAGCTTTACACCGTCAACAGTGTTTATCTCGGCCTTGCCTGCGTATGTAGCCTTGATTTTCTCAAGGATTGCATCAACATCGCAGCCGGGCTTGAGGTCAATGCGGTTCTTGCCCATGAAATATGCAGGATATGTAGCGCGGAGTTCGCTTACAGTCTTCTTCTCATGAGCGAGATGGCTCAGGAACAGGCAGATACCTACAAGGGCATCGCGGCCAGCGTGGCAGGCAGGATAGATAACGCCGCCATTACCCTCGCCACCAATAACAGCGTTTGTCTCACGCATCTTGGTAACAACATTCACCTCGCCTACAGCCGATGCAGTGTATGTGCAGCCATGCGCATTTGTAACATCGCGCAACGCGCGTGTTGAGCTGAGGTTTGATACTGTGTTGCCCGGGGTGTGCTTCAGTACATAGTCGGCAACTGTTACAAGAGTGTACTCCTCGCCGTACATTTCTCCGTTTTCGCAGATGATTGCCAGGCGGTCAACATCGGGGTCAACAACGAATGCAACATCATTGCCGCCCTTTGCCATAAGCCCCATAATATCGCCGAGGTTCTTTGCAAGAGGCTCGGGATTGTGCTGGAAGTCGCCTGTAGGCTCGCAATAGAGCTTGTCAACCTTTGTGATGCCGAGTTTATCAAACAGCTTTGGAAGTATTACACCGCCCACAGAGTTAACGCAGTCAATGGCAACCTTGAAACCGGCAGCCTTGATAGCCTCCACATCAACAAGCTGCAAAGCAAGTACAGCCTCAATATGCTTGTCGTCGTAAGTCTCGTCAAGACGATACTTGCCAAGTGTCTCAACATCAGCATAATCAAACTCCTCGGCAGCAGCAATGCGCAGTACCTCCTGGCCCTCTGCCGCATTCAGGAATTCGCCCTTCTCGTTAAGGAGCTTAAGAGCATTCCACTGGCGCGGATTGTGACTTGCAGTAAGTATAATGCCGCCGCATGCGCCTTCCATGGTAACAGCAACCTCTGTTGTGGGGGTTGAAGCAAGACCAATGTCAACAACATCGAATCCCATGCCCATTAGAGTACCGCAAACAATCTTGTTCACCATTTCACCCGACAGGCGGGCATCGCGGCCTACAACAATCTTGTTGCTTGTCTTTGTTGTTGTCTTACGTATCAGCGCTGCATAGGCCGAAGTTAGCTTCACAACATCCAGAGGTGTCAGACCCTCATCGGCTCTGCCGCCGATAGTGCCTCTGATTCCTGAAATAGATTTGATTAGTGTCATATAAGTTTTGTTGGTTTAAGTTGTTATTCAACGTCTGCGTTATCTGCACCCTCCTCTGCATCCTCAAAATCATAGAGATTCTCGGGCTGGAAAGTGATTGAATAAAGGCATGGATACACATATGTTGTTGCAGTAACAGTGCCCTTTGTATGCGGAACAATCAGGTTCACTGCCGCAAGATTGCCCTGCTTCCGTGTAAAATAGAGATAAGTGAACGGCGTCAGCCAGCCGGTAGGCACTGCACTTCCGTACACGCTTGCCATTATGCCTGATGTAAATGTTGCCGAAAATGTTCCGCTGGCGTTTGACACGCGCATTTCATCGGGCTCGCTCACAAACTTGTTTCCCGAAATTGTATCGCCCTCCTGAATATTGTATTCAGTGTAGCGCACAAGCATGTTGCGTGTATCGCCGTCATTTATTCTCCGTGCATCGTCAGCATCCTTTGGATTGTTCACAATCTGCATATACACGCCGTCAATCTCCACGAATTCGTTCTTGCTTACATCTGTTACAGTGTCATTTGCAATAAACTCCTCGTACGATATTACCTTAATGCCTTTCTCCTTTACAAACTTCTTTACCGCATCGCGTTCCTTATCCTTCATCTCGGAGTATGTCACCGCATCGTCGCACGATACGAAAGAGAGCGCAAACAAGGGCAGGAACAAAATATACTTCAGTGTGTTTAACTTCATCTTTTTTTATAAATGTCAGCGTTTAATTTCTCAAAATTACAACTTTTTGCGAAGATACAAAAAGAAATGCCAAAAAAGCGTTTTACAAATGAGAAATAATCATAAGAAACTGTAAAAACCGGCGCGGCATAATTTATAGCACCTCCCTTTTTGAAACCGTTTCTAAAAAAACACTTCTTCGTGCACAACCGCTACGCGCCCTTTATTCAGTAAGTTCCTTCTTAAAATCCTGCAAGGCCGCCATGAATTTGTTTACCGCCATGCTCATAGTGCACTGAAGTTCGCCGCCAGAGGCATTCTTGTGCCCGCCTCCATTGAAATACTTCTCGGCAACTGCATTGCATGGAAAATCGTCGACACTGCGAAGCGACACATTTATCTTGCCAGGATGCTCCTCTCTAAGGAAACACGAAAAGCGCACCCCCTTCATCTGCAATGCCTGGTTCACAAGTCCTTCTGTATCCCCCTTCTGCGCATAGAAGCGCTGCAGTTCATCGTGCGACAGGGTTATCAGCGCTGCATTGTACTTGCTGTAGAGTTTCAGTTTCTCGTAGAGCACATAGCCCGACAGGCGCATACGCGAGAGCGAATAATTATAGAAAACCTTTCTGTAAATCAAATCCTTGTCAATGCCCTTAGATAGCAGTTCGGCGATTATCAGATAAATATCCTTGCGCGTTGAGGCGTAGGCAAATGCTCCGGTATCGGTCATCATGCCTGTATATATGCACTGCGCCATCTCATTAGAAAGAGCGTCGCTGCCCGATATTCCGGCAATTATCCTGAATACGAGCTCCGATGTGGAACAGGCCTCTGGAAAGGAGACTACTGTATCAAACTCATCGGACGGTGAGAGATGGTGGTCAACAAGCACCCTCGTTGCCGGCGAGGCCGCAACAGCGCTGCATGCATCGCCCAAGCGGGAGAGAGAATTGAAGTCGAGACAGAAAAACGCATCGGCATTCTCAATGGCATCGGCCGCGCTGCTTCCGGGCGCATCATAGAAAAGCGTCTCGCCTGCCAGCGGCAGCCACGAGAGGAACTCGGGAAAACGGTTAGGAAGCACCACCCTTGCATTTTTGCCAAGACTTCTGAGATAAAGACAGAGCGCCAAAGACGAGCCCACTGCATCGCCGTCGGGATTCTTGTGGGCGAGAACCACAAAGTTACGGCACTTCTCAATTACATTTCTCACAGCATCAAACTGCTCGCGGTATATAATATTTTCAAGCATAACAAGTGTCAGTTTCAAATTTCAACGAAGATACAAAAGATAAAGCAAAACCACCGCATAAAAGAGCAATTATTTGCCCCTCATAGGCAACAGTTTGAAGCCGGTGGCGGTAGGCACAACCTTCATTGCCCCTTGCGAATATATATCAACAGCCTCTATTCCCTGCGTGGCACACTCCTTCGCCACCCTTTCGCGTGTATACTTAAACAGTGAAGCGTCAAGCACTATGCAGCCGGTAGGATAAACCTCAAGCAATTCAACCACACTGCCTTTGAAACCGCGGCACAATATTACAATATCAGTTGGTTCAGAGTACATTTTATCTCTCCATGTGCCGCTGTCAAGCAGCCGCACATTAAGCCCGGCAAAAAGCAGCCGCCCATCCTCAAAATCCATTTCAGCATTGTGAAAAAGAGAATCGGCCCATAAAGGTTCGGAGAGTTTCCCGCGCTTGACATAAGGCATTGACGCATACTCATAATTAGCATGGCATTCAGGCACTGTTGAGAGAAGATAGTTGCCGCCGCCCTCCTTCACAGCATGCAGAAGCGGATTCTTTCGGTTATTGTATATAACAATATGGTCGCCCTTTTCCATTTCATCCCCGCCTGCATATATGCCGGCAACAAGAAGAAGCGCTGCAAAGAGTGACAACGCCGTCATCCACCATTTACGCCCTATCATGCTATACGACAACATAGCCAGCAGCAGCGCTACACAGCATGCGCCCGCAACGCCCACCGGCGGCAGTTCAAGTGACGCACCCGGCATGCCTGCGACAAATGCCACCCCGCCGTTCATTGCACTCGCAACAACACCAAGCATTTGGGCAATCGCAGCTTGCAACACCGGCAACAGAGCAGTGGCCCAAACAGCAACAGAGAGCGCCACAAGCAAGAAAGCAAGAGGTATCACAAAAAGATTTGTAAGCAAAAAGTAGAGCGGGAACACTCCAAAATAGTGCCAGATGAACGGCAAAGTGCCTATTTGCGCTGCAATGGAGAGAATAATCATATTCACAAAATAGCTGTACACGCGCCCATGACTCTCCACATTGAAAAGCCTCTGCATAGGGGCAGCAAGCAGCACAATTGCAAGCACCGCAGCAAAGGAGAGCTGGAAGCTTATATCAAATAGCAGATGCGGCGAGAACAGCAGCATCACTATGGCTGCAAAAGAGAGCGAGCTCAACGAAGAAGACTCCTGCCCTATGCAGCGCCCCACAGACATCAAAGTAAAAAGAATTGCCGCTCGCACCACCGACGGCGACAGCCCCGCCACAAAAGCAAATCCCCAAAGAAGCAGCGCCACAGCGCACTCACGAAGCACCAGAAGCATACGGTTTCTGCCCCAAATTGGCATCAGCGCCACTATCAGCATATAGAATATGCCCAGATGAAGGCCCGAAAGAGCCAGCACATGACTTGCACCGGCAGCAGAATACTCCTCACGCAGTTCTTTTGGAAAATCGCCCTTTTCGCCTACGGTAAGCGCCGAAAGCAGGGCAAGGTCATCCCCCCTAAACGACTGTCCGCGGTACTGCTCCACCGCCCATTTGCGCACATTCAAGGCGCGCATCTGCAAGGAGAGCTCCCCTTCGCCGTTTTTTATCCAGTTATCCTCGCCAATATATGCCGAGCCGTTTATTCCCTTAATATAATAGAACGACTCAATATCAAATTCAGCAGGATTGCCGGCATTGCGAAAAGGAGCAAGCACAGCCTCAAAATCAACAATGTCGCCAATTTTCAGCAGTTCCGATTCCGGAGAGCGCTTGAAATAGAGAAACGCCCTGCCATCTCTACGCAGAGTATCGGAAAGCGGCTTGTCGGAAAGAGAGACATCGGCAAGCACCTTCACTGTTGAGTCCCTGAGCAGCGGCTCTTCAACAAGCCTGGCCGAATAGAGCTGGCGCTGTCCGCTCCACTGCGACGCCATTGCCTCCTCCTGCTTTTCTTCGGCAAACATGCCCGACGCGAGCATGAAAAGCGAAGCAGAGAGGCCAAAAAGCCATTGCGGAACTTTGTCCGAAATGCCTGCTGCCATACCGGCTAAGGAGAAGAGCATCAGCAAAAGCGCATGCTCCACGGCAACGCCGCAGTGCCAGCCAATGACTATGCCGGCCATAAGCGGCAGAGCCAAGCGAAAAAGTGGATTTTTCCTTAAAAACGAAGCTATGGGCACAACCTCTGCTATTACAAGGCACGCAAGGCTGAAATTACAGCATGAGGATTCGCATCCTTGAACACGGCATTGCCGGCAACAAGAGCATCAGAACCAGCCTCGGCAAGCAGTTTTCCGGTTTCGGTATTCACGCCGCCGTCAACCTCAATAAGCGCCTTTGAATCTGTTGAATCAATAAGCTCGCGCAATTCGCGCACCTTGTTCACTGTATGAGGGATAAATTTCTGACCGCCAAAACCGGGGTTGACACTCATAAGCAGCACAAGGTCGAGCTCGCCTATAATATCCTTGAGCAAATGCACGGGAGTAGACGGATTGAGCGTCACGCCAGCCATCATTCCGGCATCCTTAATCTGCGTCACGGCACGGTGAAGATGCGTACAAGCCTCATAGTGTATATTCATTATGCGCGCGTTCAAGTCCTTCACTGCCTGAAGATAATTCATTGGATTCACCACCATGAGATGCACATCAAGCGGCTTTTCGCAAAGTTCCGCTACATACTTTAGCACAGGAGGCCCGAAAGAGAGATTGGGGACAAACACGCCGTCCATAATATCTATGTGAAGCCAATCGGCCGCACTGCTGTTTATCATTTTCAAGTCTTCCTGAAGATTGCCGAAGTTAGCCGACAGCAACGATGGTGAAATTATCTGTGCCATAATATATCATTGATTGACGGACAGCAACGCGCTGCCCTAACTCTACGCGAAGATAACACAAAGCAAGTGGAAAAGCAATACCAGAGCCGCAAAAAGTGCCGTATTGCATATACGTTTCAATCAGCAGTCCAGTAAATTGCCGCGAGTATCATAATAATGACACGTTACAGAGCCATCATCACTCCACACTTCGCACACAAATATCCCCAAGTCATCAATATACAGAATATCATCATACCTGGGTTTTACAACAACATTGCCGAAGGTGTCATAAATGCCGGTCATGAAGTTCCTCTTTTCAACACGGATGAAACCGCCGCGCAAGGGAGCAATCTCACTATAGGCGCATCTGAATATCATTTTGCCATTTTTATCATAAAGCCCGCATTTATAGGACTTGCGTGAATATTTATAAACAATAAACATTCCGTCACCACGCGTTTCTATATAATCATACCTGCACGGAACAACAGTATTGCCGGCTACGTCAACAATGCCATACTTTTCCCTTGCCATTCCTTCCTTGCAAACCTCCATCATACCGCAGCCGTGGCGATAAATCACATCATCATACTTGCACGGCACAACCTCTCTGCCGCTCCTGTCAATGCATCCCGACTTGCCATCAACGCACACAACAGCAAGCCCGTCGACAAAGCCAGTCACATAATCATACACAAAAGGAATGGCCTTGTTGTTATTATTGTCTATGAACCCCCATTTATTATCCACGCACACGGCCGCAAGCCCCTCTGAATACCCCTCAGCATCATCATAGAGAAATGGGACAGCCTCACTGCCGTCTCTATTCAAAAAGCCCCACTTGCCGCCCGATTTCAACATCAGCAGACTATCTGAAACAGCTCTGCAGTCATCATATATACAAGGAACAACTTCCTTACCCGATTTGTCAATAAGGCCACATTTGCCATTTATCTTAACTTCTGTAAAGCCATACAATAAATATCCTATCCAATCATACTTGCCACACGGCACAACTTCATTGCCCTGCCTGTCAATCACACCATACCGCTGTTCCTCCCCACAGCCAAAAGCCACTTGAGCAAGACCATACACGAATGGAAAGGCGTAATCATATTTAAAAGGAATCACCTCCTTGCCTTGCATATCAATATAACCATATTTGCCTGAAATGTCCGCTAAAGCCAAACCATCCGAAAAAATAAGTTCTGTATTATACACACAGGCAATAATCTCCTTGCCTTCGCCATTGACTGCGCCCCATTTTCCATTGAGACACACCGTTGCAAGGCCATCATTGAATCTTAGTAAATAATCATATTTGCAGGGCACAACGACTTTTGCATCCTCATCAATCAATCCACATTTGCCATAAAGCATAACCGAAGCATAACCCTCATGAAAATCAGTAATGTAATCATATATGCAAGGCAACACCTCAACACCACCGGCATCAATCAATCCCCATTTCTCGGTTTCAGCATCAATAACTCCTATATAAGGGTTACTCTCATAATAATCGAATTTGACATATTTTTTGGCAAGTTCCAACCGCCTCTCCAAAGGCAAATTCAATAATGGACACTTGGCATTGGGATTATAAATTCGGGTATAGTTCGCAGCGCAGCCGCAAACAGAATAGAACAGGCAGAAAACTGCAAGCAGAAACAAATTGCGTCCATTCACTTTCATAGAAATATAGAAATTTTGCTTAAGGCGAAGATAACGCAAAGAACCGGCAAATACAAGACAAAAGGCCAATAACTTGAAATAATGCTTTTTTTTGCTTTTCTTTGTAAAGGAAAGTTCAAGAAGAACCACCCTAAAAACATACACATTGAAAACAAAACAAAACAATATGAAAAACCTACGGTATCTTTTCCTTATTCTGCTTGCCACAGTTGGAGCAACAGCGAGCCTCGCCCAAGAGGGCATCTTTTCGGAATCGTTCAAAAAAGGCATTCCTGTACACTTAACCAATAACCGCGACAAGGCATACGCCATAAAGGCAGGCACAGCCGGCAATGCTGTAAAAAGCGCGAAGTCGGCCTACACTGCCGATGAAATATGGTATCTTGTAGGCAATGCCGACAGCTTTATAATGCAGAGCCGCACCATAGGCAAAAAGCATGCAGTGAAATTAGAGAGCAGCGAAAGCGGTGCAGCCGCAACTATAGTTCCTGTAAAAGAGGCCACGCCGCTCGCACTGACAAAACAGCAGGACGGCAGCTGCATAATATCTCCGGCAGCAGACAAGGGAAAGAGCTTTAACATGTTCGGAGGCGCAGGCCGAGACATTAAGCTCTATTCAAGCAGCGACGACGGCGGCCGCTGGAACATCACCCCAATAGACCTGAGCCGCACGCTTGAGATAAAATACAGCATCAGCACCGATGGCGCTCTTGAAACAAACCACAAGATTGGCGAAATAGCCATAGCCATTAACGGCCGTGAAGGCGCAATAGAGCTTGACAGGAACAACATACCCGAAACTACAGTCTGCTATCTCCCCAAGGATGCCAAAGTGGCAATATCCTGCAAAAAGGCCTGCCATGGATGGAAAATGCTGGTAAACGGCAAAGAGGAGATTGCCGAACAGACACTCCCGGAGAAAGGCCTTGCCGTTAAGGCAGAAATCACTGCCGACAAGGATAACAGATACCAGTACCTCTTTTATTCTCCCGACGAAAAAGGCATCCCCTACCGCATCCCCGCCATTGTAACCACTGCCAACGGATATGTATTCGCAATCAACGACTACCGCCCTTGCGGCAATGACATCGGCTTCGGCGAGGTTGACCTCGTCATGCGCCACAGCACCAGAAGCGGCAGCGACTGGGACGGCCATTCATGGAGCGAGCCAATAAAAATTGCCGACGGTTTAGGAAAAGAAGCTGCAGAAACCTGGCTCACAGGATTCGGCGACCCCGCAGTAGTTGCCGACCGCGAGCACAATGAGATTCTTGTAATGAGCGTATGCGGCAACCGCGTATGCTGGCACGGCAACTACGGTGCAGGAACAGCGGAGAACCCCGAAAACCCCAACCGCATGGCACGCCTGCGCATAAAATATGACGAGGCAAAAGGAGAATGGATTGCCGGCGAGCCCGAAGAGGTAACATACGACATCTACCCTCTTTTCAAGGACAAGAGCGGAAAGGCGCACGTTGGCTCAATGTTCATTGGCGCGGGCCGCATTGCGCAGAGCAGCATGATTAAGGTGGGCGAATATTACCGCATATATTGCGCAGTGTGGGCAGTTGAAGCCGGAAGCTACCGCCACCACAACTACGCCCTCTACTCCGACGACTTTGGCGAAACATGGCATCTGCTTGGAGAACTCGGCAACGACTTTAACGACAGCCCCGCGCCCTACGGCAACGAGCCTAAATGCGAGGAACTGCCCGACGGAAGCGTACTCTTGAGCAGCCGCAAAGGCTACGGACGCTACTTCAACGTGTTCCATTATACAAACTTTGAAAAGGCCGAAGGTTACTGGGACGGCGCAGTTTCAACCGACCAGGCAGGCGACCTCAAGTTCGGCAGGAACGACACTAACGGCGAGCCTCTCCGCATAGGCAATCTGCTATTCCAGTCAGTACCCACCGGCGAAAGCCGCAGCGACGTTGCAATCTTCTACAGACTGCTGAGCGATGACCCGGCCACATACACCCCTGCTGAACTATCAAAGGGGTGGAAGAAAATCAAGGTTTCCGACCGCGGTTCGGCCTATTCGTCAATGTGCATTCTGCCCGACGGCAACATTGGCATATATTACGAGGAAGAGCCAGGCGGCTATTCAATGGTATACGTTCCAATAATTATCAAAGAGGCCGTTGACGAAGAGACATACAGGCAGTTCAAGAGCAGCTGCCACCCATGCCAGGAATAAGAATCCGCTACAGCTTCTTATCCAAATAGAGCAGACTAACGCGTTAGTCTGCTCTATTTGGATAATTATAAACGTCACTTACTTATCCCTTATCCTCTCTTCATATATCTTTTCAAACTGCTTGCGAATTTTCTCAATCTCCGCCTTCTCTTGAGGAGTCAACTCAAATTCACTCTCATCAATCTTGTCCTTGCCTGTGATTTTCTTAAGTTCCTCAACCAGCTTATCATTATACTTCTCAAGTTCCTTTTTGTCGGCAATTTCAGGCATTTCCTTTACGGCATCGTTGTACAGAGCCTTAACTTTGCTGAAAACTGCAGACATATTCTTTTTAACATCCTCCCTTGCGGGCATATCCGAATCACTGCTGTCACGCACAGCCCTCAATGATTTCATTGCACCATCACACCCAACAAGCGCACACGCTAAAACAACAAGCAATATAGTTCTTTTCATATTTTTTTAATTGATATATAATTAGCGCGAAAATATAAACAAAAAGCAACAATTGCAAACAAAATAAAGAATGTGTTAAGAAACTGTTTAAAAAATATGAAAAAAAACAGCAAAACGTGTCACTGAAACATCAAATTTCAGTCCTCCTCTGCCCGTACCTTAGATTTGCGCAAGAGAGGTGGATTCAAAACAAAGTTTTGAAGACGGAGGAGTTTGGGCATTAAACACATGAATATAATCATCTACTCCTCAGTCTTGCAACTATGTTGCAAGCCAGCTCCTCTTATCATGAGGAGCACTTGGAATGTTTTTCCGCGCAGAATGTCCATCCCGCGGCGAAGCGAGGGATCTCAAACCGCGTAATAAGAGATACCACCCTTTGGTTCGGAATGACAGAGACTATGAATAACAACAGTAAAACGTGTCACTTGAACATCAAATCTCAGTCCTCCTCTGTTCATAGAGGAGGTGGATTCAAAACGAAGTTTTGAAGACGGAGGAGTTGGGGCATTAAGCATATGCATATTATTCATCTACTCCTCAGTCTTGCAACTTGTTGCAAGCCAGCTCCTCTTCGCATGAGGAGCACTTGGAATGTTTTTCCGCGCACCGTGTCATTCCGCGGCGAAGCGAGGGGTCTCAAACCGCGAAATAAGAGATGCCACACATGTTGTTAGTTCACTGCGCTCATCAAGAACCTCTTTTATTTATTTTATTAAGGTATGGCCGGAATGAACAAAGAATAAAAATAGCTATTGGCAACTTCATTATTTAGTAACAGGGCGCACGCTTCGGCCGTTGTAACGGGTGTACCAATTCGTGCTATGGTTACCACTGCTGAAGTACAGGTAGCACGCGTTGTCGGAATAACTCTCACGAGGCGTAGAACTCCAGTAGTAACCGAAAGCCCCCTGGTTGTTAAGCGACGAACCATTACGCCAACCGGCAGCAGGAAAGAAGATGCTGTTGCCGTTCTTCTTGCTGGTTACCTTGCAGCCTTTTATACCGTTCTGTGTTGTCCATGTCCAGGTGCAGTTGCTGAGCAGTTCCTCAAACTCGGCCTTGGTGGGCAGGCGCCAGGTGCTGCCCCACTGCTTGCGGGCGACGTCATCTGAGAGTTCAAGCTTCCTTTTGTTGTCTACACGGCCATAGGAGCTGTTACTGCAATATTTTGTTATTTTGTCATATGAACCGTTACACCATTTGTAGGTTGACCAGCTGTAATCCTCCTTGGTGCTGGTTTCGCCCCAGGCGTAGTGGTTGCCGTACTCTTCGGGCTTGCTTGCGCCTACATTGCAGGTGGCCCACTTGAGCCCGCTGGGCAAGCCTAAGTCAACATATTCGTGGCCGTTGATGGTGTTTTTATTTTGCGGCTGGGGCTTTGGCTTGGCTGTAAGGGTTAGGTTTATTGTCGCTGCCTGGCTGGTGAAGGTGTAGGTGTGCTCAAAGGTTTCGTAGCCTGTCTTTTTTACCATTATTTTATGAGTGCCTTGTTCAACCTTATAGCCGCTGATATATGATGTTCCAATATAACTGCCGTCTACATAAACTGATGCGCCGGTAGGATTAGTGCTTAAATTGAGCAATACGGTACTCTTTTTAATGTTTACGTCTATTGCAGCTGATTGACTATTGAAGATGTGGGTTTTCTCGTAGGTTTCATAACCTTCCTTCACTACCTTTATGGCGTGCTCGCCAATGGAAATGGTTGCGTCTTTTAATGGTGTTTTGTCAAAGTATTTGCCGTCTACATATACATATGCGCCATTGGGCGCGCCTTTGATTTTAAGCTGGGTGGTTTGCTCTGCGGCGGGTTCTTCGGAAACTGTTTGCTGCAGTGGGGCTATTGTGTCTTTTTTATCGGTTTGTATGGTTGGAGTGTCTGCTTTTTGTGCAATTTGCTGTGCGGTGTCTTTAACACTGTCTCTTTTCACATCACCACCGCTGCCAAAGAGCATAAAGCCGCCCACCGTACCGCATATAATGGCAAGCAGGATTATTATCCAAAGCCATTTGCTTTTCTTTTGGTTCTCTTCGGGCTGAGGTCTTGGTGCAGGCTCTGGGGCAACAGAGGGTGTTTCAACAACTTCAACTTCTATTTCATTTTCCTCAACTGCAGCGTTGCCGTTTGCTGTATTTTGGCCTGTTCCTGTTTTATCAATCGCAACTTCTGTCTCTTCGCTGCCTACTATTACATCTTGATTTTCCAACAACGCAATAAATTCTTTAACGCTCTGCGGGCGGCTGGATATTGCGGGCTGCATGGCGCTTTTTACCGCATTCCACGTTGATGCTGATACATTTGCCGGGCATGCGGGGAACGGCGCTGATACGAGGTCCATTGCATCGGCGGGGCGATTGTCTGTCAGCAGCCTGTAGAGGGTTGCGCCAAGCGAGTAGATGTCGGTGGCGGGAGAAAAACTGCTTACGCCGCCGGCCTTGTACTGCTCCAGCGGGGCGTAGCCGTGGCTGATGCCCACAGGGGTGGTGCTGGTCTGGTGGCCGGCCTCGTCGTACTGCTTTGCAAGGCCAAAGTCTATGACTATGGCGTTGTCCTCACTGTCAAGAAGTATGTTGCCGGGCTTGATGTCGAGGTGCATCATGTGTCGGCCGTGGATGAAGCCTATTGCCGATGCTATCTGTCGTATGTAGCGCAGAGCCTTTTCTTCGCTGAGTGCGGTGCAGGACGACAGGCTGCCGCCGCCAAAATACTTCATCACATAATAGGCTGTGCCGTTCTCCTCAAACACGTCAATTATAGGAACTATGTGTTTATGCTCAAGGGAGGCGATGCTGCGGGCCTCTTTCAGGAACTTCTGACGAAAGCGCTCAACAAGTTCCTTGCTGCCTACAGAGGGCACGGAAACATGCGAGCCGTCATCATCGCGGTTGCAGAGGTCTTTCATAAAGAACTCCTTGATTGCAACCTTGCGGCCAAGGGATGTCTGCTCGGCAAGGTATGTTATGCCAAATCCGCCCTGGCCAAGAATGCCAAGTATGCGGTATTTCCCATTCTGAAGTTCCTTTCCTGTATTTAGTTCC
Source organism: Bacteroidaceae bacterium (assembly GCA_017516885.1). GTDB lineage: Bacteria > Bacteroidota > Bacteroidia > Bacteroidales > Bacteroidaceae > HGM04593. The sequence goes on from JAFXAR010000052.1 coordinate 37,843, forward strand.
ATAGTGCTATTGTTGTAAAGTTTCTAAGAAGCTGCCCCAAAAGACAGAGAAAGCATGTCATTTCAACAAATCATTCGTTATCAATTACAGGGCGCACGCTTTGGCCGTCGTTACGGTCGCTCCAATTCGTGAAATGGCTATCACTGTCGAAGTACAGGTAGCACGCTTCGCTGGAAAGACTCTCACGAGGCGTAGAACTCCAGTAGTAACCGTCAGTCCCCTGGTAGTTAAGCGACGTACCACTACGCCAACCGGCAGCAGGGAGGAAGATGCTGTTGCCGTTCTTCTTGCTGGTTACTTTGTAACCTTCTACTCCGTTCTGAGTTGTCCAGGTCCAGGTGCAGTTATTTTCATTGCACAGTTCGTCAAACTCGGCTTTGGTGGGCAAGCGCCAGCTGCTGCCCCACTCATTGCAGGCAACGTCGTAGGTGGGGTAGCCGCCTATGTCGCTGAAGTTCTTGCCGTAGGTTACGCTGTTACCTGAACTGTAATTGCTCTTGGTAGAGATTTCGCCCCAGGCGTAGTGGTTGCCGTAACCTTGGGGCTTGCTTGCGCCTACATTGCAGGTGGCCCATTTTACGCTTAGGCCTAAGTCTACATATTCGTGGCCGTTGATTTTGCCTTTGGAGGATATTGTTTCTTGTGGCTGTGGTTTTGCTTTGGCTGCAAGGTTCACAGTTATTGCTGCTGCATGGCTGTTGAATGTGTGTTTTTTCTCGTAGGTTTCATAACCGTCTTTTGCTACCTTTATGGTGTGCTCGCCAATGGAAATGGTTGCGCCTTTTAATGGTGTTTCATCAAAGTATTTGCCGTCTACATATACGTTTGCGCCGTCAGGTGCTCCATTTATTTTAAGTTGGGCAGTTTGCTCAACTTCGGGTTCTGCAGGGACTATTTGCTTCAGCGGGGTTATTGTATCTTTTTTATCGGTTTGTATGGTTGGAGTGTCTGCTTTTTGTGCAATTTGCCCTGCGGTCTCTTTGGCGCTGTCTTTCTTTATATCGCTGCCGCCGCCAAAGAGCATAAAGCCGACTGCTGCACCGCATATTATAAGCAACAGCAAAATTACTATCCAAAGACCTTTTCCGCTCTTTTTCTCTTTTGGGCGGTTAGAGTTTTCTGCCTGTTTTGGAGTAACAGAGGGAGTTTCTGCAACTTCTGTAGCAATTTCTTCCTCTGCAACAGCATTATTACTGCCGCTTGCAATCTTTTGGCCTGTTCCCATTGAAAGGCTGGTTGCATCGCTCTCAAATTTTGTCTCTTTACTTTCCACTAACCTCAAGAATTCCCCAACGCTCTGCGGACGTCTGCCTATTGCAGGCTGCATGGCAGCTTCAACAGCTGAACGGACTGAAGCTGAAATGCCTTCAGGGAGTTCGGGAAGCCCGAAGTTCATAACTTCGCTTGCCTTTGGCGGGCGTGTGCCGGTCAAAAGGAAAAAGAGCGTTGCACCGAGGGCGTAGATGTCGGTTACCGGGGTAAAGGTTTTCAGCGCTCCTGCCTCATATTGCTCAAGCGGGGCATAGCCCTCGCTGATGCCTATTCCGGCGCTGCTGGTCTGAGAACCGCTCTCGTCGTAATGCTTGGAGATTCCGAAGTCTATAAGTACGGCATTTCCGTTTTTACCCAACATTATGTTTGCCGGCTTTACATCAAGATGAAGAAGATTGGAGGCATGAACTTCCTTTAGCGCCTTGCCGACTTGGCATATATATTTTACGGCCAATGCTTCGGGAAGTGCGCCGTTCTCGTCAACAAGCGCCTTTAGGCTTTTGCCTTCAAGGTACTCCATAACGTAGTATGCTGTGCCGTTCTCCTCAAATACGTCGTGAATCTTTATTATGTGGGAATTTCCAAAAGAGGCTATCAGGCGGGCCTCTTTCAGGAACTTCTGCTTGAAGCGCTCAACCAAGTCCTTGCTGCCTACCGAAGGGACTGAGACAAATGAACTGGTTTCATCGCGGTTGCAGAGGTCTTTCATGAAGAACTCCTTGATTGCCACCTTGCGGCAAAGGGCCGTTTGCTCGGCAAGGTAAGTTATACCAAAGCCGCCCTGGCCAAGAATGCCAAGTATGCGGTATTTCCCATTCTGAAGTTCTTTTCCTGTATTTAGTTCCATAGTGATATTGTTTAGTGACTTCGTAATATGCGCGAATATATTAAAAATTGTTTAAATATCATAAGAAACAGCGTATATTTCTATAAAACAATTACCGAAAGGGGATTTTCAAGGCACATGCTAAGCACAGACGAGGTTTGTGCCGCGTGGGTTACGGCAAGGCCACATTATCAATAAGTCTCAAACCACGAAACAAGAGATGCCTCGTCGCTGCGCTCTGCCGGCAAGACAAAGACTATAAATAACAACAGCAAAACGTGTCACTGAAACATCATATCACAGTCCTCCTCTGCCCGTAGAGGAGGTGGATTCAAAACAAAGTTTTGAAGACGGAGGAGTTGCGTAAACCACACAGTTCATCCCGAACCCTGCGTGAGGGATCTCAAACCGCATAAATAAGAGATACTTCGTCGCTGCGCTCTGCCGGCATGACAAAAAAACGCGAAAGCCTACTCCTCAGCCTTGCAACAAGTTGCAAGCCAGCTCCTCTTCGCATGAAGAGCACTTAGCCCGAACAAAAGCCACAGGGCGGTGTGCAATGATTAACAAACAAGCCAAAGCGGGCTGTGTCAAAATTTTGACACAGCCCGCTTGTGTATATTTGAACCTTTAGGTTTCTTTATTACTTCTTCAAAGCCTCATCAGCCTTGCTCTGTACCAACATCTCCTCAGCGAACATGTAAGCACCGGTCTTAGGTGACTTAACCAACTTTACAACCTTTACGAATTTCTCCTTGTCACCTGTCTGGAGGGTTGCGACTGCTTTCTTAGCCATATCTTAATTACTTAATTTCTTTGTGAACGGTTACTCTCTTCAAATATGGGTTGTATTTCTTCAACTCCAAACGCTCTGTTGTGTTCTTGCGGTTCTTTGTTGTGATGTAACGTGACATACCGGGAACACCACTGTTCTTCTGCTCGGTGCACTCAAGTATCACCTGAACACGGTTACCTTTTACCTTCTTAGCCATACTGCTTCCTCCTTTAATTAACCGATTACCTTAATTTCTTCCCAAGCGACATGGCCCTTCTTTACAGCATCCTTCAATGCTGCATCGAGACCTACTCGATTGATAGTTTTCAACCCCGCTGCACTCACGCGCAACTGAATCCAACAATCTTCTTCTACATAGAAGAACTTCTTAGTAAACAAGTTCACATTGAAAAGACGCTTTGTTCTTCTCTTTGAGTGTGATACGTTGTTACCCACCATTGCTTTTTTACCGGTGATTTGACAAATCTTAGACATCTCTATATATTTTTTTGTTTATTCTTTTGATACCTACTCAAAACAGAGTGCAAAGATATAGGTTTTTGAATAATCTTGCAAATAAATCTCCAAATATTTTCGGAAAGGGTTTAATTTTTATTAAGATTATAAAGAAACCTCAAAGGTTATCTTTCCATTTCATCTATCGCCATTTCAAGAACGGCCTTTACTGTGTTTCTAATATTTTCAGCACGCCCTTTATCCTGAAGCCTCAGAAGCCTTGATGTAACTTTGCCACGGAGAAACACAGCAGTCCACACTGTGCCCACTGGTTTTTCCGCACTTCCTCCGCCCGGGCCTGCAATGCCCGACGTTGCCACCGCGCAGCCGGCATTCATGAGCGCGGCCACTCCGGCTGCCATCTGCACAACCGTCTCCTCGCTTACAGCGCCGGCCGTATCAAGCGTCTCCTTCCTTACACCCAAGACACCGCTCTTAATATCATTGTGGTAGGCTACCACCCCGCCGCGCATAACCGACGAACAGCCGGGCACAGAGGTTACAGCCGCCGATATTGCGCCGCCGGTGCAGCTTTCAGCAGTTGCAAAAGCAATGTCATTCTTCTGCAAAAGCGCTACCAATTCGGCAGCAAGAGCATCTATGTCCTTATTGCAACACATTATAAGAAGGTGTTTAAATTTCTAAAAAATATTTTTCTTATTGAGGCTGTATTGTTTGTTTCGCCATGGCGATATAAATTCAAACAGCTTCTAAGAAGCACCTAAATTACAGTCCTCGAAAAAGCCGGCTGGTCCATAGCGCAGAACTCCCCGGCAAGATATTTGTAATACCCTACAATGCCAATCATGGCAGCATTGTCGGTAGTAAATCCAAATTTAGGGATAAATATCTCCCATCCGTAACGCTTTGCATAGCTGTGATATGCCTCGCGGAGCGCCGTATTTGCCGACACGCCTCCCGAAAGGGCAATCCTCTTTATGCCAAGCGCCTTTGAAGCCTTGTACAGTTTGTCCATGAGAATAGCCACAACAGTTGCCTCAAACGAAGCGGCAAGGTCCTCCAAATGCTTCTCAACATAATTCTCATCCTCGGCAACAAGCTTGCGCAACGTATAAAGGAAAGAGGTCTTCAGGCCGCTGAAGCTGTAGTCGTACCCGGGAATGTGAGGCTTGCTGAAGGAGTAGGCCTTAGGATTGCCCTGACGCGCAAGACGGTCAATAATAGGGCCGCCCGGATAGCCAAGTCCCATAATCTTGGCGCATTTGTCCATTGCCTCTCCGGCAGCATCGTCAATTGTCTGCCCAACAATCTCCATATCATTGTAGGCGTTTACCTTGACAATCTGCGAGTTGCCGCCCGAAACCATGAGACAGAGGAACGGATATTCAGGAGAGAGATTGTCAGCGCCCTCCTCTTTAATAAAGTGCGCAAGAATATGCCCCTGAAGATGGTTAACCTCCACCATTGGAATTCCAAGCGACGCTGCAAGCCCCTTTGCAAATGATACACCCACGAGAAGCGACCCCATAAGGCCCGGCCCCCGCGTAAAGGCAATGGCATTCAACTGTTCCTTGCTCACACCCGCCCTTTTGAGCGCAGCATCAACCACCGGCACAATATTCTGTTCGTGGGCTCGTGACGCAAGCTCAGGCACAACACCGCCGTACTGCTCATGCACCGCCTGGCCGGCAGTGACGTTTGAAAGCACAAAGTCGTTGCGCATCACCGCCGCCGAAGTGTCGTCACACGACGACTCAATTGCCAAAATATAAATATCCTTGTCGTTCATCGAAAATCAAAAGTTTCTTACCCCGCAGGGTTTTCTTATAAATTATTTATTATGCGAAGATACAACATTATTTCTTTTTGCTTACCTTTACAAAGCAAAAAGTTTTCCAAACAACCGGCAATGCGCATTGAGATATTCACAAAAAGCAGCGAACTGCCCGAGCTAATAAGCGGCCCGGTACTCCACTCCGCATTCATGTTCCGCACAATAGAGTGCAGCAGAATGGGCAAGCCCTACATGCTTGTGGCATACGGCAGCGACGGAAAGGAGACAGGACATCTGCTGGTTGTTAGGCAGCGCAGCATACGCCTTATGCCGCCGGTGCTAAGCTTTTGGTTCTCAATACAGGGCGAGGGGGCATACCGCGACGGCTTCAAGGAGCGCGAGGCAGTTTTCGCAATGTTCCTTGAAAAGGTTTTCGACATTTTCGACTTTCACCACACCTACATAGAGGTGCAGAATCTTGAAGACTCGCGCTTTTCGTACAGCACCCTGCGCAGCCACCTCTTCGTGCCCATTAAAGACAGGCGCATATACATATCCCTGCACAGCAAAGACCCGCGCGAGCGGCTTTCCCGCGCCTACAAAGCGCACATACGCAAGGCCGAGGGTTCAGGAGTCACCTTCCGCAGGGCATCAAGCGACAAGGAGATAAACGAAGCACTGCTGCTGATGAGAAACTTCTACAGGACAAAGACAAGGAAAAGACTGCCCTGCCAGAAAACGCTATTCAACATGCTGCAGAACAGCGACGGCACACTCTCCGACGAAGCAAAGCTCTTTGTGGTGCTCTACAAGGGGAAAATCATAGGAAGTTCCATTTGCCTTTACGAAAAGGAGCGCGCCCTGCTTGCCTACAGCTGCGGCCTGCGCAAGAGCTACCCATTCCAATACCCTGGCATAATGGCAATTTGGGCGGCAATAAGCGACGCATACGAGCAAGGATACGCCCATTTTGAATTTCTTGAAGTAAGAGGGGTTTCCAAGCTACGCAAGAGCTTCCTGAACGCAATAGGGAATTTCGGCGGCAAGGAGACAAGCCCCCTGCGCTGGTATCATTTCAAATGGAACTGGCTGAACAAATTTTTACGCTGGATATACGTTTAGCAGGAAAAACGCGTTATATATACCGGCACCTACTGTGTTAATGGCAAAATGAAAATAAAGTTATACATATTTATATTATTAACAATCCTTCTGTCGCAAAGCGCGCATGCACAGAAAGTAACCTTCAAGGGGCGCGTCACCAACGAGATTGGGCAGCCTGTTGAAATTGCGAACGTAAAGGTTGTGGGCAAGCCTATTGGCACTGTATGCGACCTTCAGGGCTACTACAAACTCACATGCGAAACGGCCGACACCATTGTGCTCTCATTCTCCATGCTTGGCTACCAGACCCGCAAGCGCACCTTTGAACACCCCACCGACACGGTGCTGCTCAACGTAATGCTGCCGTCGGCCGACTACAAGCTTTCAGAACTTGAGGTAACCCACAAGGAGCGGCAGATGAACGCCACCCAGCAGATTGAAATGCCCGACAAGCTGCGCCTCAATCCATCGGCGAGCGGCAACGGCATTGAGGACATAATAAAATCGCAGGCCGGAGTGAGCGCCCACAATGAGCTCAGCTCGCAGTACAACGTACGAGGCGGCAACTTTGACGAAAACAGCGTCTATGTAAACGGCATTGAGATATACCGTCCGCTGCTCATAAGGGCCGGACAGCAAGAGGGCCTCAGCTTCCTCAACCCCGACATGGTGGGCGCAATAGCATTCTCCACCGGCGGTTTCGAGGCAAAATATGGCGACAAAATGTCATCGGTGCTCGATATTACATACCGCAAGCCCCGCGAATTCGAGAGCAACATATCATTGAGCATGCTCGGAGGCAGCATATATGCCGGGTGGGGAAACAGAAAGGTAAGCTTCTCCAATTCATTGCGCTACAAGAGCAACAGATACCTTTTGGGAACGCTTGACACTAAGGGAGAATACAACCCAACATTCATTGACTATCAGGCATTCTTTGACTGGAGAATAAGCGACAAGTTCAGCTTCAGCGCAATAGGCAACATATCGCGCAACGAGTACGAATTCACCCCAAGCGACCGCAAGACGAGCTTTGGAACACTTGAGGATGTAAAGGAGTTCAAGGTATACTTCGGCGGCTGGGAAAAAGACCTCTTCAGAACCCTCTTTGGAGCAGCGTCACTCTCCTTCAAGCCCAACGACAACAACCTTATTATATTACAGGCATCGGCCTTCAACACCAACGAGGAGGAGACCTACGACATTTTGGGCGAGTACTGGCTAAACGACATAAACACCGATGAGACCATGAGCGTAGGCGGTTATCAGGAGCACGCAAGAAACTACCTTGAAGCAAACGTGCAGACAGTATCCCTGCGGGGAACGCACTACGCCGGACAGCACGACATACGCTGGGGCACAGAGTGGAAAATGCAGGATTTCAGCGACAGGCAGCGCGAATGGGAGCTGCGCGATTCGGCCGGATACAATGTGCCGCAGCACCCCGGCGGATTGCGGCCCGTCTACAGCCTGAAGTCAAACACGGCAATCAGCAGCAACAACCTGACGGCATATTTGCAGGACACCTACAAGTTCAACTGCAGCCTTGGTGTAATTTCGGTAAACGCCGGCATCAGGGTATCGTACTGGGACTGGAACAGCGAGGTAACAGTGTCGCCGCGCGCATCGGTGGGGCTTATACCAAAATTCAACGACGACATGACATTCCGCCTTGCTGCAGGCGTGTATTACCAGACACCGTTCTACAAGGAGATGCGCGACACGGTTACAGTAGATGGAATATCATCGGTAACGCTGAACAAGAATATAAAGTCGCAGAGGTCAATACATTTTGTCCTTGGATACGACTACCACTTCAAGATGATGAACCGTCCGTTCAAGTTCACCGCCGAGGCATATTACAAGAAGCTCGACAATCTTATACCCTACAACGTGGACAACGTGCGCATTGTATACTACGGCGAGAACTGCGCCCACGGATACGCAACGGGCCTTGACATGAAACTGTTCGGAGAGTTTGTCCCGGGCACAGACTCATGGCTCACATTCTCCATAATGGACACAAAGGAGAAGATTAACGGAGGCGACTGGATTCCACGCCCCACAAACAGCCGCTTCAACGCATCGCTCTACTTCACCGACTACTTTCCCGGCACTGACCGCTGGAAAATGAGCCTTCAGGGAGTGTATGCCGACGGCCTGCCGTTCGGCCCGCCGCACACAGGCCGCGAAAAGCAGCGCTTCAATGCACCTGCATACAAGCGCGTGGACATCGGAATGTCGTACCGCCTGCTTAACAACGAGGAGCAAACCTACCGCACCGGCGTGCGCAAGTACATAAAGAACATTTGGTTAGGGCTTGACGCATTCAATCTGCTCGACATCAACAACGTAAACTCATATTACTGGGTAAGCGACGTAAGCAACAACAACTACGCCGTTCCCAACTACCTCACCGGCCGGCAGATAAACTTCAGGGTGCTGGTGGAATTGTAACGAAAATAAAGCGGTTCCCGCAACCGCTCTTTTCAGCAAGATATTCCGGCGAAGACTTCGCCGGAATATCTTGTACTATTTGGAACAATTCGTAAAACAACCCGCCATATACAATTGAACCCGCAAAGCAACCCTGTCATTTTGCCACTACAGCCGGCAAACAGCCAACATTTTCTGACATTTTGCTTTCAAAACAGGCTTTTCACTGACAATTTTACCCCCCCCGAATTTATTTTTTACATTTTGTTACAAAATTACACTAAAAGAACTTGCACAATATAATAAAAAGAGATAATTTTGCAACTCCTTTTAAATCAAGGCTGTTTTTTATAAAAAAGGAATTATTTCCCCACAAGAACCACTATTTATATTATGAAAAAGCTATACTCGCTGCTATTGACGGCATCCCTTTGTCTATTATCACAAGTGGCGGTTGCACAGGTCACAGTCTCAACCACCAATGCAAACAACACTACAGAGAAGAACAACGCCACATGGTATGTCATAAGAAACGTGGAAACCGGCAAGTTCCTCAAATACGTAGGCAGCA
>JAFXAR010000053.1 GCA_017516885.1 Bacteroidaceae bacterium
AACGAGCATCTTGGTGAAGGCAACAAAATCATAACCGAAGCAGCGTTGAGAGCAATCCTTAACGGAACATATCAGCAGCATAAGGAGAAAGAAGAAGGAAAAGTGCCGTTCATACCGTTCGTATTGGAGCATAATGAGACACTCTACAAAACAGACAAGATTGGAATATCCTTATGGAAGAATGTGCAATCCAGTATGAAAATGTTTGGTAAGTTTCTTCGCACTATCAAAAGACTGAATACCAATGAGAACAATATCCTCTACTGCCGAGATATAACTGTGGATTTGATAAAAGACTATATCATTTGGAGGAAAGAGATGGAGGGGAATACTAATGGCACTATCAACAAGGCACTCTCGCCAATTTTCAAGACTGTTAAGGTATGTTGCAGGAAAGGATGGATAAGCAGAGAAGAATGTGAAGAAATCTGCGACCTGTATCTAAATGCTGATGGAAAGTCATTTGATGACAGTTTGGAGAAGGAGTTTTTGACTATTGAGCAGTTGAGAAAGTTTAAGGAAGTGGTTAGCAAGGTGAAGTATGAAAGAACAAGAGAAATTGCTGATATGTTTCTCTTCGCGTGTTTCGCAGGTTTGCGTTTTAGTGATTTGATGAGTTTGAAATGGAGCGAGATTGATATGGACAAGAATATGATTTCTCATATGCAGTATAAGGGGCACGCTCGCAAAGCAAAAATGCTCTACATCCCGCTCAATGACACATCAAGAGAGATTTTGGAGAGATGGAAAGGTCAGCACGATGAGTTTGTATTCGGACTGTTGCCTTCTGGATACGATTTGAGTGATGAGGCTGCTTTCTTAAAAGTAAAGAATGCACGCGACAAAACCATTAACCAATCGCTTCATAGTATAGGTGATAAGATGGGACTGCCCTTCAAACTTCATATACACCTCGGCAGACATACATATGCGATGATGGCACTTAATGGAGGTGTGGATATTAAGACCACCTCTACATTGCTGGGACACGCTTCTACAATGGTCACGGAAAGGGTATATGCAACATTGCTGCCTAACACGATTGCAGAAATAGTTGGCGACAAACTCAATATTAGGTTAGATTAAATTAAGGACAGAACTTCGGTTTTGTCCTTTTTCATTTCAGGGCAGTGAAAGCAGAAAATTATGAGCAATATTTTGACCTCAACGGGCGGTCAGGGCAGTTTGCTCAATTTTGGCAAAATGTGCCTTGTAGAGCATCTGGGCAGTGCTTGGGCAGTGTCATCCCTCTTACTTACTACTCCTTTTTTCAGGAGGATTTGGTAATAGTTTCAGGGCGGTATTTGGGCAGTCTCGCCTCATTTTCGGGCAGTTTTTGGGTAGTTTTTGGGCAAAAAAAGACCGACTGGACTGCCCAATCGGTCATTGTAAATCGTTGATATTTAGGTGTTAAACCTTTTTCAACCCATTAATACTCCTCCTCGTCGAAGAAGAAGTCCTCTTTGCTTGGGTAGTCGGGCCAGATGTCTTCTATACTTTCGTAAACATCGCCTTCGTCCTCAATTTCCTGCAAGTTTTCTATAACTTCCAATGGCGCACCTGAGCGAACTGCGTAGTCAATTAGTTCGTCTTTTGTTGCGGGCCATGGTGCGTCTTCAAGCTTTGATGCCAATTCAAGTGTCCAATACATATTATAAATAGTTTTTATAAATGGTTAGAGACTGTTTTTTACTTGCTGGTTGTTCCGTATCCGGAATTTCGCTTTTCACAGTCGTTTTTTTAATTTGCGTGCAAAAATAGTCTATTTTTGACTATATGCAAGGTTTTTGCCATATTTTTTCCTCTCCGTTGCAAAGCAGGCGCTGAAGCATGAAAAAATAGTCCGACAGGCGGTTGATGAATACCATTGCCGGGACTTCAATTGTGCATTGCTGCTGCAATGCTGCCATGTTTCTTTCGGCACGGCGGCATACTGTGCGGCAGAGGTTTGCGCGCGCTGCCGTCTCGTTGCCCGATGGCAGTATGAATTCATGCATTGGGGGCAGTGTGCTTTCCAATGCGTCAATCTCTTCTTCAAGCTTGCTGACTATGCTGTTCTCTATTGGGCATCTGCACTCCCTCTCATCGGCAAGGTAGCCGCATAGGGATATTATGCTGTTCGATATGCCGGCAAGTGTTTCTCTCAGGCATGGGTTCTCTATTGCCGCCGAGAGCAGTCCGATGCATGCGTTCAGTTCGTCAAGCGTGCCGTATGCCTCTACTCTTGGATGGTTCTTTGGGACACGTGTCCCGCCGGTAAGCGATGTTGTGCCCGAATCCCCTCTGCCTGTGTATATAGTAGCCTTTTTCATGGCCTTATCTTTTAAGTTTGTAGTTCTGCTTCTTTTTCTCGCTGTCAAAGGAAATTATGCCAAAGCTGTAGGCGTCGTAGGTTACAGTTGCCTTAGGGCTGGCCACCGCCTGCTGCCAGAGACTTTGGTGCTCTTTGTCCTTGTATATGCCCTCAACAATAATTATGCACTCTTTGTTTGAGTGCTTTATTGCGGTTTCAAGCAGCGCGCTCTGGTTTTCGCATTCGCCTATGAAGATTAGGCTTTTGGCGCTCTCTTCGGCAAGATGCTTTTCAAGCAGTTGCAGGGTGCTGCCGCTTTTGTGGCAGCATCTGTGCGCTGCAAGATATTCGGCAATGGCTTGAGGCATCTCCCGGTTTTCTGTAATGAGCAGATGCTTTGCGCTGCTCCTTGCGCTGCTTATTGCGCATGCTGCTGTGAGCGAGGCTACAGTTATGCAGTTGCCGGGCCTGAAGTGGTTTGCTATTCTAAAGAGCCTGCGGCAGTTCCTTTTCTTCATTTCGCGCAGGCTGCCAGCAATTTCATCAAGTTCCTCATAGGCATAGTAGCCGTGCCGCTCCTTCAATACCTGGGTAATGAAGAAAAAGGCAGAGGGGGATTGTATGCCAAACCCCCTGTTATGCCTTTTGCGGTTTATCCAGTCGCCTAATTTGAACATTTTTATTTATAGGCTTCTTAGAGTGCAAATTCAGCCTTCACCTTCTCCACATAGTCAAGCTTCTCCCATGTGAAGAGCTCCACTTCAACCTCCTTTGTGTCAAGATAGCGCGATTCAAAGCGCTTTGTGACTGTCTGTGGCTTGCGTCCCATGTGACCGTATGATGCAGTCTCGCTGTATATTGGGTTGCGCAGTTTCAGGCGCTCCTCAATTGCCTTCGGGCGCAAATCAAAGATGCCCTGAACCTTCTTTGCAATCTCTCCGTCGCTCAACGCCACCTTTGCAGTGCCGTATGTGTTCACAAATACGCTCACTGGCTCAGCAACGCCGATAGCGTATGAGAGCTGAATAAGCACCTCGTCGGCAACGCCGGCTGCTACAAGGTTCTTTGCTATGTGCCGTGCTGCGTAGGCAGCGCTGCGGTCGACCTTGCTGGGGTCCTTTCCGCTGAATGCACCGCCGCCGTGTGCGCCCTTGCCGCCGTATGTGTCAACTATAATCTTGCGTCCGGTAAGGCCGGTGTCACCATGAGGACCGCCGATAACGAACTTGCCGGTGGGGTTCACATGGTACTTTATATCGTCGCCAAAGAGGGCGAGAACGCTCTCCGATGCAATCTTTGCCTTTACTCTTGGCATTAGAATGTTGATTACATCCTCCTTAATCTTGGCAACCTGCGCTGCATCGGCTGCAAGCTGTGCTTCACAGCCCTCTGTCTCAGGCTGTATGAAGTCGTCGTGCTGTGTCGATACAACGATTGTGTCAATGCGCACTGGCTTGTTCTGGTCGTTGTACTCAATTGTCACCTGGCTCTTTGAGTCGGGGCGCAGATAGGTCATCTCCTTGCCCTCGCGGCGAATTTCGGCAAGTTCGGTAAGTATGAGGTGCGACAGGTCAAGCGATACGGGCATGTAGTTCTCTGTTTCGTTTGTTGCGTAACCGAACATCATTCCCTGGTCGCCGGCTCCCTGGCTCATAGGGTCTTCTCGCTCAACGCCGCGGTTAATGTCGGCGCTCTGCTCATGGATTGCCGAGAATATGCCGCATGAATTGCCGTCGAACATGTATTCGCTCTTGGTGTATCCTATTCTGTTTATTACGCGGCGTGCAATGTCCTGCAAGTCGACGTAAGCCGATGACTTTACCTCTCCTGCTATAACAACCTGTCCGGTTGTGACAAGTGTTTCGCATGCAACCTTTGACTGAGGGTCAAAGGCAAGAAGCTCGTCAAGCACTGCGTCTGAAATCTGGTCGGCTACTTTGTCGGGGTGTCCCTCTGAAACTGATTCCGATGTGAATAAATATCCCATAATTGTACTTTATTTTGCCCGCTGTACCAATATTCTTGTGTCTTGCGGGCGTGGTTAATAATTTTGTCAGTTGTTTAACCCTTAGTGCTATGTGGGATGATTGATGGCAGATAGCCTTTGCAAATGCCCTCTGAAGGGGCTTTTAGCATTTTTTACCGTGGTTGCAAGCAGTCAAATCTCTCCACACACAGCCTCATTAGGCTTTTATCGGGTACAAAGGTAATTGTTTTTGTGCAAATATTAAGTATTGTGCCGCTTTTTTTAATGTGAATTAACCTTTTGTAATATTTGGTTCGTTCTCCAATAACTCTTCAAGAAGCTCTCTTATGCTCTTGCCAATTGCGGGGTGCATTGCGTCGGGGGCAATCTGGCACAGCGGTTCAAGCACGAATGTGCGCTTGTGCATGAGCGGATGGGGAACTGTCAGCCTGCCGCTCTCTATTACTGTGTCCTCTATCAGCAGTATGTCGATGTCAATTATGCGGTCGTGGTAGATTCCGTTGTGCGATTTCTGTGTGCGCCCCATTTCGCGTTCAATGTGCTGGGTGGCGGATAGCAGTTCAAGAGGGGAGAGCATGGTGTCGAACGCTGCTGCGCAGTTGAGGAAAGTGTTGCTGCTTTCAAAGCCCCAGGGGGCTGTTTCTATGAACTGCGATAGTGCCGCGCATTTGCCAAGCGCGAGCGATAGCAGGTCTATCGCTCGCGTCAGGTTATCTTTCTTGCTGCCTATGTTTGTTCCAAGGCCAAGGTATACTTTCATTAGTCAATGATTAGCATTGCGTCGCCGTAAAGACCGAAACGGTAACCCTCGTCAAGCGCAACATTGTATGCTTTCATCACATTGTCGTATCCGCCGAATGCTGCTGTGAGCATGAGCATTGTAGAGTAGGGCGCATAGAAGTTTGCTATCATGCAGTTGGCAACCTGGAATTCGTACTCGGGGAAAATGAACTTGCTTGTCCAGCCGTCAAATTCCTTGAGCATGCCTCCTGTTAGGGTTGCTGTTTCAAGCACGCGCTGAACCGATGTGCCTACTGCGCATATTCTGCGTCCGTCGGTTCTTGCCTTGTTTACGAGCTGAACAGCCTCGGTGTCAACGCTTATAAGGTCGCTGTCCATCTTGTGCTTTGTGAGGTCCTCGACGTCAATCTCGCGGAAGCATCCAAGTCCTGTGTGCATTGTAACAAATGCTGTGTCAATTCCCTTTATCTCCATGCGCTTCATGAGCTCGCGTGTGAAGTGAAGGCCGGCGAATGATGCTGTCACAGAACCTTCCTTGCGTGCAAAGTATGTCTGGAAGTTTACAAGATCCTCGGGCTCTTCCTTGCGCAGACGCTTGAAATCCTCGGGCAGCGGTGCTACTCCAAGCGCAAAAAGCGCTCTCTTGAACTCGTCGTGGGGGCCATCGTAGAGGAAGCGGAGTGTGCGGCCGCGTGAGGTTGTGTTGTCAATGACCTCGGCTACCATTGAGTTGTCCTCGCCGAAATAGAGCTTGTTGCCGATGCGGATTTTGCGGGCAGGGTCAACGAGCACGTCCCACAGGCGGAACTCTTCGTTGAGCTCGCGCAGCAGGAATACCTCTATCTGGGCATTTGTCTTCTCCTTGTTTCCGTAAAGGCGGGCGGGGAACACTTTGCTGTCGTTCATTACAAAAAGGTCCTTTTCATCGAAATATTCTATAACCTCCTTGAACAGGCGGTGTTCAATTTCTCCGCTCTTTCTGTGCAGCACAAGAAGTCTTGATTCGTCACGGCAGTCCAATGGGTAAAGGGCAATGCGCTCATCGGGCAGTTTGTATTTGAACTGCGATAATTTCATATGCTGTCCATTTATCAGAAAATGTTCGTCTGTTGTCATGATTCTAACTGTTTTTCGAGCCATTCGGGGAATGCCTCCGGTGTTATACAATCTGTTAATTCATATTTGCCTACTCTGGTTCTTTCAAGTGCTGTAAGGTAAGCTCCGCTGTCAAGGGCTTCGCCAATGTCGCGTGCAAGGGAGCGTATGTATGTCCCTTTTCCGCAGACTACGCGTATCCTTATTTTGGGCAGTTCGCACTGCAGCAGCTCAATGGAGTCTATGCGTATTGGCTTGGGCGCAAGCTCCATGTCGCTTCCCTTGCGTGCGAGGTCGTATGCGCGCTTGCCGTCAACCTTGCATGCCGAAAACAGCGGTGGGCGCTGCTCAATGTCCCCGACGAACCTTTTCAGTGTCTCTTCAACCATCTCCCGCGTAATGTGTTCGTGCGGGTAGGTTGCGTTCACCGGGTGCTCCATGTCAAACGAGGGGGTTGTTGCCCCAAGCATTATCTCTGCCACATACTCCTTTGTATGGCTTTGCAGCTCCTCTATTTTTTTTGTTGCCTTTCCAGTGCATAGCAGCAAGACGCCTGTCGCTAAAGGGTCGAGTGTTCCCGCGTGTCCAACCTTGAATCTCTTTATTCCGTACTTACGGCTAAGGTGGTAGCGTATCTTGTTTACTATCTGGAACGATGTCCAGGTGTAGGGCTTGTATATCGGTATTATTTCTCCTGCGGCAAAATCCATCATTATACTATAGTGAGGTTATGTCCGGTTAGCAGCATTATGAGGATTATTCCTCCCAGTATTATCCTGTACCAGCCGAATGCCTTGAAACCGTACTTGGTTACGAAGCTTATGAAGAACTTTATTGCAAGCAGTGCCACTGCAAATGCCACCAGGTTTCCTATAAGCAGTATGTCAAGGTTGTCCTTCAGTGTGTTGAAGCTCTCCTCATTTGTAACGAGCTTGAGCATTTTGAACATTGTTGCTGCAAACATTGTGGGCACGGCAAGAAAAAATGAGAATTCGGCGGCCTTCTTGCGGCTCAGCTTCTGCGCCATACCTCCCACAATGGTGGCCATTGAGCGTGAAACGCCCGGTATCATTGATATGCACTGGAACATGCCCACCCAAAAGGCGCGCTTTTCGGTAAGCTCGGTGTTGTCGCTGCCCTTGTTGAATATCTTGTCGCAGAAGAGCATGAATATGCCTCCAAGGATAAGTGTTACAGCAACCACTGTTACGTTTTCCAGCATTTCGTCAATCATGTCGCTGAAGAGCAGGCCAAGGACTGCGGCCGGAATAAAGGCTACGAACAGTTTCCAGTAGAAATCGTATTTGTGGAGGAAACGCCTGAACGCACCTGCGCCTTCAGGTGCCGGGGTGTGGTTGAGCTGGAAGAAGCGTTTCCAGTAAAGAACTACAACTGACAGTATGGCTCCGAACTGTATAATAAAGGTAAAAGCCTTTACAAAGTCGTTGCTTGGCACTCCCAATACGTTCTGCGCAATAATCATGTGTCCGGTAGACGATACCGGAAGAAACTCGGTAAGTCCTTCAACTATAGCGATGATAATGGTTTGCAGTATATCCATGTTGCTTATTCTTTTTTGTTCTTGTCCTTGGGCTTAACCATTATTGCCACAATCATGAATATGAACCCTGAAAAGCAGATTGCAGGGGCTAACTTTATTCTTCTGAAACTGAAGATGTCCGGTTCAAAGTGGGTCTCTGTTGAACTTGGACCGGTCATTAGTACGAATCCAATTACAATTGCCAGCACTGCTATTGCCAGCAGGATGTAATTGATTTTTCCGAATGCAAAATTTGATTTATCCATTTTTGTAACTGTTTTTTTATATGAAATAGAGGTCGTTGTTGCGCATGCGAAGGAATCGGTTTACCGATAAAAATGCGCACAAGCTGCATATTGACATGCCAAACAATATAACTATTGCGCCCACAACCGCCAGCTTTCCAAAAGGCAGGAACTGCATTACGGCGGGCTCACTGCTGCTCAGGGAGTACAGACCAGCAAGGATTATCAGGTTGGCCACGATTCCCGATGTCAGGCCTATGAGCATGTTGCTTATGATGAATGGGCGGCGTATGAAAGCCCATGTTGCGCCGGTAAGCTTCATTGTGTGGAGCAGAAAGCGCTTTGAGTATATTGACAGCCTGACAAGGTTGCTTATCTGCGACCAAGATATAAGCATGAGCATTACAAGCAGCACGGTCATTGCAGCCCCCGATTTCTTTATGCTGCTGTTAACCTCGCTCATAAGTTCCTTTTGGTAGATTACTTCCTTTACATTTTTGTTGCGCAGAAGTTCCTTTTCAATGTTTACAAGCGAGTCGGCGTTTGCATATTCGGGTTTTAGGGTTATCTCAAAGGATGCCTCATAGGGGTTGTGTCCGCCGAGCATTTCACGCGGGTCTGTCCCCAATGCCTTTATCTCCTCTTCAAGAGCCTGCTCTTCCGAGATATATTTCATGCTGCCCAGGTAGTTCTTCTTTTGAAGGTTTCCTTCAAGGCTTTTTATGCTGCTTTCTTCAGTGCCTTTGTTTATGATTACTTGCACTCCGAGGCTCTCCTGCATTTTTTCAGACACGGATTGCGCGCCCACAAAAAGAATGCCCATTATGCCAAGCAACAGCAGTACCAATGTGGTACTGATATAAACGCTAATTGTCTGTACTTTGAATACCTGCTTGCTCATCTTTTCTTTCTGAATACGTAAATTATAGAACTGCTCGCGTTCTTTCTTCTGCTTTGCGCGCACCAACCCTTAAAGCCATTCCAGAATCCTCTCAGTCCCGGCATGCTGTTCCCTTTGTACTTCTCGCTCAGCATTGATATGTAGAAACCGTCAAACGGCATGGTGTACTGCCTTTCGAGTATGAATCCGTGCTTTTCGCCGTAGTTCATTATGGCGTGGGGGGTAAAGTGCCACAAGTGGCGCGGAACATCGTATGCGGCCCAGTGCTCTTTGTATTTTGCGGCATCGTATGACTTGCAGTTTGGCACGGCCACAATTGCTATGCCGGTGTCGTCAAGTATGCGGTGGAGCTCGTCCCAGAAATTGCCGAGTTCCTGTATGTGTTCCATAACGTGCCACAATGTGACAACGTCAAAAGCCTTCTCCTTTATTTCGGGCAATGCGCTTTCGGGCAGAAGGTCCATGCCTAACTCCTCCTTTGCCAGCTTGCGTGCGCCGGGGCTTTTCTCAATGGCTGTCACCTCCCAGCCGGCATGCTTCATGGCGTTTGCGAAGTATCCGGTGCCTGCACCGTAGTCAAGGATTTTGCCGCTCTTCAATAAGGTCAGTCTCTTTACAAGGCGCACCTTGCGACGCAGCATTATTGAACGCACGCAGTGGTATATCTTGTTTATAAGTCCCTTGCTGGTGTTGCTGTGCGATATGTATTCCTGTGATTCGTAATAACGCCCTATTTCCTTTTCATCTGGAAATCCCTGGGTGAATACGAATCCGCAGCCAGAACACTCGAAAACATCAAACATTTCACCTGTTGCAAACTGGTCTTTGCAGGTGAAGCGCTTCGATATTTCCGTGCTGTTGCAGCATGGGCATTTCTTGAATTCCACTAAGGTTTTTGCCTTTTCTTGTTCCATTTTCGCTTTTGAAAGGGCGCAATTACCCATAATTTGATACAAAAATACACCATTTAAAGCAAAAATGTTCTCTTTTTCGTGATTTTTATGCACGAGTCTGTAAAAAATTGCATTTTTTAACAATTGGATGTTGTATTATTTGTTAATTTTGCGTCCGAAAGTGAAATTTAACGATTAAACGCTATTAAAAATGAAGAAATTTGTTCGTTCTGTCTCAGACAAGAAGGTTGCCGGTGTTTGTGCCGGTGTTGCAAAGTATTTTGACCTTGATACAAAAATTGTTCGCATAATTTGGCTGGCTGCTATTCTGCTTGGCGGTTGCGGTCTGCTTGCTTATCTTATCCTTTGGCTTGTGATGCCCGAGGAGAAATAATTTGCAGTTATGGGGAAGTTGCTAAGATCTGAAAATGCAATGATAGCCGGCGTTGCTGCCGGCATTGCCGGGCATTTCGGCTGGAACGTGAATAGCGTGCGCCTTCTATGGGTGATACTTGCGTTTGTGGGTGTTGGCAGCCCGGTGCTTTTCTATTTGGTTCTATGGCTTGTGATGCCTAAGGCTAAGCGCAAAAGTTACGAGGAGAGAATGCAGGAGCGCCTGCAGTCGCCGGGTAAAAAGTAATAGCTAAGCGAAACCACCCCGAAAGCCGACGGCTTTCGGGGTGGTTTCGCTTAGTGCGTAAATTTTTATTCAACGTGCAGGAATTGCCGCTCTCCCTCTCAGTCAACAATCTCTCCAAGCAGTGTCGCTGCCGTTGAGTCGTTTATCTTCACTTTTACAAAATCGCCAATTCTGTATCCCTTGCGGTCGAACACGGCTGTGCGGTTCTGTTCGGTGCGTCCGAAGAACTGCTCTCTTGAGCGCTTGGAAACCCCTTCAATAAGAACTTCGTATGTTTGCCCAATGCATTTCCTGTTGTTTGCGGCCGAGCACTCCTGCTGCAGGGCGATAATCTCATTCAGGCGGCGCACCTTCTCGCTGTCCTCAATGTCGTCCTTCATGTGCTTGCTGGCGAATGTGCCGGGGCGTTCGGAGTACTTGAACATGAATGCGGCATCGTAGGAGCAGTATTTCATAAGCGAGAGTGTTTGCTGGTGGTCTTCCTCAGTCTCGCTGCAGAATCCGGCAATGATGTCGGTTGATATGCCGCAGTCGGGGACAATGCGGCGTATTGCCTCAATGCGGTCGAGATACCATTCGCGGGTGTATTTGCGGTTCATGGCTTTGAGCATTGCGCTGCTTCCGCTCTGCACCGGCAGATGTATGCTCTTGCACACATTGGGCTCTTCGGCTATTACGCGCAGCGTTTCGTCACTCATGTCCTTGGGGTGCGATGTTGTGAATCTTATTCTTGTTCCGGGCGCGTGTCTTGCCACCTTGCGGAGCAGTTGCGGGAAAGTAGTCTTTTCCCCATCCTCGCTTTCAAAGCAGTATGAATTTACATTCTGTCCCAGCAGTATAATCTCCTTAAATCCCTTTGCCACAAGGTCGTCGGCCTCGTTCAGTATGCTCTGTACATCTCTGCTTCGTTCACGTCCGCGTGTATAAGGCACTACGCAGTAGTGGCAGAAATTGTTGCAGCCTCGCATAATTGAAATGTATCCCGATACGTTGCCACTGCATATTCGCATTGGTATTATGTCGCGGTAGGTCTCTGTGGTTGACAGTTCAATGTTCATTGCGGCGTGCCCCAGTTCTGCCTGTGCGATAAGCTCGGGCAGAGACAGATAGGTGTCAGGCCCTGCCACAATGTTCACTTTGTACTCCTTGATGAGCTGCTCCTTTACCCGTTCGGCCATGCATCCTACCACACCCACGAGGGTGCTTTTACCGCGGCGCATGGCGTTCAATTGGTCTAAGCGGCCGTATATCTTCTGCTCAGCGTTGTCACGGATTGAGCATGTGTTCAGCAGAATTAGGTCGGCATCCTTAATGTCGTCGCAAACACTGTAACCTGCTACTTTGAGAATTGAGCCTATGACCTCGCTGTCGGCTACATTCATCTGGCAGCCGTAAGTCTCTATGAATAGTCTTTTGTTTTCCACGTTGGTGTAATCTTTTTCAGCGCGAAGTTAGTTATAAAAAACGAAAAATGCACCAAAAAACGAACGCTTATGCCCCTTTGGGGCAAATATTTGTATTTTATTGACATTATAATTTGAAATAAAGCAAAAAATCTTCTACCTTTGTGCATAGAAACTGTTTTGGAATTATTGAAGTTCATGATAATTTCAAAACAGTTTCTTGATATTGGACAATGTGAGTGTGCCCGCAAAATGAAATTGAAATGAGTGACAGCGTAATAATTATTCCAACGTATAACGAGAAGGAGAATATCGAGAGGATGATTCGTACTCTTCTTGCTCTTGAACACCCCTTTGATGTGCTTGTTGTTGATGACGGTTCTCCCGATGGCACAGCTGCCATTGTAAAGGAGCTTATCAGGGAGAATCCCGGCAGGGTTCATATAATCGAACGCTCGGGCAAGCTTGGGCTTGGAACGGCGTATATTGCCGGCTTCAAATGGGCTATTGAACGCAAATACGACTATATCTTTGAGATGGACGCCGATTTCTCGCATAACCCCGATGATGTTCCGCTGCTTTATGCCGCATGTGCCAATGAGGGTTACGACCTCTCCATAGGAAGCCGTTACGTTACCGGTGTCAATGTGGTTAACTGGCCTATGGGACGCGTGCTTATGTCATATTTTGCATCAAAATATGTGCGTTTCATAACACGCCTGCCGGTGTGCGACACCACAGCGGGCTTCAACTGCTACCGCCGTAAGGTGCTTGAGACGATTGACCTTGACAGCATACGTTTCAAGGGTTATGCGTTCCAGATTGAAATGAAATTCACTACATATAAGTGCGGGTTCAAAATAAAGGAAGTGCCTGTGATATTCGTAAACCGTGTGCTTGGAACGTCGAAAATGAGCGGTGGAATATTCAGCGAGGCTTTCTTCGGTGTTATGAAATTGAAAATCAGCAGCTGGTTCCGCAAGTATCCAAAGGCTGATGCTTAAAAATGAAATACAATGGCAGATAACATAAAAAATACTAACAGGGAGTTTGAGAGGGTTCTTGCCGTGTGCCGCGACCTTTTCAGCAAAAAGCTCTACGACTACGGCGCTTCATGGAGAATAATGCGCCCCGAATCGCTTACCGACCAAATCTTCATAAAGGCAAAGCGCATACGCAACCTTGAAACTGGCGCTGAAAATCTGGTGGGCGAGGGTATAACATCGGAACTTATAGGCATAGTGAACTATGGCATAATATCACTTGTGCAGCTTGAGCTGGGATATGCCGATGCTTGTGACATCACTCCCGATGCGGCCATGGCGCTTTACGACAAAAAGGCGCAGGAAACCCTTGAGCTGATGAAAAGGAAAAATCATGACTACAACGAGGCGTGGCGCGGTATGAGGACAACTTCGTATACCGACCTGATACTTACAAAAATATGGCGCACCAAGCAGATTGAGGAGCTTGGAGGCGAGACAAAGGTTTCGGAGGGCGTTGATGCCAATTACATGGATATGATAAACTATGCGGTCTTCGGACTGATAAAGAATGGCGTTGCTGAGTAAGAAAATATTCACGTTAGCAACCAATGCCTGCCGCTTTGTGCTTGCGTTGGTTCTTGCTGTATCGGGTTTCGTGAAAGCGGTAGACCCTATAGGCGCTATGTACAAGATGAAGGAGTACATGGTGCTGTTCTCGGTTGACGCTCCTTCTGAAGACTGGGCCATGTTCTTTGCAGTAGTGCAGGCGGCACTGGAGTTCCTGTTAGGAGTTTTTCTGCTTACCGGTGTCTATCGCAAGTTTGTTTCTGCGGCAGCGCCACTGCTTATGATGTTCTTCACACTGCTTACGCTGTTTATTTATGCAAACAGCAGTGTTGATGATTGCGGATGCTTTGGCGAGGCTGTGACATTGACAAATGGCGAGACATTCGCAAAGAATGTGGCGTTGCTGCTGCTTTCTCTTGTGGTGTTTCTTGGCCGCAAGCGGTTTGTGTATAATGTGAGCTCAAGATGCCGCTGGATGGTGACAATATACTCTATCTTCTACATAGCCATTGTCCAGATCATGAGTTTTTCGCACTTGCCGGTGATAGATTTCAGCCGCTATGCAATAGGCACTGACCTCAGGCGTCTGGCGCAGGGCACGCCCGATGAGTATATGGTTTATTACACTTACGAGCGTAATGGCGAGACCATGGAACTGCCCGAAAATGAAGTGCCCGACAGTACATGGACATGTGTAAGCAGCCGTGCGGAGGTTGTAAAGCAGGGCGAAAAGCCAATAGTGGGGGATTTTTCCATTGTAGATTGGGAGGAGGACTATGATGCCACCGAAGAGATGCTTGCCGATACCGGATACGTCTGCTTTGTTGTAATTGAGAGATTGGAGACGGCTTCTGTAAGCAGGGTTGACAAGATTAACGACCTTTATGACTATTGTCTTGAAAATGATATACCGTTCTATGCGGCTACCGCATCCGATAATGATGAAATTGAACTTTGGCGCAAGCGCACTGGTGCTGAATATCCCCTTTACTGGAGCGATGAGGCATTGCTGGGCAGGATTATACGTGCCAATCCGGGCATGCTGCTTCTGAAAAACGGTGTCATTGCCGGCAAATGGAATGTTGCCGATTTGCCCTCAATAGAGACATTTGCGGCCTCCCCTGTGAAGGTGGTTGAGAAGAGCGATACGGCAGTAGAGTATATGAAGGGATGGACTTTCTGGATACTTGCGCTTGTGTTGCCAATTATCTTCTTCTGCTTGGTTGACTTGTTTGTTTGCCGTGCCACAGCGCGTGAAATCCCGCAGGATGCGCCGGCCGGCAAGGACGAAAATGAACAGATGTGCCCTTCTGGCAGCAAAGAGGCTGAGGCAGATAGCAGTGGGGCAAATGCAGTGGATGATGGCGCTGATAATGTTAATGCATAAATACAAAATATTAGTAACCTTAAAATTAAAGAAAAATGAGAAAGAACATTGTAGCAGGAAACTGGAAGATGAACATGAATCTTCAGGAGGGTATTGCACTTGCAAAGGAACTTAACGAGGCTTTGGCTGCTGACAAGCCCAATTGCGATGTAGTTATCTGCACTCCATTCATTCACCTTGCATCGGTAACTCCTATTGTTGACGCTGCTGTTATTGGCGTTGGTGCTGAGAACTGCGCAGATAAGGTTTCGGGTGCATACACCGGTGAGGTTTCTGCATCTATGGTTGCATCAACAGGTGCAAAGTATGTTATTCTTGGCCACTCTGAGCGCCGTGCTTATTATGGTGAAACTCCTGAGATTCTCAAGGAGAAGGTTCAGCTCGCGCTTGCTAACGGCCTTACACCAATCTTCTGCATTGGCGAGGTTCTTGAGGAGCGTAACCAGGGTATTCAGAATCAGGTTGTATTTGAGCAGCTCGCAGGTTCTCTCTATGACCTCTCAGCTGAGGACTTCTCTAAGATTGTTCTTGCTTACGAGCCGGTTTGGGCTATCGGTACAGGCTTGACAGCTACTCCTGAGCAGGCTGAGGAGATTCATGCATACATCCGTTCAACAATTGCCGAGAAATATGGCAATGAGGTTGCTGAGAACACCTCTATTCTCTATGGCGGCAGCTGCAAGCCAAGCAATGCAAAGGAACTTTTTGCTAATCCTAATGTTGATGGTGGCCTTATTGGCGGTGCCGCTCTTAAGGTTGCCGACTTCAAGGGTATCATTGATGCTTTTAAGTAATGAAGAGAATACTGCTGATAATTGCAATACTGTTCTGCACCCAAGGTCTTTGGGCGCAGATCAGTATTGTTGAAAAACTCGAGTCGCGTTCACTCTTTGGCCCTAAGGTAAAGATAAACCAGCCCGAGCAGCTGGTAAAGCTGATGGAGAAGATGTCATCGGCTGACAGCGAAACCCCCATGGTTGAGGGTTTCCGTGTTGTAGTATATTCCGGAAACAACTCAAGAGAGGCTCTTGATGCAGCCAAGAAGATGGAGGCAAAGATGCGCAAGGAGTTCCCCGGCGCTGAGGTGTATGTGGTGTTTGAGTCTCCTATCCGCCTCTGCCTTTACGGCGATTACCGTACGCGCGAGGAGGCCGAGGCCGTTATGCTGCAACTGAAGAAAACCAAGAAATTCAAGGAACTTTATATAAAGAAGTGCCTTATTAACCTGCCTTATTGATTGAATAATGGAAGCTGAAGAGAGAGAAAAGAGGATAGAGGGATTGAAGGAGTGCTGCAGCAAGATGCTCTCGCTTATAGGCGAGGATGCTCAGCGCGAGGGGCTTTTAAAAACCCCTGAACGTGTTGCGCGCGCTATTCTTGATACAACTGCCGGATATGCCGAAGACCCTGAGGCTATTCTTCGTGCGGCAATGTTCAAGGAGGATTATAGCCAGATGGTCATAGTAAAGGACATTGACTTCTATTCGTTGTGCGAACATCATATCCTGCCTTTCTTTGGCAAAGTGCATGTGGCATATATTCCTAACGGTTACATAACCGGGCTAAGCAAAATTGCCCGCGTGGTGGAGGTCTTCTCTCGCCGTCTGCAGGTGCAGGAGAGAATGACGCTTCAGATTAAGGAGTGCATTCAAAAGACGCTTAATCCGTTGGGGGTTATGGTTGTTGTTGAGGCCCAGCATCTGTGCATGCAGATGCGTGGCGTAAAGAAACAGAATTCTGTAACCACTACGTCCGATTTTTGCGGTGCATTCAACCAGGCAAAAACCCGCGAGGAGTTTATGAATCTGCTCCGCAACAGATGATGTTTGGAAACTGAAAGCGGAAAACGGAAAACTGAAAGCTGAAAACTTTGCTTGAAGTTTAGACAACGCTGGCAGCATTTAGTCGCACGAAGCATAGACGAAGTTTATGCCGTGCGGGTTGCGAATAGACAGTGTTGTCAAAGCTGAAAACTGAAAACTGAAAGCTTTGCTTGAAGTTTAGACAACACTGGCAGCAATTAGTCGCACGAAGCGTAGACGAAGTTTATGCCGTGCGGGTTGCTAATAGACAGTGTTGTCAAAGCGGAAATGTGAAAACTGCTTTTCCCTTTTGGGGTTTTTCGCCTTTTTGCCCTTTGTGGCTTTTTTAAAAGTGAAAACTTCAAATCGGAGAGCATGAGTAGAATAAGGCAGGTTGCACCCAAAAGTGCAACCTATGTTTTTTATTTGCTTGTTCCTTATTATATATACGCGCGTGAAAGGATTAGATGCTCAGCGCTACATGCCCGAACCCATAACCGCGAAGCACATTGTTGAGCGCCTGCTGCGTCTCCTTTAGGAACTTGAACTCCTCCATTGTCTCCTGCAGTGCGGCCGCGTCGGCTGCTACGGCGGGGTCTTTTAGCTTCGCCATGGCGGTTTTCAGCATCTCGTCAACTATGCTCAATTTGTAGGCAATGGCGAGGCGTGTTGTCTGCTCAAACATTACAGCGAGTTCATTGCGCTCGTCGCTCTTCTGCTCGCTGAAGAATTTGCTCAAAAGGTAGCGTTCGCCGCAAAGTTCTGCCGCCAGAGCAGATATTTCGGGGTCGGGGTGCGAGAGGAAGTGATTCTCGGGGTCAAAATTTATGTCTGTTGCGTGCTCGCATGCCTCGTCAAATATCTTTTTGTACAGTGGGGTGCTGAATTCTATTCCGTCGCCCTCAAAAGAGTAGTATAGGTGTGAGATTACCGTTTCTGTAAATGCCGGGGTGTTGTTCTCCTTGCTTTCGGGCACTTGCAGCAGCTTGCTGCCGTTCTTGAGCATGAACTGGATTATTGCCTTTTCCTTGTGGCGGAGCGGGTTGTTATAGCTCTCTATTATATTCTGCTGGAATTCGTCAATGACGGGTGTTTCCTGGGGCGTCTCTGCATTTTGCGCCTCTTGAGCCTGCTCAGCATAATTGTTTTTTTGCTGTTCCTCGGCTCTCTTCATGCGTATCTTTGCGGTCTCCTTTACAAGCAGCTGTTCGCTGACGCTTAGCATGTCGCTGCATTTTTTTATGTATTCGCTGCGGAGAATCTCGTTGGGCACAACGGCGATGCTCTTTACAACGTCGCCGATAAGGCCTGCGCGGCGTATCGGGTCTTCGCCCACTTCGTCAAGCAGAAGATTGGTCTTGAATCTTATGAAGTCTACCTTGTTGCGCTCGATGTATTCCTCAACCTCTTCTGTGGAGTGGCTCTGCGCGTAGCTGTCGGGGTCTTCTCCTTCAGGCAGGAGCACTACGTTGATGTTCATGCCCTCCTCAAGCAGCATGTCAATGCCTCGTATTGAGGCTTTTATTCCGGCCTTGTCGCCGTCGTAGAGCAACGTCACGTTGTCGGTGAAGCGGTGGATGAGCCTTATCTGTCCTGTTGTCAATGATGTGCCCGATGAGGCAACTACATTTTCTATTCCGGCCTGGTACATTGATATTACGTCAAGATACCCCTCTACAAGTATGCAGCGGTTTTTCTGCATGATTGCCTGCTTGGCGAAATAGAGACCGTAGAGATGGTCGCTCTTGTGGTAGATTTCACTCTCGGGTGAGTTTACATACTTTGCGGCCTTGGCGTTTGTCTGCAGCACGCGTCCGCCGAACGCAACCACCTTGCCCGATAGTGTATGTACCGGGAAAATCACGCGTCCCCAAAAGCGGTCCTGCAATCTTCCGTCATCGGTGCTGTAGCATACGCCCGCCTTGGCTATGAGCTCGGGGTTGTATCCGGCCGCTACGGCAGTTTTTGCAAAAGAGTCGCGGCGTTCAAGCGAGTATCCTAAGCAGAATTTCCTTATTGTTTCGTCGCGCAGTCCGCGGTGACGGAAGTAATTAAGCCCGATAGCCTTCCCCTCTTCGGTGTTGTGAAGCGTGTCAATAAAGTGCTGTAAGGCATATTGGTTGATGACGAAAAGGCTTTCGCGCATGCTCTCCTCGCGCTTCTCCTCGTCAGTTAGTTCGCGCTCCTTTATTTCAATATGGTAGCGCTTGGCAAGCCAGCGCAGGGCGTCGGGATAGCTCAGCTGCTCGTGCTCCATTATAAAATGTACAGGCTTGCCGCCCTTGCCGCAACCGAAGCATTTCCACAGATTCTTTGCCGGAGACACTGTAAACGATGGGGTCTTTTCGTTATGGAATGGGCACAGTCCAATCATGTTCACGCCGCGTTTGCGCAGTGCAACAAACTCTCCCACCACATCCTCAACCTTTGCGGTGTCCATTATCAGTTCAATTGTCCTTCTGTCAATCATTGCCTTTTTATTATAGATGTAAAGATAGTGCAATTAGGCCGGAGCGCAAAATGAATACACTTTTTTTTGGTATATTTTTGAAGAAAGAATTTGGCTGTATTTTGTGAATTATTTTGAAAAATGACACAAGGTTTTGAAAAATGACACTGAAAAGGCGGTGAATGCAAATAATTTTAAATTTTTGTTGAAATTTCTTCTCCTTTTGTTTGCCGGTTCAAAAAATCGTTATACCTTTGCACTCGCTTTCGGGAACGAACGCGTTTCCGGTTAGGCAAAGATGATCCTTGACAGCATTCCATACAGACAAGCAGTACAACGTACCCGCATTGAAGTTTTTTTTCAATGCAGGAAAGGTAAGTAAGGAACAGTTAAAAAATAACGAACCGTCAAAAATTTGACATGCTCGCAAATGAAACCGGCCAGTACAAACAATTTCAATAAGTAAAGTAACGCCATTATGGCGTAACAGATACATATATACAACGAAGAGTTTGA
>JAFXAR010000054.1 GCA_017516885.1 Bacteroidaceae bacterium
AATTGCGCAATGATAAGCACAGGTAATTTCTTTAACCGGCACCGTTAAATTCCACAGCTTGAGCCTGTTTGATTTTTGGAAATAGTGCGAGGATTGTTTGACCGCTGGTTACACGGTTGCTTGCAAGCGGGTAACTGAGGGTGTTCCGCAGCACCCAAAAATCAAACAGAAAGTTCAAGCGGCAAGACCTCTTTGACTGAAAGATGTCGCTTGCGACTCTTGAACAAAGAAGAGGCCGACTGGAATTTCCGTGTGCCGGGACCTTTTGCATACTTTTCAGTCATGAAAAGTATGTGATAGAACGAAAACAGGAGAATAAAAGACAACAGATTAAGGGTAAAACGAATCAAGGAATAATAATTCTATTATACCAAAATTGCGTTACACAAAGTAAATTTCTACTGAGCCGGGATAAGTACCGGCGGGGTATTACTCTTCAACGGTAATTTCCTCTACCTCATGGATGGGGCGGGGGAGCTGTTCGCCCTTTATGTAGATTTTTGTCATTTCGTGCTTGGCGTTGCTGTGGACGAGAATGCTTGTCCTGAACTTTCTTGCGCCTTTTTTTGTGCCGTTGTAGGTGAGGACAATAGTGCCGCTTTCGCCCGGCTTAATTGCGTGCTTTGGAAAACTCTCACTTGTGCATCCGCATGAGGGTATTACCTGATGAATGTACAGGTTTGCATCGCCTGTGTTCTTGAACGTGAAGTTGCACTGCTTGATTACATCCTCAGGCCCGAACTTGCCAAGGTCGACAGTTGTGTTGTCAAATTTTATCTCTGCTTTCTGCGCATACGCTGTCATTGACAGAAATAATGCGGCGGTTATAAATAATGCTTTTTTCATAGTCTCTTCTTTTTTTGCAAAATTATACCTTTTCTTTTGCTATTTTGCAGTTTTTTGTTGTTTTAACCTCTTTTTACCTGTTTCACGCCCTTAATGTTCTCAATTTTTCCTATGAGCTTGTTGAGCTTTAGCTTGTCGTTTATCATAAGCGAGAGTGTTCCGGAGAACAGGGTGTCGTGCGACTCAATGTTTATGCCCCGCATCATTACGTCCTTTTCCTGTGATATTACTGAGGTTATGTTGTTTACGATGCCAATGTCGTCATGGCCTACAATGCGCAGTGTTACTGGGAACAGGGTGCTGCTGTTGTCAATGTCGCTCCAGCGGGCCTCTATTACGCGGTAAGGGTAACGCTCTTGAAGCTCTTTTGCGTTGCTGCAGTCCTTGCGGTGGATTGAGATGCCGCCGTTTATGGTAACAAACCCGAATATCTCGTCGCCGAATATAGGCGCGCAGCATTTTGCAAGCTTGTAATCAACGCCTTTGAGATTGCGCTCAATGACAAGCACGTCCTGTGAGCCGCGGCTCTCCTTGTCGCTAATGAATGTGAACCCGCCGGCGCTGCGTGCAGTGTCGCCCTGTTCGCTTTCGGGGTTTGTGAGTGCCTGGTAGCGCTTAAGTATTTCGCCAACATCAATGTGCCCCTCGGCTACATGCTGGAAGAAGTCGCTCAGTCGCTTGTAGCCCATCTTGCGGATAAGGTGGTCCATTACAGATTCATCAAACTCAATTTTATGGTTCTTGAGCTTGCGTATTACGGTCTCGCGGCCCATGTCGGCCTGCCTTGCGCTTATCTCTTTAAGTGCCTGGCGTATCTTGCTGCGGGCGCGTCCGGTCTGTGCTATATTCAGCCATGCCTGTTTGGGTGTCTGGCTGTTCGATGTTATGATTTCCACCTGGTCGCCATTGTTCAGTACATGGCGTAATGGCACATTGCGTCCGTTGACGAGCGCGCCGGTGCACTTGCAGCCAAGCCCGGTGTGTATGCTGAATGCGAAGTCAAGGATTGTAGCTCCTTTTGCAAGACGGTAAAGGTCGCCCTTTGGGGTGAAGATGAATATCTCGTCCTTGTAGAGCTCCATCTTGAACTTGTTGGCGGTTGTCTCCTCCTCGCTTAGGTTTTGCAGCGTGTCGCGTATTGAGGCAAGCAGGTTGTCAAGCCCCTTTTCGCTCTTTATTCCCTTGTAGCGCCAATGTGCTGCAAGACCGTGCTCGGCAACAGCATCCATGCGCTCTGTGCGTATCTGCACCTCTACCCAGCGTCCTTCGGGGCCCATTACTGTTGTATGCAGCGACTCGTAACCGTTGCTCTTGGGCACAGAGAGCCAGTCGCGCAGGCGGTGGGGGTTTGGGGTGTACATGTCGGCAATTATTGAATATACATGCCAGCATTCGCTCTTTTCGTTCTGCGGCTCGCTGTCTATTATTATGCGTATTGCAAAGAGGTCGTATATCTGCTCAAAGGGACGCTGCTGCTTCTTCATCTTCTGCCAGATGGAGTTTATGGATTTTGTGCGTCCCTTGATGCGGTACTTAAGATGCGGCTGCATCTTCAGCATCTTTTCGATAGGCTTGATGAAGGATGCAATGTAGTCCTCGCGCGATGCGGCTGTCTCCTCAAGCTTGCGGCTAAGCTCGTTGTAGATTTCCGTTTCGGTGTAGCGGAGCGACAAGTCCTCCATTTCCGATTTCAATTTGTAGAAACCGAGCTTGTGGGCAAGCGGAATGTATAGTTTGGTGGCTTCGCGTGCAACTAATTTGCGTGCGCTCTCATCGGCCGAGTTGAACAGGCGGCGCAGCATTACCAGTCGGCTGGCAATCATAATCAGTATCACGCGCATGTCGTTTGTGAACGACAGCAGCAGATTCCTGAAGTTTTCGGTTTCAATAGTGGGGCTTTTTGCGTAAAGGGCTGTAATCTGCGCAAGGTTCTGCAAAATGTTGGCTGTGCTTTCGCCAAACTGCTGCTTGGCCTCTTCTATTGTCGCTGTGCCGGCCTCTATGCAGCGGTTGAGCAGTATGCTCATTATGATTTCGCGCTGGAAACCTATCTCGCCGCCCACAATGCAGGCTGTCTGCAGGTCAACGATGATGGGGTTGAACCCGAATCCGTCTCTGGCTAATTTGCCCGACTGCATTGCACTTGAAACCTTTTCCTTTATGAATCTGTAGTCTGCGGCAGGCATTCTCTCTTCGAGGCTTCTCCTGAGCGTGATGAATTGCTCAAGGATTTCCCTCTTCTCTTCCTCTTTTAATACTAAAAACTCCTGCATAATCTCTTTTTCTTGTTGTTTTCTACCGCGAAGATAATTAAAAAATCCCTTTTTTTTGTCTTTTATCAATTTTATTCCTATTTTCGCTAATTGAATGACTGTGCAAATATTTGCGGCATCTCTTTTATGAGTGGAAAGAACTTGTAACAAACCATAATAAAATTTTATATCATGATTAGCAAAGCAGATCAGGCTCTTTTGAGCAAGAAAGGCATTTCGGCCGAGCAGGTTGCCGAGCAGTTGAGAAAATTCAAGACAGGATTCCCCTTTCTGAAGATTGAGGCTGCAGCCACTATTGGAAAGGGTGTTTTGGCACCGTCGGAGAGTGAAGCAGATGAGTATCTGAAAGTTTGGGACGCATATTGCGCAGGCGGCAAGTCTATTCTTAAGTTTGTTCCTGCATCGGGTGCGGCAAGCCGTATGTTCAAAGACCTTTTCGCTTTCCTCAGCGCTGATTACAATGCGCCGGAGACTGCTTTTGAAAAGAAGTTCTTTGAGTGCATTGACAAGTTTGCATTCTATGGCGACCTTGATGCAGCCTGTGTAAAGAACAATTCGCTTCCGGTAAAGGAACTTATTGCTCAGGGCAAGTATAAGGAGGTAGTTTTCAATCTGCTCGATTTTACAGGCATGAATTACGGCACTCTGCCAAAGGGATTGCTTAAGTTCCACACATACGGGGATGGTCCAAGAACTTCGGCCGAGGAGCATTTTGTCGAGGGTGCGCTTTATGCCGGCACTAATGGAACTGTGAGGCTGCATTTTACTGTGTCTCCTAACCACAGGGCGCTGTTTGAGGAACTTGTTGCTGAGCGCAAGGAGTATTACGAGGGCTTGTTCGGCGTGAAATATGAGATAACATTCTCGGAGCAGAAGCAGAGCACAGACACTATTGCCGTTGATGCCGAGAATGCTCCTTTCCGCGAGAATGGCGCAATGGTGTTCCGTCCCGGCGGCCATGGTGCGCTCATTGAGAACCTGAACGACATTGATGCTGATGTTATTTTCATCAAGAATATTGACAATGTTGTTCCCGACCGTTTGAAGAACGATACTGTAACATACAAGAAGCTCATTGCGGGAATTCTTGTAGAGAAGCAGAAAAAGGCGTTTGAGTATCTTAACCTTATTGACAGCGGAAAATATACCCATGAGGAGGTTCAGGAGATGATTCGTTTCCTGCAGCAGGATTTGCAGTGCCGCAACGAGGAAATCAAGAATATGGAGGATTGCGACCTTGTGCTTTATCTGCGCAAGAAGCTTAACCGTCCGATGCGTGTTTGCGGAATGGTAAAGAATGTAGGCGAACCGGGCGGCGGTCCGTTCCTTGCATACAATGAGGATGGAACTGTGTCTTTGCAGATTCTTGAAAGCTCACAGATTGACATGAACAATGAGGCTGCCAAGTCAATGTTTGAGAACGGCACTCACTTTAATCCGGTAGACCTTGTATGCGCTGTAAGAAATTACAAGGGCGAGAAGTTTGACTTGCCTTCTTATGTTGACAAGAACACCGGCTTTATTTCACACAAGTCAAAGAACGGACGCGAACTTAAGGCGATGGAGCTTCCGGGCTTGTGGAACGGCGCAATGAGCGACTGGAATACAATTTTTGTTGAAGTTCCGCTCATTACATTCAATCCGGTCAAGACTGTGAACGACCTGCTGCGCAACGAGCACCAGTAAAAATGCTGTCAGCATACATGAAAGAGGATGGCGGGCTGCGGCCCGCCATCCTCTTTTATGTATCAGAATATCATTCCTACAGAGAAACTGAGAATGTTATCGCGATGCTTGATGCTGAATGCCTTTCCCTCTTTTTCCGAGATTATCTGCTTTGACGTGTCGGTAAGGCCAAGGTCGTATACGAAATCAAAGAATACATTGTAGATTTTAACTCCGAGCCCTATTTCCCAATAGTAGACCTTGTCGTTAAGCACCTCTTCAAGCCCCTCGTAGGCAAAATGCTTGAACTTCTGCTCGCTTTGTGCCGTGAAGATGAATTTTGTGCGCGGACCGGTGAATATGCTCATTCCGTAGCCGTCTTTCTTGAGAATATCGTATCCTATAAGCAGCGGCACTTGCAGGCAGTAGGTCTTTAGCTCGTAGACTGTGCTGTTGGGAACAATGTTTTCAATTGTTGCCGTATTGGAGTCGGTGAAGTCAAATGAGTGGCGGGTAATGCCGAAAGCAGCATCGGTCTGCAGATAAAGACGGCCGTATGAAAGGCGGAAGAACGGGGCAATGGAGTAGCCTATCCTGTTGCTCTGGATAGTGCTTTTGTTATAGGTGTAGCCGTCAATGTTGAATTCGGGGTCGTTGTATGTTATAGCCTGAAACCCGGCCTTGAACCCTGCGTTGAATATGGCCTTAGGCTTTTTCTCCTTCCCTTTCTCATGTGCTGTTATGCAGCATGGAAGCAGCAGGAGTATGCAGACTGTTATTGCGAATCCTTTTTTCATATTTACAGCTTTTTATGCGTCCGGGCTGTGGCGGCAAATGTTTTCAGTGCCGGGCGGGCTTACTTTTTCTTTACGCTCCAGCCGAACTTGCCTATGAAATCACCCAAATGGAAATATTTTCCATGGGTGTATACAAGCGGGTCGGCTGCTGCAAGGTTCCATTCTCCTGTTTCGGGGTTCAGGTAGCGGTCGTCGGCCTGTACGTTTACAACTTCGGCAAGGAACATGTCGTGCGAGCCGAGCGGAATAATCTGCTTTACCTTGCACTCTATGCTCAAGGGCGATTCCATTATTATGGGGGCTTTAACCATTTTTGACGGGCCGTATGTGAGCCCGGTCTCCTTTGCCTTGTCGTATTCGCGGCCCGAACGTACTCCGCACCAGTCGGTGGCGCGCGCCATTGCTGCCGTTGTAAGGTTAATAACAAATTCCCCGCTCTCTTTGATTATGGGATATGAATGTCTTTCGGGACGAACCGATATATAGCACATTGCAGGGTTGGTGCATGTGGTGCCTGCCCATGAAACGGTGAGCATGTTGTATTCCTCGGGGGAGGTGCCGCATGTTATTAGAACTGCCGGCAGAGGGTATATCATTGTACCCGGTTTCCAGTCTATCTTCATGCTAAAGCAGCTCTACGTCGTTTATGTTTACCTCCTTTTCGCAGTAGCGGCATTTAAGTATGCCTTCAGCGCGGTTGGTCACAT
The DNA here is from genome assembly GCA_017516885.1 of Bacteroidaceae bacterium. Taxonomy (GTDB): domain Bacteria; phylum Bacteroidota; class Bacteroidia; order Bacteroidales; family Bacteroidaceae; genus HGM04593. The sequence goes on from JAFXAR010000054.1 coordinate 6,289, forward strand.
TGAAATGGGTGGGCATGGGCTCGTTGTTGGTGATGCAGTTGAGGTTGTTGCACTTGATTATGTTGTGCAGCTCGTCGGGCATCTTTACCTCGCGTTTGTCCACTACCTTGTAGTCGCGGATGGTGTTCATTACAACGCTGGGGGCAACAAGCGAAATTTTGCTCACTTCGTCGTCGGTGAAGAATCTGTCAGCAATCTTAATGAGACCTTTCTTGCCGAGCTTCTTGCTGTCGAGGTTATAGCCTATGGTGACGTTGCCGGTCATTGAGGGTATATCAAGGAGGTTTACGACTGCAAACAGCTTGTCGGCCGGTATGTGATCGATTACAGTGCCATTGCAGAGGGCTGTAACCTGCATTGCGTGATTATTCTCGTTATTCATGGTTCTTTGCTTTTTTAGATGTTTATGTCAAGTACGTCACATATAAGTGCTTCGCGAACATAAAGGCCGTTCTGTGCCTGCTGGAAATAGTATGCCTTGGGGTTCTCGTCCACGTCGTGCGCAATTTCGTTTACCCTGGGCAGCGGGTGGAGAATGCGGAGGTTCTCCTTGGTGTTTGCCAGCATTGAGCTGGTAAGACGGTAGCAGTTCTTTACTTTCTCGTATTCCATGAGGTCACTGAAGCGCTCGCGCTGCACGCGTGTCATGTAGATTATGTCGGCCGATGAGATTACATCTTCATTGAATTCTGTGGTTTCAGTGAATGGGATGTTGTTTTCGCGGCAGAATATGCGGTACTCCTCGGGCATGTGGAGCTCTTCGGGCGCAATGAAGTGGAATGTGGGATTGAAATGGCGCATTGCGTGGAGCAGGGAGTGCACTGTGCGGCCATATTTAAGGTCTCCTACAAGGTGTATGTTCAGCCCCTCGAGCGTGCCTTGTGTCTTTTGGATTGAGTAGAGGTCGAGCATTGTCTGAGACGGATGCTGGTTGGCTCCGTCTCCGGCGTTTATTACCGGAACTGGTGACACTTCGCTTGCGTAGCGCGCTGCGCCTTCAAGACGGTGGCGCATTACTATCACATCGGCATAGCTTGATACCATCATTATTGTGTCCTTGAGGGTTTCGCCTTTGCTTGCCGAACTTGTGGCTGCATCGCTGAAACCTATGACGCGCGCGCCAAGGCGGTTGGCGGCTGTCTCAAAACTCAGTCTTGTGCGTGTGGAGGGCTCAAAGAAGAGCGAACCTACAACTTTGCCGTCAAGAATCTTGCTGTTGGGGTTCTCCTCAAATTTTGCTGCGGTTTCCAGCAATGAGAGTATCTTCTCGCGTGAAAGGTCGTTGATTGATACTAAACTTCTGCTTTTCATGGCTGTTCGTTTTTTCTTTGGGTTATATTGCATGAGATGCGGTCATCTGCGCAATCAATTAGGATGGGGCAGTATAATTGCATTTATGCAAAGATAAATGAATATTATGGGTTAAGCAACGCCATTTGCGATTATTTAATGCAAAAAATTAAACCGTGCAAAAAGGTTGCTGAATATTGGAATTTTTATATTATTTTTGCACAATATGCTTGCTTATGGCCTTTGCGCGCTTTGGCGGGAGAGGACGTTAAAAATTGACAATGCTATGATTAAGAAAGTTTTTATAGGTATATGGATATTCACTGCGGTTGTGATTCTTGGAGTATTTTCCTATTTCTATGCAATCGTGAAGGGGCATGTGGGAGAAGTGCCCGATACTGACAATCTTGCCAACATTGAATTTAATTTAGCTTCGCAGCTGTTTACGGCCGACAGTGTGCCAATGGGAACATGGGCGCTGAAGGAGAACCGCGTGTTTGCTGAATATGAGGAAATATCTCCCGATGTGATAAAGGCGCTCATTGCAACTGAGGATGTGCGCTTTACAGAGCACTCGGGAATTGACCTCAAGGCGCTCATGCGTGCCGGAGTGAAGAACGAGATTTTTGGATTTGAGAATGCCGGCGGCGGCAGTACCATCACCCAGCAGCTTGCAAAGCAGATTTACACCGAGAATGTTTCAAAGAACAAGCTTGGCCGCATACAGCAGAAAACTGTGGAGTGGGTAATAGCCGTGGAACTTGAACGCCAGTATACGAAGGAGGAGATAATTACTTATTATTTGAATAAATACGACTTCGGCAATAACGCTGTGGGCATAAAGAGCGCGGCGAATATATATTTCTCTACCTCGCCGGCACAGCTGAAGATAGAGGAGGCTGCCACTTTGGTGGGAATGTGCAAGAACTCGTCGCTCTACAATCCGCGCCGTTTCCCCGACAAGACAAAAACCCGCCGCAATGTGGTGTTTATGCAGATGGAGAAGGCCGGCTTTATCACTGAGGCGGAAAAGGATTCGCTCTCTCAATTGCCGCTTGTGCTGCGTTACAATCCTGCAAACCATAATGTGGGAGTTGCTCCTTATTTCCGCGAATACCTTCGCACATATATGACCGCAGGCAAGCCGGTAAGGTCAAAGTACCGCGGATGGCAGAAACAGCAGTTCTTTGACGACTCGCTGAGGTGGGCCGATGACCCGCTCTACGGCTGGTGCAACAAGAATAAGAAGTCTAACGGCGAACCGTACAACATTTATACCGATGGCTTGAGGATATATACAACAATTGATTCAAGGCTTCAGCGTTATCTTGAAGAGGCTGTACAGGAGTATGTTGTTGATACATTGCAGCCCAAGTTCTACAAAAATAGAAAGGGGCAGAAGAATGCGCCGTTCTCTACTGATGTAACAGATGCTGAGGTTAAGAAAATCCTTGAAAAAGCCATGCGCGACACTGATAGGTATCGCCTGATGAAGAAAGCCGGCGCAACCAATGCGCAAATTGAGAAGGCTTTCAAAACCCCTGTGAAAATGTCGATATTCACCTATGAGGGCAATGTAGATACGGTGATGACGCCTATGGACTCGATAAAGCACATGAAGTTCTTCTTGCGTGCCGGCACAATGTCTATTGACCCTGTGTCAGGAGGCATAAAGGCGTATGTGGGCGGCACTAATTTCAGGCAGTTCAAATATGATATGGCCGGCATGGGACGCCGTCAGGTTGGTTCAACAATCAAGCCATTCCTCTATTCCCTGGCTATGGAGAACGGTTTCTCGCCATGTGACGAAACACAGAATGTTCCGCAGACCATTGTTACTGAAACCGGAAAGCGATGGACGCCGAAGAACTCCTCAAATACCAATGTGGGAGAGACTGTAACGCTGAAATGGGGATTGCAGAAGTCGAACAACTGGATTTCGGCCTATCTTATGAGCCGTCTTAATGCTTACTCGTTTAAGAAACTAATCAATGAGTTCGGACTAAAGAGCCAGGATATTGCAGCCGTGCCGTCACTCTGCCTTGGAATATGCGACGCGTCGGTAATGGAGATGGTTTATGCTTACACGGCTTTTATAAACAAGGGAATGCGCAAGTCGCCGCTGCTGGTTACAAAGATTGAGGACAGTTCGGGAAATGTTATAGCGGAATTTAGCTCCAAGGCAAATCATGTTATCAGCGAGGAGAGCACATACAAGATGATTGATATGCTCCGTGCTGTGATAGATGGCGGTACTGGCGCAAGATTGAGGTCACGCGCCTATCCTTATAAAATAACAGCCGACATGGGCGGAAAGACCGGTACTACGCAGAATAACTCCGACGGCTGGTTCATTGGCTTTACTCCTTCACTCATTACCGGCTGCTGGGTTGGCGGTGAGGAGCGTTCAATCCACTTTAGCAGAATGAAGGACGGACAGGCTGCTGCAACAGCACTTCCCATTTATGGAAATTACATGAAGAAGGTGTATGCCGACAAGACATTGCCTTACTCTCAGGACGAGACTTTTGATATACCCGAAGATTTTGACCCATGCGAGTCCTTGGTGGAGAAGAATAAGAGGATTGCGTCCGATGCGTCAGGGGTAGTGGACTGGATTGGCGGTGAATATGTTGGCTGGTTCGATGACGGCATTGGAAGTACAGGCTCTATTTATGACGAAGGGTTTGAGGATGTTGGTTCGGGCAGTGAAGATGGCTTTGATGACTTCCTTCAGTAATACGGCAGGAAAAGAACAGTAAAAAGTTTATTGACAAGATATGAAATTTGTAGGAATAATTCCGGCGCGTTATGCGTCGACACGTTTCCCGGGCAAACCGCTTGTTGACTTGGGCGGGAAACCGGTAATACAGCGTGTGTATGAACAGGTAAAGGAGTGTTTCGATGACCTTTATGTTGCTACTGATGACGAGCGCATAATGAATGCGGTGAAGGCTTTCGGCGGCAAGGTGGTGATGACTGCAGAAGATTGCAAAAATGGTACAGAACGCTGCCTTGATGCTTACAGGCGTCTTGGCATTGATTGCGATGTCATTGTAAACATTCAGGGCGATGAGCCTTTTATACAGCCCAAGCAGGTGAATGCGCTTATTGCATGCTTTGACGCGCAGGGGACAGATATTGCTACGCTTGTCAAGCCTTTTGACGCTGCCGATGGCATAGAGCGCCTTGAGTGTCCAAACTCCCCAAAGGTGGTGCTTGACGAAAAGGGATTTGCGCTCTACTTCAGCCGTTCGGTTGTTCCTTATTTAAGAGGAGTAGAAAGGGAAAAGTGGCTTGAAAGCCACACCTTTTACAAACATTTAGGTATATACGCCTATCGCACCGATGTTCTTGAAAGGATTACTACACTGCCTCAGTCTCCAATGGAGAAGGCTGAGTCGCTTGAGCAGCTCAGATGGCTTGAGAACGGATACAGAATAAAGGTTGGCGTTACTGACATTGAGACCATAGGCATAGATACTCCCGAAGACCTTGAGCGTGCAAAGGAATTTGCTGCTTCGCTTGGACTTGACTGGAGTAAATAAGAAGTTGTTCGCTGTATTATTATGCCTCCTATACCACAGATAAAGCCTGTGCGGCTTAAGGAACTGGCGTTGCCGCAGGAAACGGTGCTGCCAAATGGCGTGCGCCTGTACAGAATTCCCGGAGCAAGGCAGGGGGTAGTGCGTTTTGACGTTCTTGTAAAAGGCGGTTATGGCGTGCAGGAGAAACCGCTTCAGGCTATGTTTGTGAACCGCATGCTGAGAGAAGGTGCGGGGGATTTTACAGCCGAGGAGATTTCCCGCCGGCTTGACTATTATGGAGCGGGCATTGATATGTATTCCTCTCAAGGCTGCAACCATCTTACCCTTTTTGCGTTGTCAAAGCATTTTGTTCCTTTGCTTGCCTTGCTTGAGACCATTGTTAAGCATCCTCTCTTCCCCGAAAAGAACCTTGAGACGGTAAAGAGCAACAATAAGTCCTATTACGCGGTAAACAGCCGCAAGGTGGATGTTGTTTCGCAGCGGTATTTTGAAAACTCCCTATGGGGCGAAGGGCATCCGCTGGGGCATATTGTGAGGCCCGAAGACTACGATGCCATAACTCGCGACGACCTTCTCTCATACTATTCCAAGGTCTATAACAGCAAAAACTGCACCCTTTTTATTTCGGGGGATGCCGATGATGCAATGATTGCTGAAATCAGCAAATGCTTCGGCACTGGAGAATGGGGCAGCGGGGAGGCTGTTGCCGATGTTGAAGTTGCTGCACCACGCCAAATCTCGGGCGTGCGCAAAATCACTGTTGAGGGCACAATGCAGAGTGCTGTGAAACTTGGCTTTATGGCGCTTGATTCATCGCATCCCGATTTCTTTAAGTTCCGTTTCCTTACGGTGCTTCTTGGCGGCTATTTTGGCAGCCGCCTTATGAGCAATATACGCGAAGAGAACGGATATACCTATCACATTGCCGCCGAACTTGACGCTTATGGGAAGCGCAATGCCTTTATGATAAGTTCTGAGGCCGACCACGATAATATCTCTCCGCTTCTTAAAGAGGTCTATCATGAACTTGAAAGAATAGTTAATGAGCCTATTCCCAATGAGGAGGTGGAGCTTGTAAGGAACTATATCTCGGGCGAACTATGCCGTGAATATGAAGGCCACTCGGCAAAGTCGGAAGTTTTTATAAACACTTGGCTGTCAGGCGAGAAGTTCAGTTCTGTGAATGATTACATTAAGGTTGTTGCAGAGGTGTCTGCCGATGAGCTTCATGAGGTTGCCCGCAAGTATCTCAATAGAGGGAATATGATAGAAATTATTGCAGGGAAATAGTATGCTCAGATACTGTTTTAAACAGCAATTCAGTTATTTTTTTTAAAAAATCTAAAATAAACTACTCTAAATTGTAGTTTCTCAACTTTGTTGTTATCTTTGTATTCAGTGCGCATTCTCATTTGTGTGATTATGCCGTGCTATGAATACTTATGAAAAGAACAATATCAATATTTTTGCTTTTGGCATCTTTTGCATTGCAGCTTCCGGCACAGTCGCTTGCCGATGCTGTGAAAGATGCCTTTTCTCCATTATCTAAAAAATCGCAGCAGGACAGCGTAAAGAAAGCCGGGAAACCGTCAACGGAGAAAAAAATCGTTTCCCAGACTCTGAAGGACGGTACTGTGTATGTTGGCGAAATGAAAGGACGCCGCCCTCATGGTTCAGGAAAGGCCATTTACAAGAACGGTGATATTTATACCGGTGATTTCTATAAGGGCAAGCGCCATGGAAAGGGGCTTTACCGCTTTAAGTCAGGGGAGAAGTATGATGGTGAGTTCAGCAATGGCTATCAGAGCGGCAGAGGCATATACACATATACCGACGGACGCAAATATGACGGCGAATGGGACAATGACATGCGTCACGGCAGCGGACGCCTTGATTATCCAAACGGCGACGCTTACGAAGGCTCTTGGGCCAATGGCCGAAGAAACGGTTCGGGCAAGTATTCCTATGCCGACGGCTCGTCATATACCGGCGAATGGAAAAGTGACAAGCGCAATGGCCTTGGTGTATATCTTTGGGCCGATGGCAGCAGCTACTCAGGAGAATGGAATAATGGAATGCGAAGCGGCACGGGCACTTACATTGGTGCTGACGGCGTGCGCTATGACGGTGAATGGCAGAATGACTGCTACGAAGGAGAAGGAACGCTCGGGTATCCCAATGGCGACGAGTATGAGGGCGAATTCAAATCGGGCCTTTTCCATGGGCACGGCAAATATACATACGCCGACGGCTCAAACTATCACGGCGATTTTAAGGATGGGTTGCGTCATGGCAATGGCGTGATGCGTTTTGCCGAAGGCGCTGTCTATAACGGCGATTGGGCTGATAATGTGCGCCACGGCAAGGGCAAATATACTTGGGGCAATGGCGATGTGTACGAAGGCGACTGGAAGGACGATGCAATGCACGGAAACGGAGTGATACGCCGTGCCAATGGCGTTAAATATAAGGGCGGTTTTGTCGATGGGCTTGAGCATGGTGCCGGAGTGGCAATAGGTAAAGACGGACTGCGCTACGAGGGTGTGTTTGAAGAGGGGATGCGCAATGGAAAGTTTGTCATTAAAGATGCCGGCGGCAAAGTTCTGCGCGAGTGCATTTATAATCGCGGCAATAAGGAATGAGAAGGAAACAGGCTTTTGAATGCAAGAATGACAAAGGCTGTTATAATGTGATATAATTATTGAATGCAAATTTAATTTAAAAGCGTCTAATGCTATGATTTTGGATTCTTTGAAAAATCTGGGCTCTTATGAGGCTCTTAGTCCTAATTTCGCTAAGGCAATTGAATTTATTTTGAAGAGCGACTTGAGCGCATTGCCTCTTGGCAGGAATGAAATATGCGGTGACTTGGTCTATGCCAACGTAATGGAGGCGAAGCCAAAGAGCAAAGAGGAGGCACGCCTTGAGATTCATCGTAAATACATTGATATACAGATACCAATTTCGGGCAACGAACTTATGGGATACACTCCGCTTGCCGAACTTCCTGCTCCTGATTATGTGGAGAGCGACGATGCCGCCCTTTATCCGGCCGGCATTGCTGCAAGGGACTATTTCAATGTAAAGAACGACCAGTTTGTCATTTTCTTTCCGCAGGACGGACATGCTCCGGCAATAACTCCAGTTGCGCTTAAGAAGGTGGTTGTGAAGGTTGCGCTTTAGAAGCTGCTTGAATTTATATTGTTAAGTTTTTCTTAAATAACTTGATTTTATTAACTCCTAAATATTACAATTATGCTGAAACTCGTTGAACGCGATGCTTATTTAGAGCCTTACAATCTTGATATTGAGGGCAGGCATCGTTATTTCCTCAAGAGAGAGAAAGAGCTTACAAAGAACGGTCGACAGACACTGTCGAGTTTCGCTTCGGGTTATCTCTATTTTGGTCTTCACAGGACTTCTACCGGCTGGGTTTTCCGTGAGTGGGCGCCCAATGCTACAAAAATTGTGCTTATAGGAGACTTTTCAAACTGGGAGGAGCGTCCTGAATATGAACTGAAGCCATTGCCGGGCGGTGTTTGGGAGAGAAGAATGTCAAAGAAGGCGCTTCTCCATGGCCAGCACTACAAGATGAAAGTCTACTGGAAGGGCGGCTGCGGCGAGCGTATACCGGCATGGGTGCGCAGAGTGGTGCAGGATGAAGAGACAAAGATTTTCAGTGCGCAGGTTTGGGCTCCCGAACAGGAATATGAATTCAAGAACAAGAAATTTGTTCCAAAGCGTACTCCTCTGCTAATATATGAGTGCCACATAGGCATGGCGCAGGAGGAGGAGAAGGTTGGAACATACAGGGAGTTCCGCGAAAAGGTTCTTCCAAGAATTGCTGCCGACGGTTATAACTGCATACAGATTATGGCAATCCAGGAGCATCCCTATTATGGCAGTTTCGGCTATCATGTATCAAGTTTCTTTGCTGCATCGTCACGTTTCGGCACTCCCGAAGAGTTGAAGGAACTCATTGATGCAGCACACGGAATGGGCATTGCCGTAATCATGGACCTTGTGCATTCTCATGCGGTAAAGAATGAGAATGAAGGCCTTGGATTGCTTGATGGCGACCCTGCACAGTATTTTTACGGCGATGACAAGCGCATTCACAGCGCATGGGATTCCCTCTGCTTCGACTATGGCAAGAATGAGGTTGTTCACTTCCTGCTCTCAAACTGCAAATATTGGCTTGAGGAGTTCAAGTTCGATGGCTTCCGCTTTGACGGCGTTACCTCAATGATATACTACAGCCATGGTCTGGGCGAGGCGTTCTGCGGTTATGGCGACTATTACAATGCCGGACAGAATGGCGATGCAATATGTTATCTTACATTGGCTAACAGGCTTATTCACGAGGTTAACCCAAAGGCAATTACCATTGCCGAAGAGGTATCGGGCATGCCGGGCCTTGCCGCTCCGATAGAGGATGGCGGCTACGGCTTTGACTACCGCATGGCTATGAACATCCCCGACTTCTGGATTAAGATAATAAAGGAACGCAAGGACGAGGACTGGAAACCTTCGGAAATCTTCTGGGAGCTTACTAACCGCCGCAAGGATGAAAAGACAATCTCTTATGCCGAAAGCCATGACCAGGCGCTCGTGGGCGACAAGACTATAATTTTCCGCCTTATCGATTCCGATATGTACTGGCACTTCAACCGTGGTGACGAAACTTATATGGTTTCACGCGGCATAGCGTTGCACAAGATGATTCGCCTTATGACGCTTTCTACAATAAACGGCGGCTATCTGAACTTCATGGGCAACGAGTTTGGCCATCCCGAATGGATTGACTTCCCGCGCGAGGGTAACGGCTGGAGCCACAAGTATGCGCGCCGTCAGTGGAGTCTTGTTGACAATCCTAACTACAACTACACTTTGCTGGGCGAATTTGACAAGGCAATGATTGAACTTGTTGGAGATGTGCGTAATTTCCAGAACCGTCCTGTTCAGGAAATCTGGCATAACGACGGCGACCAGGTGCTGGCTTTCTCACGCAAGGACCTTATATTTGTGTTCAACTTCAGCCATAGCCGCTCGTTTACCGATTATGGCCTGTTAGTGCCTGAGGGTTCATATTCAATTGTGCTGAACACCGATTCGGAGCGTTTCGGCGGCAATGCGCTTGTTGACGAAAAGCAGACCCACTTCACGCAGTACGACAAGTTACATGCACGTCGCAAGAAGGGGTGGCTCATGCTCTACCTTCCAGCGCGTACAGCACTTGTGCTTAAGAAGAATAAGGAATAGCAAATGATGAGAAATAAGGAAGAAAAGCGGTTGCAAAGGATTGTGGCATACATGTGTGCCACAATCTTTGCGCTGTTCTCTTTTCTGTTTGTTGCTGTTTACCAGTCGCCGCTGATTGAGGCATTCTATAACCATGTGGCAACCGGCAAGCTAAACTTCAACGGCTATCTGTGGGGTGGCATAATGTCTGTTGCGCTAACCTTGCTTGCTGTGTGGCTTAACCGCCTTGTGAAGTTCAGGCGCGAGTGGACTGCCATGGCCTATCTGCCATCGGCGTTGCTGCTGGCGTTTATGACAGATATTGACCGCTCTGTGTACACTGGCGGAAAATCATACTTGCCATGGATAGTGATATTTTCAGTGGGCATCATAGTGTATTTGGCAATCTCTTTTGTGCTGCGGCGAATGCTCTATGAGAAGATAAAGAACCTTGCAATGAGTGCAAACAGGATAATATGGCGAAACCTCATTCTGTTTGTATTTCTCTTCTGCCTTACAGGGACGCTGTCGAATGGCGAAGAGAACTTCAAGCGCGAGGCTCTTGCAATGTCGCGCTATAAGAGCGGCGACACAGAAGGCGCTCTTGCCGTTGGCAACCGCTCCCTTGATGCATCGCGCGAACTCTCGGCCATACGCGCGTATATCCTTGCCGAAAAGGGCATGATGGGGGAGAGGCTCTTCGAGTATCCTCAGTATTATGGTGCCGACGGGCTGCTGCCTTATGAGATGCAGACATCCCCGCTTGTTCCTGACTCTGTATTTGCACTGCTGGGAGGCCGTCCCAAGGAAGGCGAGAGAGGGGTGGAGTTCTTCAAGCGCATGCTTGATGCCGCTCCTGACAATAAGGCCGCGCTCGACTGCTATCTTTCGGCCCTGCTGCTTGAAAAACAGGTTATAGGGTTTGAGGAGGAACTTCAGCGTCTGTGTGCCGGATACAATCCCGATTCCCTGCCTAAGCATTACCGTGAGGCTTTGGTAGTGCTCTCTGAATTTTCAAATGACTATAAGCTCACGCTCAAGAGCGATACTCTGTTTACGCAATTCGGGAAACTCAGGGAGATTGAGCGGAAGTATGACGATGCGCTTGTGCGCAATAATTATGTGCGCAAGGAATTCGGCAGAACATATTGGTGGTATTTCCTTTATGGCGGATGATTTTTAACGATTATGAGTACAGCTGTCAATGATAAACTTTTTACACGAAGCTATATTTTTATATGCTTCGCGAACTTTCTGACCGCATTTTCATTCTTTCTTCTTGTCCCCACGCTTCCGTTCTATCTTGCCGACCGTTATAGCCTTGAACCGGATATTGTGGGGCTTGTGCTGTCGTGCTATGTGGTTGCGGTGCTATGCATACGTCCCTTTGCCGGGTTCATTGCCGATGTTTATCCGCGGAAAAAGGTTTATCTTATATCCTATCTGCTTTTTGCACTTTCGTTTTCGGGCTATCTGCTCCCAATCCCCGATATATTGATGTTTATTCTTTTGAGGGTTATGCACGGATTTGCCTTTGGTGCGCTAAATACTACAGGAAACACTCTTGTTATTGACATTATGCCGTCGTCGCGCCGTGGCGAAGGATTGGGGTATTTTGGCGTAACAAATAATCTTGCTATGGCATTTGGCCCTATGACAGGGCTTTTTATAATCTCAGGCGGCAATTACAGGGCGCTATTCATAGCTGCACTGCTTGTAGCGTGCCTGGGACTGGTATTTGCTTCGCTTGTAAAGGTTAAATGGCGCCAGCCGTTAGAGAAGGCAGGCAAGGTGTTCTCTGTTGACCGCTTTATTCTGCTTGAGGGCATACCGGCTTCGCTGGCATTCTTTATGCTTGCAATACCATACGGAATGACATCGAGCTACATTGCCATATACGCATCGGAGGTTGGCATTGATGCCGGTGCAGGCCTCTTCTTTACAGTACAGGGTGCGGGGCTTATTGTGTCAAGGCTCATTTCGGGCAAGCGTGTCGACCGCGGGGTTATTACCCGCACAATCTCAATAGGCATTGCAATAGCCTTGTCGGGGGTAGTGGGAGAAGCGCTTCTGGCTGCAGCCTGCGGTGCCAGCCTGAATTTGGGCTACATGCTCTATTTTGTTTCGGCATTCCTTATTGGCTACGGATTCGGGACAATTTTCCCGGCTTTCAACACCTTGTTTATAAACATGGCGCCTAATTCACGCCGTGCAACAGCAAATGCCACCTATCTTACAGGCTGGGATGTTGGCATAGGCGCTGGAATGCTCCTTGGCGGTACTTTGTCAGTAAACGGCTACTCGGCAAGTTTTGCATTTGCAGCAATACTGGTAGTCCTCTCGCTTGTCTATTTTATGCTGTTCGTGTCGAAACATTTTGAACGTCACCGTCTAAGATAGATTGGTTATATAAAAAATCAATGTCGTTGAAAAAAAGCAGTATCTCGTGATAATTTTGCAGTTTTGACTTGTTTTATAAATTTTTTATAAATACATTTGCGTAGTGCTTAACAAAAAAAGCACGATGATAGTATAGTTTTTTCTTAGTTGTTTAGTAAATGTTGGGAGTATCTCTTTGTGAAAAGGGGTACTTCTTTTTTTTGCAAAAAAAGAAGTACCCCTTTAGGCAAAGCGCACAGCGATTGGTCACGCGAAGCATCGCGCGAGTGATGCCGCGTGGGTTGCAGTTAGCAAGCGCAGCCGAAAATCAACAATGAATTTGTCAAAAATTCCCATATTGGGAAATATATCCGATTACCGCAAGTGGGGTTATGTAGTCCTTTTCCCTACCATTATATTACATATTTTAGTTAAAAAATAAAAAATAGAGTTTGTTTGTTAAATAAAGCAGATTTAACAATATATATAGTTAATAAAAAGTGTTATTTTTGCACTTGTGGCACAAGTCACTTTTTTGTATAAATGCTATTTTTTAGAAATTCAAACAACTTCTAAACACAGATAAGAAATGCAAAGCGGGATAACATACAGCATCAGTGCATGGGCGGCTCCACCAGCCGCTTGTGGCAGTTGTTTTGCAACTATCTGTAGCACAATGTGTTACCCCCCCCCTAAATTCGAGACAAAAATATAAGATATAGCGTGTTATCGTGCGGCACAGCAACGTGCCCTGCGGTAGCGCGCTTTTTTTAGATAACAGAGTACAGATAACAGATAACAGATAACAGAGTACAGAGAACAGATAACAGAGAACAGATAACAGAGTACAGATAACAGAGCAAAGATGAAAGCTTTTACAGCGAGTGCAGCCAAGGTTCAAGCCCACGAAGTGGGCTTGAAGTGGAAAGATGAAAACGAAGTTTCGATAGTATGAGCAGTGATAGGTCGCACGCTGTAAAACTCTCCCGCTTTTCAAAGAGGGAGTACCCGCAGGGGGAGGGAGTTCTGCTTGTGCGAAAAACCGTCAGGCTGGGTCGCGTAGCCAACTTTAGTAGCCTTTAGTGCCCTTAGTAGCCCTTAAATCCTTTATAAATGAAAACAATAACTAACCAATGAAACAGAAAAAACCGAAAAAAGAATTTTACACACCGCCCGTAATGACGCTGGTGGAGATTGAGACATTGCAGATATTGGCAGCTTCCTTTACAGGTAATGCACCGGATAGCGACGATAGCGAGTTCGGTGGCGCTCCTGAACGTCGCGGAACTTGGGGCAATTTGTGGAACAAGTGAAACGAGTGACACAAATCGCGAGTTTTGCAGACAAAGCAGCGAATAAGCGAGTGGGTGGGAATTTATTCACACGCACAATGAGCGAAGCTGTTTCGCCAAAGGCAATAGGTCGCGTGCAGCATAGACGAAGTTTATGCCACGCGGGTTGCGATAAGCAAAACGAGTCAAACCTTTGGGAAACTGAAAGCTGAAAGGTAAAAACTGAAAACTGAAAACGATTATGAGAATAACAAAAAAAGCAAATAAGAGCAGAACAACATCTGTACTCTGTACTCTGTTATCTGTACTCTTCATCACCTCTTGCCAGCAGGACGACATCGTGCCCGACACACCCGATGCTCCTACCGAGGGCTACCACCTGACCTTTGACGGAGGTGTGGGCATTGAGACTGGTACCCGTGCTGTCTGGAATGACGATAATGGTTCTGGCAACCTGATTTTCCAGTGGGACTATACTCCTGAGGGTACAGAGGATTATGAGATGGTGATGGCAATTGTGGGAGGTGAAGTTGTCAAGAGCATTGAAGGGAACTACCACACCTATGCCAGCATCCATAGGCTCAGTGAAC
>JAFXAR010000055.1 GCA_017516885.1 Bacteroidaceae bacterium
AATCCTGAATCAGAGAGTTGTTCTTTTGATATACCTAATCCTTTAGATATACTTGCTACATCCTTTAAAGAATCTTTTTTCCACTCTTCCGTGAACTCAGGAAATCGAAGTCTTGGAACATTTCCTTTATTGGGTACATTAAGGATTATTTATCTGTAAATTATAAATGCATTAAAATTTTATAATATGACAGAGATTAAAACATTTAGAGAAGTTTCAATTCTTTGGAAAGAAGAGAAACGAAAGCTTGTAAAGCTTTCTACAATTTCAGCGTATGCTGTTATTCTTGAAAACCACCTTCTTGGTTATTTTGGAGATAGTACAAAAATTATTGAGGAAGAGTTTGTACAAAATTTCGTTTATGAGAAATTGAATACAGGACTAAATCAAAAAACAGTAAAAGATTTTTTGATTGTACTCAAAATGGTGTATCGCTATGGAGTTAAAATAGGTGTTATGGAGCACCGTGACTGGGATATTAAGTATCCCATATCACAAGAGCGAAAAGGTATTGAGGTGTTGAGCCTTACAAATCAGCGGAAGCTTATATCTTTCGTTTCTGATAATTTTACTTTTCGTAATCTTGGTATAATGCTTTGCTTGCATTCGGGTATGCGAATAGGGGAAGTTTGTGCATTGCAATGGAAAGATATAGATATTGTGCAGGGAGTGATATGTGTTCGACGAACTATAGAGCGAATATATATAATTGAGAATGATGTTAGGCGTACTGAACTTGTTATATCAACTCCTAAAACACAAAATTCAATTCGTGAAATCCCTTTATCAAAAGAATTGATACGTTTGCTGAAACCTTTGAAGAAAGTCGTAAACGACACTTTTTATGTTCTCACAAATGAAAGTAATCCTACAGAGCCTCGGACTTACAGAAATTACTATAAGTCTGTACTTGAAAAGTTGAATATCCCTCATTTGAAATTCCACGGATTGAGGCATAGTTTTGCCACGCGATGCATAGAAAGCCAATGTGATTACAAGACTGTAAGCGTGATTTTGGGGCACGCAAATATTAGCACAACACTTAACTTGTATGTTCACCCCAACTTTGAACAGAAGAAACGCTGTATTGACAAGATGACTAAATTACTGAAATAAACCGTTATACAATTATTCTTTTTTATGCCTCCCTCTTCAGGCTTCTAACAGCCGATGTGCGATGTGCCACTGCTTGCATTTAAGGCATTGGTGATTAAAATGCACTGCAAGGGCACTAACTGCTGTGAAAACAAAGATTGGTGTCAATGATTTTCAATTAAGCAAAGAAGATTGCTAATTTAGTCATATTCAGCATAAAGAGGACGGTCCTTTTGACTTTAGGACCGTCCTCTTTAATGTAATTTCTTCAAGGTTACTTAACAAGCACTTTCTTGCCGTTGATGATATATATACCCTTTGATGGGTTCTCTATCTTGCGGCCTTGCAGGTCGTAAATACCTGTACTCTGTACTCTGTTATCTGTTATCTCCTCAATCGCTGTCTGGTTTGTCGACTTGATGGGGTAGAATGGTGTGTCTTCAGTGAACTTGAACTTGCCATTGCTTGCCCAGTCGAGCGAGAAGCGTACAAAGCGCATTGTGTAGCCTCCGAACAGTCCGTTCTCCTCGTAATAAACGCCGAGTGTTCCGTCGGGGAGCACAACTGCTGCGCTGTAGGCTGAACCTCTTGGACATATTGTCTTAGGTGTGCCGAATGTCGCGCCTTCGTCGGTTGAGAGTGCGATGCTCACATTCTGGCGGCTGCTGCTGTTGGGAAGTGTCTGCAATGCTACGTTCCAGGGATTGCCCTCAACGGTTGAGCACCATACCATGTATTCTCCGTCGCATGCGTTGCCTGAGATTCCGCTTGTGAAGCGTGTCCGTGAAGGCAAGTGCCATGTTGCGCCGTCGTCCGATGTGTAGTTGTAGTAGTTGTAGCCGCTTGAGCGTACGCTGATGGCGAGGTCGCCGTTGTTGCGCTCGAGTGTCTTGGGCTCGTCGGCGCCGCTTGTTCCGCTTGTTCCGCTAACGTACCAGCTTTGGCCGCCGTCCTTGCTCATGAAGAAGTAGAAGTGCTGGCTGTTGTCGGCCTGGCGGTTTACGAAGCTTGAGACAAGTGTTCCGGCGCGTTTCTGAAGAGCTGCGCCTGAACCTGAGAAACCGCTCTTCCAGGTCTTTGTGTCGGGGTTTGAACAGTTTGCGCCAAAGAGGTCGTCGGTGTGGTCAACCGGAGCTTCCCATGTGAGGCCGCCGTCGCGGCTGGTGATTGTCTTCCAGCGTGGGGGCTCAGCAGCTGTTCCTGCAAAGAATCCGTGTCCGTATGTTCCGGCGCTTGTCATAATGCCGATAATTTCGCCATTTTCGCGGTTGGTAACGATTGATGCATCACCGTGCCCGTAGTTGCCGCCAGTCTCTGTTGTACCTGCAACTGTTACAGGGTCGCTCCATGTGCGGCCGTTGTCCTCGGAGTATTGCGCTACAAGATAGCAGTGCGATGGAAGGTCAGCGTTGTGTCCCTTGCGGTCGTCGGTGAGAGTGACAAGGCGCTTGCCGTCCTTTGTTACGGTGATTGCCGGTATGCGGTAGTAGAGCGAGCCCTTGTCCATTGGCATAAGCACTGCACCCTCTGAAAGGAATATTGTAACGCTGTGCTCGGGATTGCCCATGCTTTCGGCAACATCCTTACCGTCTACGGTGTATGCTGTTATGTTTGCATCAACAGTGTTGCCCTCTTTTGCGTTCTCCGCAATGTCGTATGTAATCCACAGATAGTGGTCGCCCGGTTCGAGTATCTTTGTGCCTGTTATTTCAAATGTGCCGTCGCTGCTGATTTCTGCGGCCTGGCCGAACTGCTCGCCGTTCTCTTCGCGCCATGTCATCTTTTTCTCTTCGTCAATGAAGAGCTCGCGCTGGTTGGTTGCAAAGTATGCCTTTACGTTTGTGATGTCATTCTTGTCGCTGCCGGCAAAAGCACCCTTCACGCCCTGGAACTCAACTGCGCCTTCAAGGCCGCTTATGCGTATTGTTGAACGCACGATTGGCTGATTGGTGTTGCCGATTCCGGTGCTCACCTTACCCTGCATGACCTTGGTTGTTGCAAGTTCGGCCAATGCGTTGCTTGTGTCGACCTCGTCGAAGCGCCACAGTGACGCGCCGCCCTCTTCAGCGCCCCAGCGCACAATGACTGCACCGGCCTCCTGTGCATGCAGCTCTACAGCATTGTCCTTTATAATAAAGAACCCGAATGAACTCTGTATGCTGTAAATGTAGTTGGCCTCGTCAACTGTTCCGAACGAGGTGCTGCCGCCTGTGCCCGCTCCTGCTGTGCCAAAATATTCGCCTTTGTAGTTCTTGATGGCAAGCTTGCCGTCCTTTTCCCAGAAACTCCATACACGGTCGGCGCTGAATGTCTTGTCGCCGAAACGCAGCTTGTCTGTTTCGCTGTCGCTGTATATTACCTTTCCAGCGCAGTAGCTCTTTGCTGATGCGCTTGTGATGTAGTACCAGCGTTCGTTGCCCTCGGTGCTTATAGCTGGCATCTCGGGAGAGTCGTCCTTGACTTTTACAGTGAAATTGGTGAGCACTACGCCCTTGCCATTGCTTCCGGCGAGTGTGAACGATACAGAACCGAGTGCCTTCTTTGTTGCGCTTATCGTCTGTGCATCGGCCGATGTGGTGTACTCTGAGCCATCTTCCATTGTCAGGGAGAGGCCTGTTGTGTGTCCGTTGTTGGCGAATGTAAAGCTGTACTCAGTAATAGCGTATCCTGCGGGTGCTGTCAGAGTGTATGTGGCGCTGCCAGCTGTTCCTGTCATCAACTGTATGTTGTTATTGGCCCAGTTCATGTTGTTTACCGTTCCGCATCCGAACTGTAGCTGCGGAGTGGCGTTGCTCTTCCACATGCTGTTCCATGCCTGGTTTACGGATGTCCCGCGGTAAAGGTTGCCGTTGGCCTTGTCTACAGTGTATTCCAATGCAGAGGGCAGTTCCTCAATTTCGCCTGCTTCGGCAATCGCAATCTGGCAGCCTGTGTCGCCGCGGTCGCTGCCGAGGCTTGTGTTGCTGCTCCAGTTGTATACTGCAAAACTCTGGCCCGACCCTGTCTGGTTGAGCTGAACTTCGCCCGATGATATTATGTAGAACGATGGGGTATTTGCGTAACTTACAGTCCAGCCCTTTGCAGGTTTTGATGCAGTGGTTGTAATCTGTGTGTTATAGTTGGCCGAAGGATTGAGGTATGAACCGTATTCGCGGTTTATAATATCGAATGTGCTGTCGCCGCGGTCAACGAACTTCCACATGGATGTTGCAGCAGCGCCGGTGTTCTCTTTTCCGGCAACGCCTGCGGCCTGGCCCTCGGCTGTAATGTAGAGATTAGGGCTGCGAAGTGATGTGAACTGATACCAGTGCTCTTCGTTGGCTGTGCTTGCCTTTGGCATGGCGAGCGCCGACTCCACAGCTGCGTTCATCTTTGTTGCAGCATCGGTAACTTCGGCCTCTGTGATGCTCTCTTTCTCAAGCAAAGTATATGCTTTCTCAAGTTCGGCATCAAATGCGGCCAGCTTTGCCGGGTCGTACTGTCCTATGCCTGTTCCGCGTTCCAGAATAAGTCCGCGTGCAATGGCCTGTGACAGGGTGTTGCGCAGCGTTGCCTGTGCATAGCGTGTCTCGGCCTCGCTTTCGCTTATTGCGTTGTATGTGTCAGCGGGGAAGTCGGCAGCAAGAGCCTCTTTCATGAGGTTTGCGAATACAACATAGCCAAGGCCTCCCAAATAGTTTGACGGATAGAAATATTTAGTATTAGCAACGCTGCCGCTGAGCAGTGGGGTGTATGAGTCAATGAATTTGATTTTGTCGCTTTCAAGGCTTTTCAGATATTCGTTGAGAACAGCAATGCGCGATGTGTTGGTTGTTGCATTGTTTGTGGGGCAGAGCGCCATTAGGTATATCTTTGAGGTGGGGGATTTCTCCGCTACCTTGTCAACGAGCGCCTTGTAGTTAGCCTTTACGGTTTCAATGCTTGTGCTGCCGTTGCAGTCGCCAGTGCCGGTATATATGAAGATTGCCTTTGCGTCTTTCTTTTCAACGCCGGTGTTTGCGTATGTGGCGTCAACTAACTTGCTTGTTGTGGCAATGTCGCCGCCGTAGCCCCATTTTGTACCACGGTTCTTGACGTTGAGGTTGCCGAGCAGTTCCTGCCATTCGCCGTTCTTTATGAACTCATCGCCGAACACAAGCACGTCGTCACTGCTTATGGGCATCATGCTGAAGTATGTCGCGCGCATGCCGTCAGCACCGCCCAGTCCGCCGTTATTCTGAACGGTTGACGTGTTGTCGGGGTAGACGGTTGAAACTGTGTACTCCTCGCCCTCCTGCAAATACTCGCATATAGTCTCGCACCATACCTTGTATGCTGCTGCGGTGAGGTGGAGGTTGTCGTAACTCCAAACGCCTCCCTGCGCAACGCCGGTGAGCTTGTCGTAAAGGTCTATGTATGTCAGCCAGTCAGCATTTGTCTCGTTTACATAGTTCTTTACTATCTCATTTGTATGCAGCCATGTTGCCTCAACACGGTTGCCGGTCTTGTTGTTGAGGATGCTGTAAAGATAAATCTTTGTCTCGGGAGAGCGCTTGTGTATGCGTTCAACGATGCTCTTTACATATTGCAGCACCTGCTCTCCGCTGAAGTTCAGTCCGCCGCTTGTGGCAATGTCGTTAGTGCCTATCATCATGAACACCTTTTTGGGCTTTCCGTTGATGTACGATTCAAGGTTGTTGCTCTGTTCGGTAGAGTATGTGCCCGAATTTCCGCGGTTTACAATAGGAAGATAGTGGCCGTCGGAGGTCTTGAATGCCTCAGGCCAGCAGTGCATGTCGGTGATGCTGTTTCCTATAAATACAATGCTTTGGCCGTCGGGTGCAAGCACCTTGAACGAGTCGTAGCGGTGGTTGCGGAACGGCTCGTCGGCAAATGCTGTCATTGTTGCCAGCAGACAGCATAGGAGAAATGTAAATTTTTTCATAGGTTTTTTTACTTTTTTGGTTAGTCGTTTAGATTTTCATCATCTGCAAAAATAAGGAGTTGCCGCGGCAACTCCTTATTTTTTTTCTTAATATTATTTAATATAAATAATTTTATTAACATTATCATCACCAGCCAACTTGAACGCCGTCTTCATAGAAGTGACGCCCGAAGCACCAGCCGAACACGCTGTAGTAGCGTGCAAGTTCCTTTGCGCGCCCTATAAATTCCTCAACGTCCTTTGTCGCAGGGTCGGGGTTGCTCCAGCCCACTTCGGCAATAGCGCCCAAGCGCGGCAGAGCCTTGTACTGCAGCTGCATGGGGGTGGTCACATATTCGGTCCACAAATTGCCCTGAACGCCCATGATATACTTTTGCTCCTCCTTTGCCAGTTGGTCGTAAGGGTTGAACGAGTAGGTCTTGCGCAGGGGAACGTAGCTGCCGTTGCTGTCGAGCTCGTCCTTGCGGTCGGTTGTCTGGCGGTAGTCAAGATAGCAGTGGCTGGCCGGTGTCATGATTACCGTGTTGCCCTTCTTTGCCGCAGCAATGCCGCCCTCTGTGCCGCGCCATGACATGATTGTCGCTCCCTGGCTGACACCGCCTTCAAGAATCTCGTCCCAGCCAATGAGCTTGCGGCCGTGCTTGTTGAGGAACTTCTCTATCCGGCCGTTTATGTAAGACTGCAGCTCGGCCTCGTTCTTGAGGTTGTTCTCCTTGATGCGCTTCTGGCAGTCGGGGCACTCCTTCCACATGTCACGCGGCGCTTCATCGCCGCCAATGTGTATGTATTCGCCGGGGAAGAGGTCTATTACTTCAGTGAGCACGTCTTCCCAGAACTTGAATGTGCTCTCGCGTCCAGCACAGGCAATCTGCTTCGATACTCCCCAATAGGCCCAGGTTTTGTAGTTGCCCTTTTCCCCCTCGCAGCCCAGCCAGGGGTATGCGCTCAGAGCGCCAAGGGAGTGGCCGGGAATCTCAATCTCGGGAACAATGGTTATAAAGCGCTCCTGGGCGTATTTTACGATTCTTTTTATATCGTCCTGTGTGTAGTATCCGCCGTAGGGTATGCCGTCAAGGCCTTCGTTGTGTCCGGTTGTAGTCTGTTCGCGCAGGCTGCCTATTTCGGTGAGCAGGGGGTATTTCTTTATTTCAATGCGCCAGCCCTGGTCCTCGGTCAAATGCCAGTGGAAGCGGTTCATCTTGTGCAGCGCAAGTATGTCAAGCACCTCTTCAATTACCTCTACGCTCCAGAAATGGCGCGAGCAGTCGAGCATGAATCCGCGGTAGGCAAAGTGCGGCGCGTCGGCTATTTTGAGTGTCGGCAGCTGCAGCCTTTCAAGGTCGATGGGGGTTTCGTAGGCCTGCACCGGAACAATCTGCTTAAGTGTCTGTGCCGCATAGAATACGCCGGCAGCGCTCTTGGCCTTGATTATGATGTTCTCGGGGGCAATCTCCAATGTATATCCCTCCTCTTTAAGAGAGTTGTCCTTGCGTATGATAATGTTGTTAGGGCCGCTTATTTTTGTTGTGCACTTGAACTCCTTTCCAAGAATATCGCGCCCTATTCCGTTGAGTTCCTCAAGTGCGTATTTTATCTCCTTGTCATCGAACTTGCATGCAATCTTTGTCTCTCTGTTAAGAATGAACTTGCTGTTGCTGTTGCCCATCTCAATTTTTGAGGGCTTAGGCAGTATTGACGGCACAGCCTCTCCCTGCGCCACTGAGGCTGTTGCCAGCATGCAGAGCAAAAATGAAAATGTAATGAATCTGGTAAACATATTCTAATGGTTTTTCAAGCGTGTTTTGGCAATGAGAAGGGAAGTTCTCCAAATTATCAGTCAATTATTTTTTGCCGGTTCATTCTTGTTCCGGTCTAATTTATAGAGCATCCCTTAAAATTGTCATGCGAAGATACGCAATTGTTGCCGAACAAAAAACTTTATGACAAAAAAATATAATTTTCCGTCTCAATGTGGCAGAAGTTGTTTTTTTTGTTTACATTCGCAAATCGGAAGAATTTTCAACAATAACTAACTATAATATAATTATGAGCGAAAAGTATGTAATTGGAATTGACCTTGGCGGTACAAATACCGTGATTGGTCTTGTGGATGTGAAGGGCCATATTCTGGCTAAGGATGATACAATTAAAACCCAGGCGCATCCCGATATTGAGGAATATACCGATTCCATTGCGGCAGTGATAAAGAAACTGGCAAGCGAGAACGGCTGCGAGGGCAAGCTCGAGGGCGTGGGAGTTGGCGCTCCTATGGCCAACTATTATACCGGCGAGATTGTGAATGCTGCAAATCTTCCATGGAAAGGCATTGTTCCGCTTGGCTGGCTTATTGAGAAAAAGACCGGGCTTCCCACAAGGGTGACTAACGATGCCAACGCTGCCGCCATTGGCGAGATGAAGTATGGCGTGGCGCAGGGCATGAGGGATTTTGTTTACATTACGCTTGGAACAGGCGTGGGCAGCGGCATTGTAGCCAACGGCCAGCTGATTTACGGCCACGATGGCTTCGCAGGCGAGCTTGGCCACGTTACAGCTCCGGTTATTGAGGGACGTTCATGCGGCTGCGGCCGTACAGACTGCCTTGAGACCTATGCATCGGCAACCGGCATTGTGCGCACAGCAAAGAAATGGCTGGTGGAGAAGGATACTCCAAGTTCACTCCGCAATATTTGCATGAACGAGCTTACATCAAAGATGCTTTTCGATGCAGCCATGCAGGGTGACAAGCTTGCTCACGAAATATTTGAATTCACCGGAAAGGTGCTTGGCGATGCCTTCTGTAATTTCATCGCATTCTCTGCTCCCGAGGCAATTATCCTCTTCGGCGGCCTTGCCAATGCCGGCGACCTTCTGCTTGAACCTATACGCAAGCAGATGAACGAGAATGTTGTGTTCCTTTGGAAAGACAAGGTAAAGGTGCTCAAGTCCTCTCTTCCGGGTGCAGATGCAGCCGTGCTCGGCGCTTCGGCTCTCGGCTGGAAGGATTAAGGAACTTTTCCTATACAAAAATGAGGCTGCCGCGGCAGCCTCATTTTTGTTAAACTTAAAAGATTTTAAAACATCCGCCCAATAATATAAATTTAAATATTTTTATTGTATCTTCGCAATATGTTACTGCAGGGTGGCAGTATTTGTGTTTTGATTGCTAAATTATTGAACATTCCTAAATATTTGCAGACGTGAACAATTTACTTGGAAAAACAAAGAGACTATTCGGCCTTTCAATGGCCGGAATGGCAATGATGCCGGCATTTGCTGCTGAGAGCGGCGATGGCAAAAAACCGATGAACATACTCTTCATCATGTGTGACGACCATTCGTATCAGACAATAAGCGCATACGATAGCCGTTTCATCAGCACTCCGAATATCGACCGCATAGCAGCCGATGGCGTGCGTTTCACAAACAGTTTTGTTGCGAATTCCATTAGCGGCCCTTCCCGCGCGTGTATGCTCACAGGAAAGCACAGTCTTGCCAATGGATTTACTGACAACAGCTCTTCGTTTGACGGTTCTCAGCAGACCTTCCCCAAACTGCTTCAGAAGCAGGGGTACGAGACCGCTGTTATTGGAAAATGGCATCTTACGTCAGAGCCTACAGGCTTTGACCATTGGGATATTCTGATTGGGCAGGGCGACTACTATAACCCCACATTCATCCGCAATGGCAAAAAGGTGAAGCGTGAGGGATATGCCACGAATGTTACTACCGACCTCGCGCTCAAATGGCTTGAGGAGGAGCGCAACAGCGAAAAGCCGTTCTGCCTGCTCCTGCATCACAAGGCGCCCCACCGCACCTGGATGCCTGATACCTGCGACTTTGACCTCTTTGCCGATGCAGAGTTCCCGCTGCCTGCAACATTCTACGACGACTACAAAGGGCGTTCGGCTGCCAAAGGGCAAAAGATGTCAATAAGCAAGGATATGGATCTTGTATATGACCTCAAGCTTGCCGACAAGGACAGCACGATACACAGCCGCCCCGACCTTGAGGAATGGGGACGCCGCATGTACAGCAACATGAATCCTGAGCAGAAGAGGGCGTGGGATGCTCACTATGACGTTGTGATTGAGAAGTTCAAGAAAGCCGGCCTTGAGGGCAAGGAACTTGACGCTTGGAAATACCGCCAGTATATGCGCGACTATCTGCGTGTAATAACATCGGTCGACCGCAATGTGGGCCGTGTGCTCGATTATCTTGAGGCAGAAGGCCTGATTGACAATACCTTGATTGTATATACATCGGACCAGGGATTCTACATGGGCGAACATGGCTGGTTCGACAAGCGCTGGATGTACGAGGAGTCGTTCCGCACCCCGCTTCTTATGCGTCTGCCGGGCGGTGTAGGCGGAGATGTTCCTGCAATGGTCCAGAATATTGACTATGCGCCCACATTCCTTGAACTTGCCGGTGTTGATGTGCCGTCCGATATTCATGGACGCTCGCTTCTGCCGCTTCTTCAGGGCAAGGAGTGGGAGCCGGGCCGCGAAGGCATATATTACCACTATTACGAGTATCCTGACGAGCATGCCGTAAAGCGTCATTTGGGAATACGCACCGAATGGTACAAGCTCATACACTTCTACGATGACAATGTGTGGGAACTCTATGATTTAAGGAATGACAAGAACGAACTGAACAATATCTACGGCACTCCGGGTACAGAGGAACTTACAAACACTTTGAAGGCAATGCTTGTTAACCTGCAGAAACAGTACGGCGAGGAGAAATTTATAAATGAAAAGCAATAAGAGACATAATCTGCACCTTGGCGATGTTGCCAAGATGAAGCGCCCGCCGGCATTCGGCACAATGATAAAGCCTGTCGGTTCGGCGTGCAATCTTGACTGTCATTATTGCTATTACCGCGACAAAAGCGAAATTTACGGCGGTGCAATGCCGCGCATGAGCGACGAACTGCTTGAAACATACATCAGGCAATATATTGAGGGCGCATCGCAGCAGAATATCAGCTTTTGCTGGCATGGCGGCGAACCGCTGATGGCGGGCTTGCCGTTCTACCGCAAGGCAATGAAACTGCAGCGAAAGTATGCCGGCGGCAAGGTGATTGAGAACACTTTGCAGACAAACGGAATACTTGTAAATGAGGAGTGGTGCAGCTTTTTCAAGGATAACAATTTTCTTATAGGCCTGTCGCTTGACGGCCCTGAGGATATTCATGACTCCTTCCGCCGCGACTGCGGCGGAGCGCCAACCTTTGCAAGGGTTATGAAGAGCGTAGAGCTGATGACGCGCATGGGAGTGGAATTTAATCTTCTCTCCACAGTAAATGCCCGCAGTGAAGGGCGCGGCACTGAGGTCTATAAGTTCTTGCGCTCGCTCAACCGCTATATGCAGTTCCTTCCCGTAGTGGAATATGTGCGCCAAAGGCCCGGCAAGCGCCCGCTGATAGTCTCTCCCGACGAGGAGGATGCGGTGGAAGCTCCATGGTCAGTGTCGGCAAAGGGATACGGACAGTTCATGTGCGATGTTTTTGACGAGTGGGTGCGCTTTGATGTAGGCCGCTGTTTTGTGCAGCTGTTCGATGTCACCCTCGCCAACTGGTGCGGCGTTCCGCCGTCACTGTGCGCTTTTGGCGAGGTGTGCGGCGACGGGCTTGTGGTGGAGCACAACGGCGATGTATATTCATGCGACCACTTTGTCTACCCTGAATACCGCTTGGGAAACATTAGGGAGAGCGAGCTTGCAGTGATGTACAACAGCAATGAGCAGCAGACCTTCGGGCGCGACAAGCGCGAGGCTCTGCCAATGGAGTGCAAGCGCTGCAATTACTATTTTCTCTGTCATGGCGAATGTCCGAAGCACCGTTTCGGCTACGCAAAGAACGGAGAGCCATATATGAATGTTTTATGTGAAGGATACAAGATGTTCTTCCGTCACACCGACCCTTATATGAGATACATGAAAACCCTCATTGAGAAAGGCGAACCGGCATCGGGCATCATGTTCCGGAAAATATAGCTAAACAACAGATAACTAAACCAAAAAAAATTATGAATCCAAATTTTGTACTTCCAAAGATTGGCGAAATGCCGATACTTGCTTCAATTGAGAGCATCTGCAATTTTGAAAAGGTGCCTACAAGAATCAGCTCCTCAGAGAAGGAGGGTGTGGCAGCTGCTGCCGACATTGTAATAAACGCGATAAAGTCGCACAAGGGCGACAAGCCTTTTGCGCTCGGCCTCTCAACAGGCCGCACTCCGCTCGGCCTTTATGCCGAACTTGTCAAGCGCCATCAGGCCGGCGAGGTTAGCTTTGCCAATGTCGAGGTGTACAGCCTTGACGAGTTCTATCCCATGGCGCCTGAGTCTCCCCAGAGCCGCAACCACAGGGTTAATGAGGATTTCCTGAAGTATACCGATATAAATCCGGCAAATGTGCACTTCCCCGACGGAACGGTAAAGAAGGAGGATGTGAACAGTTACTGCAAGCTGTATGAGAAGAAAGTCAATGGCAACATTGACCTCATGATTATGGGTGTTGGAGAACTCGGACAGATAGGCTTCAACGAACCGGGCAGTTACCTGCATTCTACTACACGTCTTGTGCAGCTAAGCTATAATACCCGCAAGAACCAGGACAAGTTCTTCTCTAATCCTAACGAAGTGCCCAAGATGGCAATCACAATGGGACTTGCGACAATTATGAGCGCAAAGAAGGTTGTGCTCATGATGTGGGGCGAGGAGAAGGCAAGCATTGCGCGCGACCTCATCGAGGGCGAAGTTACCGATGAATTCCCGGCAACAACATTGCAGAATCATAACGATGTGCAGGTAATCATTGACGAGGCTGCAGCGCAGGAGCTCACCCGCGTGAAAGAGCCTTGGCTTGTAGCGCCTCCCCAGGAGTGGAGTGACAAGCTCATACGCAAGGCTGTCATTTGGCTCTGCCAGGTTGTCGACAAGCCAATTCTAAAGCTTACTCGTCAGGATTACATAAAGAACTCGCTGTCCGACTTGCTTGAGCGTGTCGATTCATACGACAAGATAAACATTCGCGTGTTCAATGAAATTCAGCACATTATTTCGGGCTGGCCCGGCGGCAAGCCCAATGCCGACGATTCTACACGCCCTGTTCCGTCATCGCCATTCCCCAAGAGAGTGATTGTGTTCTCTCCGCACCCCGATGATGACGTTATCTCAATGGGCGGTACATTCAACCGTCTTATTGAGCAGGGTCACGATGTTCATGTTGCTTACCAGACATCGGGCAATGTTGCCGTTTATGACGATGTTGTGCTGCAGAATATTGATACAGCCAAGGAGATGGGCTTTGGCGATGCCTTTGAGGAAATCCGTGAAATAATAGCAAACAAGAAGGTGGGCGAGCCTGAACCTCGCAAGCTGCTTGACCTGAAGGGCGCAATTCGCCGTGCCGAGGCGCGTGCAGCCTGCCGTTCAATAGGTCTTGACGACCGCACAAACGCTCACTTCCTCAATCTGCCATTCTATGAGACCGGCGGTATTAAGAAGGGCCAGCTGAGCGATGATGACATTGAAATTGTAAAGAAACTGATGCGCGAGGTAAAGCCGCATCAGATATATGCTGCCGGCGACCTTACCGACCCTCATGGCACTCACCGCGTATGCATTGAGGCTGTGCTGCGTGCATTTGAGGAGGTTAAGGATGAACCTTGGGCAAAGGAGTGCCACATTTGGCTCTACCGCGGTGCATGGCAGGAGTGGGATTTGGCTGTAGCCGACATGGCAGTGCCCCTCAGTCCCGAAGAACTTATCCGCAAGCGTCATGCCATTTTCCGCCATCTGTCGCAGAAGGACATTGTTCCCTTCCCGGGCGAGGATGCGCGCGAGTTCTGGCAGCGTGCCGAAGAGCGTACTCAGGGCACAGCGGCGCTCTTCAATAAGATTGGCTTGCCCGAGTATCAGGCAATTGAACTTTTTGCAAGACTCTTGTAATATATTTTCATGCCAGTAAAGGAAAAGATGGCTAAAAAGTGTATTTGATACCCGAAATTTGGCAACACTCGCTGTAAAATAGCAAAGTAACATTGCATTTAACTAGTTCGCGCAAATTTTCTGCGTTACGCTTGCCTTAAACTGCATCTTTTTATTCATCTCCTGCATCAAGAGGGCGGCTTAAAAGTCGCCCTCTCTTAGGTAATATGATGCCTGTCCGGCTTAGTTATTAGAATAATGGCGCTTCTTAGAAGTTTCTTAAATTATGAACACATGCTTTCAGGAGAAAGAGAATAAAGCAGCTTTTATTGCACGGCTTGCGGCAGCGCCGGTGACAAGGAATCCGGTGTTTTTTGTCGCAGCATTCATTATGCTCATGCTTCCCGATGCGCTGTTCCTCATTTTGGAGCGCGGGGAGTTTCCTCTGCTGCAATTTGCCGGCGGTTTTCTGCTATGCTATATCCTTGCGATGCCGGCTCTTATGCCGTACAGGGCTTTCAGGGAGGGGTATAAATATTCTGTGCTGTTTGTTGCGCTTTCGCTCTTGGCTGTGAATGTCTATTGCGCCGGCATGTATGGCGAGACACTTAACTATCTGCACGTTGATACGGTGGCAGCCATAAGGGCTTCCAACCCCGATGAAATAAGGGAGTATCTGAATACCTACGTTACTGCCTGGACTGTTCTGCTTCTTGTTGCGTCGGCAGTATTCTTGCTTTTTCTTTTCCGTGTTGCCGACATAAGGCTTGGGCATTTCAAGCGCCTGTCCAATGCGGTTAGTTTTCTGTTGGCGGCATATCTGCTTTTTTCTGTTGTGATAACAGCTGTCAAGTACGATGAAATATCGGAACTTAATATGTTTGTGATTCTTGAAAAGGCCGATTTGCCCGATTTGCGTGAGCATAGACAGAATCCGGTACTTGAGATTGAGGGCGGTGCTCCCAATGATGTGGTGCTTGTAATAGGCGAATCATTCTCCAGTGGGCACAGTTCGCTTTATGGTTACGGTAAATGCACCAATCCGCTCCTTGGCAGGCTTGCCGATGAGGGGGAACTTAAGGTTTACAGTGGCGCAACGAGTTATGCCACTACTACAATCCCTGCAATAAAGTCGCTTATGACGGCCTATAGAAGCGAATA
Source organism: Bacteroidaceae bacterium (assembly GCA_017516885.1). Lineage (GTDB taxonomy): Bacteria > Bacteroidota > Bacteroidia > Bacteroidales > Bacteroidaceae > HGM04593. Next base: position 15,115 of record JAFXAR010000055.1, read on the forward strand.
TTCCGACAGCATAGAGTGGTATAAGTGCCTTACCCTTATTGAGGTCATGGCAAAGGCGGGGTACTCGACAAACTGGATTTCCAACCACTCGAAAAGAGGTATCTGCGACAATGAGGTGGGGCTCTTTGCCGAACTTTGTGACAGGGAGCGTTTTGTGGGAAATAAAATGGCGGGAATGGATAGGACTACTTACGACGAGAGCCTGCTGCCACTGCTTGACGAGTGCATTAAGGAGGGTGGTGAAAGGAATTTTTACGTTATTCAGATGCTTGGGTCGCATCCGCAGTTCAGCAGCCGCTATCCTGGGAATTATGCCTGTTTTAAGGCTGGTGACTATTCCTCAACACATCCGGAACTTTCCGAAGAGAGCAGGCAACTGCTTGCCGAGTATGACAATTCGGTGCTTTACAATGACCGCGTGGTACACGAAATAATGACGCGCTTTAAAGAGAGCGATGCTGTAGTCATATATTTGTCGGACCACGGACTTGATGTCTTTGAGAGTTCAAGCAGCTACATAGGCCATGCGCGGAAGAATGACGGCGAATCAGTGAAGGCGGCAAGGAAAATTCCTTTTGCCATATATACTACTGCAAAGTTCCGCGAAATGCACCCTGATTGTGAAGAGAGAATTAAATCGGCCGTGGGCTATGAATTTGTCTCGGACTGCCTGATGTACTCCATAATGGATATTGCAGGGGTAAAGAGCGTGAACGGGGTTTCATATTCCGATAGAAGCCTTTTCCGTAAAGAATGCAGCCCATTATAATTGTGTTAGCTTCTTAGAAGCTGTTTAAATTTATATCGCCAAATTTTTTGCAAAGAATAACTGATTGCTAATTTATGGATTCCATAAATATGAAACGTATTGTCAGATAATGCAAATTCCCAAGTAACTGTCTGTATTCATCTCTACAAAATTGAGGCTGCTAAAAATTACTTTTTAGTCAGCCTCAATTTATATTGCCAAGTTTTCCAAAAAATAGAAAATTTTATGTAAGTTTGCAAAAATATGTTATAATGAGTGTGCTGTGTGCTGTTCTGAACTGCATTAGTGGCACAAGGCGCTCTTGAAATTAGAATTTAAAACAACTTCTTAATAAGAACATTGCTATGAAAAAGTTTACACCGCTGTTAATCGTTTCACTGATTCTCGGTTTTTTCTATCTGCGTCTCTATTTGAACTATGAAGACCGGTTCAATGTGCTTCAGCAGCGATATGATGCTGATGTTCCAACTGCAATAAATCTTGCAAAAGGGTGCGATTCGGCAAAATTGGTTACCGTGCTTAAGGGGCAAGGCTATGTGTCAAATACAAAGGATGCTAAATTTATAGCAAGCCAGCTGATTGAGAAACTGAACAGCGGCAACGAACTGAGTGCGCTTTATGACCTTAACAAGCGTGCGTGGATGGTAAACGCCTCAAGAATTGACAGTTTCTGCAAAAAGGGACTGATTGACACTCTTAGCAATAGTGGAATAAAGAACCGCCTGGAGATTTCCAAGGGGATACTGGGGCAGGATGATGTGATGTTTAAGAAGGGAGGAATTACAGAGTCGTCTGTGGTTGACGACAATTCCATGAGTGGCGAAATTCTTGTTACGGTTCTTACCAAGGAGGAGGAGAAACCTGTAGAGGGTGTTGTTGTACGTCTTTCGGTGCAGCATCTTGACAGTGGAACGTATGTGTCACATTCCGAACCCAAGCATTACCTCAAGACCGATGCTAATGGCCAGGTCCGTTTTCGCGGATTAAGTCCTGACAGCTCATACAGTGTGCTGCCTATAAGGGAATACTATGAATATGGCTCTTCAAAAGGCACTATTGGCGGCTCGCTTGCCCAGTGTACCGATAATGGTGTGCTTAAAATAAAGTTTGCCGAGCAGGAACATGCTATAACACTGTTCAATTCAAGCACAATCAAGGCAATGAAGGAGGATGCGTCAGTTACAGTGCGCTCTCCGCAGCAGTTCTCCAATAAGCTTATGAAGTACATGATAATGTTCTTTGGAGCATGGTGGCTTGTATTCCTGACATCTCTTGGAAAGAGAAAAAGGCTCGATTCATGGATGTATGCGGCAATGATGTCATTGACTGGTGTCTGCTTGCTTACAATGTTCTCAATAAACAATCCTCTGTCCGACAAACTGCTCGGCGAGGATATGGCGTGGGGCGTGTTTGTGGGCGTAATTGTATTGGGCTTGCTGTTGCGCGTGGATTTTGTAAAACTATACCAGGGCCGTATAAGGACCGGATTCGACTTGCCAATTGAAATAGCCAAGTGGCTCTTCAAGCCTTACCGCCGCAAGGTAAAGTATCTCACCGAGGTGCTCGCAGACAAAAAGAAGGGCGGTCTTGCCAAACTTTTGGCATTGCTTGTCATTATACCTTCTCTGCTGCTTTTACTGTTCGACCTTATTCAAATGCCTAAATTGTCGGATAAGGTAGAAAGGGCTCTTGACAAAGCTCCTAAGGGCTCGGGCTATCTGTTTGCCGCCCTGTTCCTTACCTTGCTGCTGTTCACGCCGCTGGGTGCTGAGGTGGGCGGAATGAAGGTAAACCTGAATCTCGGTATCCTTTTCCAGCCCAGCGAGATTGCCAAATATCTCATTGTGTTCTTTATGGCATCGTTCTTCTGCATAAATGCCAATAAACTGATAAAGTATTCGGCCGACGGCAACTGGAATCTGATGGCGAGCAAGGCAAAGATGATGGGATTTGTTTTTGCCGGTCTTGGCGTTCTTCTTGTCATTTATCTTGGCCTTGGCGATATGGGACCGGCGCTTGTCCTTACATTTACATTCATTTTAATGTACTCCATAATAAAGTCTAAGGTTGAGCTTGGCGGCGCATCGGAAAAGCAGCAAATTGTCAGAATCCTCACTTGCGATGTGGCAATGCTTGTCTATGGTGTGGCATCGTTTGCCCTTTTCCTTTACTTCGGAAGCGAACATCTAAAGCTGTCGGCATTCCTGTGGCTTGTCATCTGGCTTGTTATAGGAGGAGTTAGGAAACAGATATTTGAGTCGGCGCTCTTCTTTAATCTTGTTATATTCGCTTTTGTTGCCGGTCCGGAAATCTTAGGCGAAATGGGCGTTGAAACAGTTAAGGAGCGTTTGGAAAGCCGTACTGAAATGTGTACCAATACTTGGGGCACATTGCCCGATGCAAATGTAAAAGGCAACCCGGGCGAGAATACTCAGGTGGTGCATGGATTGTGGGCGCTCGCATCGGGCGGATTTACAGGCCAGGGCTTTGGAATGGGTGCGCCGCATGTGGTGCCTGCATTCCATACCGATATGGTGCTTGAGAGCGTTGGCGAGCAGATGGGATTTGTTGGCATAGTTGTAGTCATATTCCTCTTGGCATTCCTCTTGCGCAGGGCAATAGTGGTGGGCTACAATTCATCGCATCCGTTCGCTTTCTATCTTTGCATTGGAATAGCGATAGTTACCGCTGTGCAGTTTATTATAATATCATTGGGAAGTACCGGTGTTATACCTCTTACCGGAGTGACAGTGCCTTTCCTCAGTTACGGAAAGGTAAGTATGATTCTCAATATTGCCGCATTTGGCATTGTGATGTCCATTTCACGCAATAACAGCACTATTGTATGTGATGACGAGGAGGTGCGCAACTTGCAGCAAAAGGAGATGAACCGTTATGCTTATCCGGTATCGCTTGTAAGTCTTTCGTACTGTGCTTTGTCGCTGTTTATAGGTGGCGTATTCTTCTACTACCAGTGCATTGCGCGTGACGAGGTAATTGTGAAGCCTGTGTATGTAAATAATATCAGCGGCATACCGGTCATAGAGTATAATCCGCGAATAGGCATGGTGACCAAAAAAATGGCATCGGGCGATATATTTGACCGCAATGGAGTGCTGATTGCAACAAGCGACAGGGAAATGCTTGATAGCTTGATAGCAGATTCTGTTTATCGTAATCTTGGCATTGATGTTGATATACCGAAAATCCAAAGACGCTACTATCCGTTCGGGGAGCATCTGTTCTTTATGTTGGGCGACCTCAACACGGGCGACCTTATGAGCTCCAGAGGATTTATGGCCGAGGACAGATATATGAGCAGGCTAAGGGGATATGACAATGCAATGTATGAGCGTGACAGCGAAGGTAATGTGAAATTGGATGAAAATGGCGACAGCATTAAAGTATATGTTAATCTTGTATCCAAGGAATATCGCCCCGACAAGTACCATGATGCCGGAAAACTTTATGAGCGCAGGCATGTTGCCCGCAGGGACTATGGTGTGCTTAAAGATGCCCTTAAGGCCGGCCTTTACAGCAAAAGCGATGATGAGGTCAAGGAGTTTGCAAAGGATAATAACCTTGAACCGAGTAACATTTACCTTACAGTCGATGCCCAATTGCAGACTGAAATTCAGAAGAGGATGGTTGAGTATATACCCCGCTTGTATACACATCGCTGGTCTGGCGGCAAATTGGTAGAGCGTTCAAAGGAAAGCAAGGCTCTGCTGTGGAAGAAT
>JAFXAR010000056.1 GCA_017516885.1 Bacteroidaceae bacterium
CGACGGTAATCCCTATGCAATAATAAAGGTAACGTCAACCAACCCCGATGACGACCTTTCGGCCTATCACTTCAGCTTTGAGCATATTCCCCATGTGGTGGAGGTTAAGGATGGCGAGCTATGGGTATATGTGGGCCGCAACGCCATGTATGTAAATATCAGCCGCGACGGCTATCATAGCATAAATCACTATGAGCTCAACACCACAATACAGGCGGGCCGGGCTTACGAAATGAGACTGTCTGTAGAAACCATGAAAGTGTTCCGCCAGATGCTGGAGTTCAATGTAAAGCCTGCAGGAGTTAAGGCTATGGTAATGGTAAAAGGTTCAAAACCGAATTCGCAATTGGAACGCCTTGGCGAGACGGATGAAAGCGGTTCGCTTTTCAAGAGTCTTGAACTCGGTACATATAGCTATACAATTGTAACCGATAACTATTATAATAGTGAGGGTCTGCTTGTCCTTGACAAGCCTAACGGCCATCACGTTGAAAACATATCCCTTCGCCCCAAGTTCTCCAATGTGACATTGAAGGCAGTTCCCGGTGCCGGTATATACATAAATGGTGAAAGAAAAGGCAGCGGGACATGGACCGGAACGCTTAATGCCGGCACATACTCAGTGGAGTGCAGAATGATGGGGCATAAGAGTGCTGTTGAGACGATAACAATAGAAGAGAACAATGACTGTGTTATTGAGTTAGGCGCCCCTGTTCCAATACATGGTGTACTCGCTGTCTCCTCAACGCCGCTCGGCGCTAAAATTAAAGTTGATGGCAAGGAGTATGGCACAACACCGAAGAACATAGATAAATTGCTTGTTGGCAGTCATGAGGTTGAAATCTCAACACCAAACTACAAAACTGAAATTGTTACTGTTGAAATTCGGGAAAATGAAACAACCGAATGTAAAGTAACGCTGAGCGACAAGGCGAATGTTACAATATCTTCAGCTCCTAAAGGTGCGCACCTGTATATAAATGGCAAAAAGATGGGTACTACGCCGTGCAAAATAGAACTATCGAGCGGCGACTACAAAATAAAATTGCAAATGAGTGGTTACCAAGACTTTGAGAAGACAGTTCATTTGAGCAGTTCAAATCCCGAAGTTGAATTCCCGCTAGGGGAGCGGTATGTATATAGCACAAACTATTACATTGGGGCTTCCGGGCAGTTTGGCTCGCTTAAGGGCGCTGCTTTGGATTTTGGCTTTTATGCTTACAATTTCAATGTTGAGGTTTATTGTCTTTACGCACCGGAGAAGGAATCGGTGTATATAAATTATTCAGGAACTGATATGCTGCCTGCCGAAGATAAAGTGAGGGCTAATTTTGTATACGGTGGCAAAATTGGTTATGGAATAGTTCTTGGTACGCGCTGCCGCCTTACACCGCAGCTGGGAGCAGGCATGCTGTCGGTAAGCGGCGATGAGGTTTCGTCAAATGCTGTCACTGCATCTTTGGGACTGCGATGTGAATGTGCCCTGATGTATGGTTTTGGTATCAGTTTTACCCCAGAATACTCTTTTACCGTTTATAAGCAGGATGTTTTCAAGCAACTTGAAAAAGTATCTCCTGAGATTAAAGGCTGGGGCAACGGTTTTAATGCCCGTGTCGGATTATATGTATTTTTCTAATCAGTTATGAAGAAGGCAGGATATATATTTTGTATGCTCTCCGTGGCAGTTAGTGTGCTCTCTTGTGTTGAGAACGAAATTCCGGCTGGAGGTGGGCTGGCTAATGTTCCATATTACATGGCTGTCAATAAGGACCTTTTTGAATTTGATGCCTCAGGAGAGGGGGCAGAGACGTTGAGCATCTCATCGAAGAATGTTTCTTGGAGAATAACTGGCGTTCCCGATTGGATTTCACTTTCGGCAGTCAGTGGCATTGGCGATGCGAATATTAAAGTAAAGCCAATTGCGAATAAACAGGTTGATGAGGCCAGGGTGGCTCTCATGAAAGTTGAGTCAACTATTGAGAACTATGAATACAGCAGAGATATAACTGTGTCTCAGGCTGCCGCAGCAGTCTGTCTGGAAATAGACAAAGGCTCAATTTCCTTGATGCCGCAGGCTGCATCGGCCATGGTTACAGTTAAATCAAATATTGAGTGGGAGGCAGTTTGCGATGCTTTGTGGGTTACATTGTCAAAAAGTGACAGTGGAACTTTGCTGATAGGTGCAAGCGAGAATATTACGGGTAAATCCCGCACTGCAACGGTGAGTTTGCGCCGCGCTGGTACAACTGCAGCTCTTGCTGCAATAAGCATAACACAGAGTGAAGGCGGTGTTACTGGCAGTGCTGACGAAGTTAAGTTTGGCATTGACGGCGGAGCAAAAAGAGTGGATATAAAGGCCGATGTTGCTTGGAGCGCAGTCTCTTCATCGCCATCGTGGCTTGCAGTAACGCCGGAGAGTGGCAAAGGCGGCGATGTCCAGCTTATGATAACAGCTCTTGCAAACAATTCGTCAAATACCCGCAGTGGTTTTGTGTATGTTAAGATAGGAACTGTGGAAAAACTTGCAATTCCTGTATCTCAGGAATGTATAAATATAGATGTCAATGGCAGCTTGCATGATTTCCCGGCCGATGGCAATGAAGTGCAGAAACTAAATATCACTGCAAACCGTGACTGGAAGGTTCTCTCTTTGCCCGAATGGCTGACGGTTGAGCCTGCTGAGGGAAACAAGGGGGCGACTGTTGAATTGTCAATGAAGGCATGTGAAAACATTTCGTTGAACTCCCGCAGCGCCACATTGCGCATAGGCATTGAGAATTTGGATGTGTACAAGGATATTCCCGTTACTCAGAGTGGTATTGAACCGGGACTTGACGGAACAGTGCTGGAGTTCCTTTGGGAAGGTTCGCAAAAGGAAATAGATGTTGCCGTTCCGCATAGTTGGAATGCAATGGTATCGGGTGACTGGTTCTCCTTGTCACAGTATTCGGGAAGCGGCGGCGAGAGGGTTATTGTTACAGCTCAGACAAATGATACGGAGGATGCCCGCACCGGAACTGTATCAATTGTCTCTGAGGATAAACTGTTGAAGCTTTCGGTGGTGCAGCAGGGACAGTACCTTAAAATAAGTTCCACGGCAGGCGAATTGCCGGCCATGGGCGGTTCTGTAAATTTGAATGTAAGTACAACGGTTGGCGCAAAGGACAGCATAGAATACGAAGGCACTGTGGATGGCTGGCTTGCTTCAGAATGTGACGGTGACGGCAGCTACACTCTTACTGCGGCATACAATCCGTCAGTCAATCCACGTACAGCATGCTTTGTCGTAAAACCTGAATTGAGCACAACAAACAGCAACTGTGCACAAGGCGTAAGGTTTATGGCTACACAATACGGCCGCGCATTGATGACAAGTACCGACAAAATTGAAATATTCCCCAATGGCGGAACTTCCGAGACTTGTATTATAACCGCAGATGGCGTTTACGATATATCTAAACCCGATTCCGATAATTGGTATATAATACAGCACAACGAGGACGCGTCAACGTTCAGCATTGTGGTGTCCGAGAATATGACAGGTGAGGATAGAACATCTCAAATAACCCTTTCTCTTGGCGAACTGCCTGAAGGAGAGGAAAAAACGGTTACTGTTAATGTGCTGCAGCTGGCTGAAAATGCGAATATCAGTGTTGGCGGATACGGTGATGATAAGGATTGGGATACGCAGACAGGAACTGCAAATGGCTATGAATGGGTTGACCTTGGCTTGCCGAGCAGAACTTTGTGGGCAACTTGCAATGTTGGCGCAAGCAAACCCGAAGAATATGGAAACTATTATGCCTGGGGCGAGATAACGGTAAAGGAGAGCTATACAATAGAAAATAGCGTAATTCAGGGCAAGAATATCGGCGATATAAGCGGCAATGCCGAGTATGATGCCGCTTGTGCCGAATGGGGCAATGGCTGGCGCATGCCTGCCTATGATGACTTCAAGGAACTCATTACTTGCTGTAAATGGGGCTGGACTAATTGGAATGGAGTAATGGGGATTGTTTTTACCGGCCAGAATGGCAACAGCATCTTCCTGCCTGCTGCCGGCAACCAAAGCGGAACAGAAGTCTGCGATAAAGGTTCGCAAGGCTATTATTGGAGTTCAACTCCCAATGGAGATTGTACTAATGCTTACGTTTTACCAGTTAGAAATAGTTACCCCTCTGCCAGTATGATTGTCAGTTACATGGGCTGCAGTGTGCGTCCTGTATGCGATTTAAAATAACGGATAGGAGTTAAAGCCCAATTATATATGAAACAGATTAGAATACTTTTTATATTGCAGCTGTTGCTTGCTGTTGCCTGTACAAATGACGATGATATTGCTTTGCCGCAGCAGGGCGATGCTGACGGTGGTTTTGTTACATGCCGCTTGATGCTTGATAGCAAGGTGGCGGGTTATAGCGGAGAGACACGCTCCGCTGATGAACATGAATGGACTGACGGCGACAGGCTGTATATACGCTTTGCAAACAAGAATGATACAGTTTTTGGCGTGGCAACATATACGGCATCAAATGCCGGGTGGAGTGTAAACTGTTCGGGAACGCTGCCAAAAAGTGTTATGAGTAATTGTGAGGTGTATTATTTTAAAAATGCAAGGCATAAGAGCAGTACCGAGGTTGAACTGACAGCCCACAGTGCCGTGTATGCCGATTCTGCTGCAAAATATAACTTCTCAAACAATATTGTTGCCATAAAGACCTGCCTGATGCCCAAGACTGGCAGGGTCAGGTTCGTTTCAGAAGAGAAATCGGATTTCTCACTGGCCGGAATAATGTATTATATAGGTTTTGACCTTCGTAGCAGGCAGTTTGACAAGAACTACAAGCGCCGCTTGGTGCTCAATGCCGACACATTGCAGGGTTCTAAATACACAACATCTTATGTGTATGGCTTTTACGAGAATCCCAATGCTTGCTCATTGGATATATTGAATCATAAGGATAGCACAAGAATTTTCAACAAGAGATACCCTGCGGAAATGCTTGAACCGGGTGTTAGCGGAACGGTTTCAGTGCCGTCTTTCAGTAATAATATCGGTTGGAGCGTGCATGATTTCAATGACGGAAAGTACTTTGCAAAGGATATATATGCCGGGCCTTTTGCATTTAAGGAGTATGGAGTATACATGAATGGCGGTCTTCTGTGGAATGCATATAATGATGCCGAACTTGCATGGGGTTCAGACGAGGTTTATGAAAGCGGGCGCTGCTATACTGGAACAGGTTCAATATCGGCTACCGAATACGACTATTTCTATCAGAAATGGGGCAAGGAACACAGAATTGCTACATTAAATGAGGCCTGCCGTCTTATGTCGAATAACAGATATTTCTTTTCTTCCGGCGGATGTTCCTATCTCGTAAGCGGTGACTTTAATGTTCTTCCTATAGTGTCATTGGGATATATGGGAGCAGATGGCGTGGTTGTGAATGACGACGAGCACGGATATTTTTGGACAGCAGATGCTGCAACTTCATTAAATGCCTATGCTGCAGTTTTTAGTGATAAAGGCATTGCTGCAATCTCAGTGCCAAAGTCACATTTAATGGGAGCGCTGGTTGTAAATGATGTGTCACTGCGAACGAATGACAATGGTTTTTCCGATGTTGTTTTAGACGACATCTATGGCCAGAGATATGTAGACTTGGGATTGCCTAGCGGTTTGAAATGGGCTGCATATAATGTAGGCGCAAGAACCCCCGAAGAGTATGGCGATTACTATGCTTGGGGCGAAACAGAAACCAAAAGCGATTACAGTCAGAGTACAAGCACTACCAGCGGCAAGGAAATGGACGACATCAGTGGAAGCACTCAGTACGATGCCGCCCGCAAGCAGTGGGGCGGCAGCTGGCGTCTGCCTACAGCGGTGGAATTTCAGGAACTCATAGACAACTGCACATGGGAATGGAGCTCCAATGGCGCGACAAAGGGCTACAAGGTAACAAGCAAAGTGAATGCTCAAAGTATCTTCCTCCCGGCTGCCGGCTGGTGTGTTGGCGCATCGCGCAGAAGCGCTGGCTCTTACGGCTTCTACTGTAGTTCTACGCCTTCCAAGGATGATCTCGCCAATTCGTACGGCCTTTACTTGAACAGTAATAGCTATTACAATGGCGAGAACTGCCGTTATTACGGCTGCAGCGTGCGCCCTGTCTCAGATGCTGCTGAATAACGTTTCTTAAAACGACTAAAACAAACGCCAAACATAATGAAACACATCAAAGTATTATTCTTATTACTGCTGCTGTTGCCGGCGATGCCGGCGTTTGCGCAGCAAAAGTCCAAGTTCCATATAGCGAGTTTCAGGGAGAATCCTTTGGATTTAACTCCCAAGACACATGAGAAACTCGATGCCGACGGACGTCCCTATGCTATAATAAAGGTAACGTCAAGCAGTCCCGATGACGATTTGTCGGCCTATCACTTCAACTTTGAGCATATCCCTCATGTGGTGGAGGTTAAGGATGGCGAGCTATGGGTATATGTGGGCCGCAACGCCATGTATGTAAATATCAGCCGCGATGGCTATCATAGCATAAATCACTATGAGCTCAACACCACAATACAGCAGGGCCGGGCTTACGAAATGAAACTCTCGGTTGAACCTATGAAGGTGCTTAAACAGATGCTCAGGTTCAATGTCTCCCCAGCCGATGCAAAAGCGGTTGTAATGTATTACAATGTGAACGATGACAGTGAAGAAGGCGTGTTTGGCTATGCCGATGCTAATGGCTCTGTTGCAAAATTGCTGCCTCTTGGCACATATGTGTATAAGGTGAAGTCGGAATACTGGCACACGAGCGAAGGGCGCATTGTGCTCGACGGCAGCAAAAAGGTGCACGAGGAAAGCGTCACCTTGCGTCCGAACTCAGCATACATAGAGCTTAAGTCGGCTGCTGAAACTGATATATACTTAGATGGTGTTCTGCTTGGCAGGAGCTCATGGAGCGGAAAACTCAAGAAGGGCTCATACAGCGTTGAATGCAGAAGGGTGGCCCACAAGAGCAGTCATGAAACAATTATTGTGGAAGATGGCAAGGATATGGTTGTGGAACTGAAAAGCCCAACTCCAATAACAGGCTCTCTTTCAGTTAATTCAAACCCTCTTGATGCGCAGATAACTGTAGACGGCAAGAGTTATGGCGAAACGCCTAATGTTATAGATAATCTTATTATAGGCGCTCATGATGTTGTTGTCTCTAAAAGCGGTTACAAGAGCAGCAATCATAAGGTGGAGATTAAGGAGGGCGAGTTCTTTGAACTTGATGTGCTGCTTGAGGAAAAGCCTAAGGAGGGTGCTATACAGGTAATGTCCGACCCGCCTGGCGCAAATATTGAGATTGGCGGCAAATCGTACGGATACTCTCCTGCCATATTGGAAAGGATTCCTGTAGGAAGGTATAATATAAAGCTTTCCAAAAAAGGATATAAGAGCAATACAAGTGAGGTTGTTGTAAGCGGTAACGATACTGAAAAGGTTTTTGTGGCGCTAAGTCCTATTAAGGGCTCTCTGAATATTACATCCTCTCCCTCTTATGCCGAAATTGAACTTAATGGAAAATCATACGGAAAAACTCCCCGCACAATAGAAAATCTTCCTTTAGGAAAATACAAGGTGGAGGTGTCGAGCAAGGGTTACCGAAGCCAGACGCGCGAATTTAACATCATAGACGACAAAGAGGTTAAAGCGGATTTCTCCCTTGCCTATCGTGGAAACAGATTTAAGAGATTCTTCAGGAATATACCAGACTGGGGAATATGGGACTGGTTCAATTTGGGACTTACAGCATCGGCGGAATATGGCTTTGTGACAATTGATGAATGTGAGGTTGGCATTTTGGGTGCAGGCGCAGGCGCTTTGATAAGAATTGGCAACACGGAGACTATATTTAATCTCGTAGGTGGCGCCAAGTACTGGTACACATCATATAATGACACAAATATTCAGCAGGTGGTCTATCCAATTGTGCTTAATTGGAATATGCGAAGAGGTGATGACGTTGCAGTTTATATAGGTGCGGGATACGAATTCGGCCATATTTTAGAGTATGAATACCAGGAGCGTTTCACATGTGATGACGGTGGCGACCATGAGAATGTGCTGATGGCGCCTGCCACAGATGTGATTTTCCAGATGGGAACATGTGGCAGACATTTTGACTGGAATTTATATATGAAAGCAAGTACAGAATTTGATTATTTTACATTTGGTACAGGAATTACATTCTTCCTGTAAAAATCTGTTTAAATTCTAAGAGAAAATGAAATAAAGGGTTACTTTTGCAAAAAACAGCCTAAACAGGCAAAAGAACGGAAAATAATTAACACTGAAAATTGATTGCTATGAAAAAGTTTGTTGTTTTTTTGATTGCTGCATGCATGGCAGTTTCCTACGCAGGAGCGCAGAACAGTGATGCTCTTGGAAAGGAGCTTAAGAAAGAGTATAAGGCTAAGGTAAAGGAGTTGAAGAAAGATGGCTGGAAACTGCTGGGCGGCAGCCGTACTATTGAAGTGCTGCTTCTTTCACACTATGAGAAGCTTGCAGCCATGGGCGCTGACGGCCAGGAGATTACAGGATATGTTACAAAAACAAAATTTAAAGGAGCAGGCCGACAGGCTGCTTTTAACGATGCCTTAGCGTCCTATCTGCACCAGGAAGGCAGTATGAAGTCAAAAATAGTTTCTGAACTTGCTGCCGGTGATATTGAAGAATTTGAAAGGTTCTTTGCTGCTTATGAGAAATATGCCGAAAAGGAAATTAAGGGCGAACTGGTTGAGTCGTTCAGCATGTACAAGGAAAACGGCGATGGCACGTTCCAGATTCAGACAATATGCACTCTCAGTAAAGCCGCTTCAATAAAAGCGCGTGAGAGGGCGCTTGATGCTGCTGCCAAGGAGACTGAGTCTGCCAAGAAGTATGTGGGAAAGGTTGCCGAATTTATAAGAAACGGTTATGTAGACTAAGAAACCTCTAATTTTGCGTTTTGCCGGTGGCGCTCCTTTATTAAGGCTATGCGCCACCGGTTTTATATGTCACCGGCAAAAGATATGCATTAAGCGAACCCGCGTGCCTGAATGGCGCTTCAGTGGAGCGTGTTGACGGAGTGGCACTCTTTTAGAAACTGTCAGTTTTTCAAGAATGTGCGAATCATTTTGCCTGAAAACAGATAAAAGGCAGGGCTGTTATCAAAAAAATGCATTATATTTGCGAATTATTTGTAATATAAAATAAGCCACTGATGTACAGAAGTCCTTAGTTTTAAAACAAAACTAGGATTTTGTCATACTGAACGCGGTGAAGTGTCTCTTTCCCAATAGTTTGCGGGATTCCTCACATACGTTCGGAATGACATGGCAAAATATAAAATTTACGCATGCCAAGGCCGCTGCAATAATTGCAGGGCTTTAACCCAAAATTAGAAATAAATATAATATAACAGATACAGATTATGGCTCAGGAAGATGTTTTCAAGAAAGTAGTTGCGCATTGCAAGGAGTATGGTTTCGTGTTCCCTTCAAGTGATATTTATGACGGATTGGGAGCGGTGTATGATTACGGACAGATGGGCGTTGAGCTCAAGAACAATATCAAGACATATTGGTGGCAGAGCATGGTTCTGCTGAACGACAATATTGTGGGCATTGATTCGGCTATATTCATGCATCCCACAATCTGGAAGGCTTCGGGACATGTTGATGCTTTTAATGACCCGCTCATTGACAACCGCGATTCAAAGAAGCGCTATCGTGCCGATGTGCTCATTGAGGAGCAGATTGCAAAGTACGAGGAGAAGATGGAGAAGGAGGCGGCAAAGGCTGCCAAGCGTTTTGGCGAATCCTTCAACCGCGAGCTCTTCATGGAGACTAACCCCAAGGTGCTTGCCGAAAAGGCTAAGCGCGATGCCCTGCAGGAGCGTTTTGCAAAGGCGCTCAATGCCATGGACCTTGAGGAACTGCGTCAGATTATCATAGACGAGGAGATTGCATGCCCAATTTCAGGTACACGCAACTGGACAGAGGTGCGCCAGTTTAACCTTATGTTCTCTACAGAGATGGGTTCAACAGCCGATGGCGCAATGAAGGTTTATCTTCGCCCCGAAACAGCCCAGGGCATTTTCGTGAACTACCTTAATGTGCAGAAGACCGGCCGCATGCGTGTCCCCTTCGGCATTGCGCAGATTGGCAAGGCTTTCCGCAACGAGATTGTCGCACGCCAGTTCATCTTCCGCATGAGGGAGTTTGAGCAGATGGAGATGCAGTTCTTCGTACGCCCCGGCAGCGAGCTTGAGTGGTTCAACAAGTGGAAGGAGACACGTTTGGCTTGGCACAAGGCGCTCGGCTTTGGCGATGAGGCTTACCGTTTCCACGACCATGATAAGCTTGCGCACTACGCCAACGCAGCAACAGACATTGAGTTCCGCATGCCATTCGGCTTCAAGGAGGTTGAGGGCATACACTCACGCACAAACTTTGACCTTGGCCAGCACGAGAAGTTCTCGGGCAAGAACATCAAGTATTTCGACCCTGAGACAAACGAGAGCTACACACCGTATGTTATTGAGACCTCTATCGGTGTCGACCGCATGTTCCTCAGCATAATGTGCGCTTCGTACTGCGAGGAGAAGCTTGAGAACGGAGAGACACGCGTTGTGCTCCGTCTGCCGGCTGCGCTTGCTCCTGTTAAGCTCGCAGTGCTTCCGCTTGTAAAGAAGGACGGCCTGCCCGAAAAGGCGCGCGAGATAATGAATGAACTCAAGTTCAACTTCAACTGTTACTATGAGGAGAAGGACTCTATTGGCAAGCGCTACCGCCGCATGGATGCCATTGGTACTCCCTATTGTGTTACAATTGACCACCAGACACTTGAGGATGGCATGGTTACACTGCGCGAGCGCGACACAATGGAGCAGCGCCGTGTTGCAATTGCCGACCTCCGTGGCATTATCCAGGATAATGTAAGCATTACATCATTGTTGAAGAAGCTTTCATAAAGGTATGAAAAAGATAAAACTGCTATCACTGCTTTCGCTCATGCTCTTTGCATTTGTATCGTGCGATGAGACTGAGGAGCCCGGCGAGTTTGATAACTGGCAGGTGCGCAACACCATGTACATTGACTCTATAGCCGAGGTGGCGCGTGCCAATGCCGATGGTTCGTGGAAAGTGTTCCCTGCTACCGGTCTTGATGAGAACCGTGAGTGGGGCAACGAGTACTATGTGTACTGTCAGGTGCTTCAGGCCGGCGATGGAGTAGGGCATCCGGCATATACCGATTCCGTTGCAGTTAACTACAGCGGCCGTCTGATACCCTCAAATTCATATAGTAAGGGCTATCTGTTCGATGCCTCATACAGCGGTGAGGAACTGAACCCATTGTTTGACGTGCCTGCGAAGATGGTGCTTTCGGGCACTGTAAACGGCTTTAGTACAGCAGTGCAGCGCATGGTAGCAGGAAAGACCAAGAGCAGCGGCGACATTTGGAGAGTATATATACCCTCTAATTTGGCCTACGGCTCAAACAAGTATTCGGGAATACCGGCATACTCGGCATTGGTGTTTGAGATTAACCTTGTGGCATTCTCGCCTGCCGGAACTCCGCTGTTTTAAGTAACCGTTTAATAACAAATGCTATGGAAATGAAAAAGGATAACCAGTTCCAGATTGAACTGAAGGAAGATGTTGCCGAGGGCATTTACGCAAACCTTGCCATTATTGCGCATTCAACATCGGAGTTTGTATTTGACTTCGTGCGCATGATGCCCGGAGTTGCAAAGGCGCAAGTGAAGTCGCGCATTGTAATGACCCCTGAACATGCAAAGCGTCTTGCAATGGCACTGAACGATAACCTGATGAAATATGAGGCGCAGTTTGGCGAAATACGTCTGCCTGAGCGCAACGGCCATGCTCCTGTGCCTACGTTCAAGGTAGAGGCATAATACGCAAAGATAGACTAACACAAACCGCCGCGGCAGCTGCCGCGGCGGTTTGTGTTAGTCTACCATCACTCCCTTGCAGCGGAACTCTGAAAGCGAGTAGCCTGTGTGGCGTTTGAAGTACCGGTTCAGATAGCTCTGGTCGGGGAAGCGGAATTCGTTTACAAGTTCCTGAAAACTCTTGTGAGTGTACATTAGTGCAACCTGCAGCTCAATTATTGTATGGTGGTCGATAATCTCCTTTGCATTCTGTCCGCTTGCCCTCTGGCATACGGCATTGAGGTGGCGTGTGGAGATTCTCAGCATGTCGGCATAGTACTGCACCGAACGCTCTTCGCGGAATCTTTGTGTCAGCAGGGTGCGGAAATCGTAGAAAATCTTGTCCTTGCTCTCCGTTACAAGCTCCTTTGATGCTGGGCCGTTATCCTTGCTTATGTGCTTTATGTAGAGCAGCAGGGAGTTTACAAGCAGTATAATGTTCTGCTGGCAGAACTCTGCATTCTCCTCAGCCTCAATCTCGGCGCACATTATGTCAACCTGCTTGAATATGTTGTTTATGAAAAGCTTTTCGTTCTCGCTGTTGCAGCCCTGGTGCGTGCGGCTCTCTATGCCCTGTATCGTCTCAATGCTCATTGAACTGCGGGCTGCCAGCCAAACATGCTTTGAGAGGCCAAGAAGGCGTGCCGAAAAGTCGCTGGTAATGTCGAGCAGCAGGATGCTTGAACCCATGGGGCATATAATCAGCTGTCCGGGCGTAAAGCGGTACTTGTGGCCGTCAATGGTAAAGAGCGCTTCGCCGCTCTGGCAGTAGAAGATTGATGTGTGCTGCATTTGGTACACATGCTGCACAAATTGCTGCAATGATGACTGTATTGTTGCAAATCCCTGCTGGGGTATCTTTTTAAGGTAAATGTTATTCATAGTGTTATTGCTGTTCAAATGTCAGGCGTTTTATTTGTTAACGACGCTGCAAATTTAGTCAAAAAGCGCGTATGGACAAAGAAAAAATGACCATCACTGCGCAATATGTACAAAATTTATATTTTTAGTGCCTTTTTTGAATGCCGCAAACAAAAAAGAGACTGGCATTTTACAGCCAGTCTCAGTGTTGCGGAAGGTATAAGCGATAACCGCCCATTTCTAATGTGGAGCTAGAGGGAGTCGAACCCTCGTCCAAACAGGGAAACCATATGCTTTCTACACGCTTAGTCATCGGTAGGGTTTTCGAGCACAGGCAAGACCGCGACCGCCAACCTGCGCCTTATCCTCTTGAATGTCGCCATTGCATCGAGGCCTGCAATGGTTAGTCCCGATTTGCCTGCACCACCGTATCGGATTGCTTCGGAACAACAGCGTCCGGGTGATGTCCTGTCCCAGCACCTTGTGCCGGGATTAAGCTAATCTACTGTACTTCGATTAAGCAGCAAGAGCGTAGTTATTGTTGCCAGATAAATTTTTGCGGGCTCAGATTATAGTGCAAACCAACGAGGCACTGCGTGCTTACATACCTTTTCTACCCGCTGTCAAATCCAGATAGCCCCGGTATATTTCGGGCGCGAAGTTAGTCTCTTTTTTCCGTTCCTGCAACAGCTTTTGTCTTTTTTATGCTTTTATATGTTCTGTGACCGTTTATTTTTGTGCCGGTTTCTTATTCCTTTGCGCTAAATGTAATACCTTTGCACCAATAATATTCATGTAGTATATGACACACATTGAAGTTTGGCTCATGGCGCTGGCGCTGGCAATGGACTGCTTTGCGGTATCTATGGCGAGCGGCATAATATTCAAGAGGTTTATGCCCCGGCAGATGCTTGTCATGGTGTTGCTCTTCGGCCTGTTTCAGGCTCTCAACCCATTGCTCGGATGGCTTGGCACCGAACTGTTCAGGGATTTAATTGAGAGCATTGACCATTGGATTGCATTCGGAATCCTTGCCTTCCTTGGTGTGCGCATGATTATGGATTCGTTCAAGGAGGAGGAGAAGAAGAGCTTTAATCCCCGCCGCATGAAGGTGATTGTAACCTTGGCCGTTGCAACAAGCATTGATGCCCTTGCTGTTGGAATTTCATTCTCCTGCATGGGTTACTCTTCGCTTGTGCCGCTTCTCTATCCTTTGGCGGCAATTGGCGCTGTATCGTCATTGATGACAGCGCTTGGACTGTGGATTGGGGTGCGCTTTGGAAGAGCCTTTGCCGAACGGCTGCGCGCCGAACTGTGGGGCGGTCTTGTGCTTATTGCAATTGGTGTGAAGGTGCTCATGGAGCATCTTGCGGAATAAGGAATTTTTTGTTCATCTTCAGCATGTGAGGGCGGCCTTAAGGCCGCCCTCACTGCAATAATGTTCTTATCGTGCGTAATTGATTGCGCGGGTCTCTCGTATAACGGTGATTTTTACCTGTCCGGGGTAGGTCATCTCGTCCTGAATCTTTTTTGCAATCTCGCCTGAAAGCTGTTCGGTCTGCTTGTCGTCAATCTTGTCAGCGCCCACAATCACGCGCAGCTCGCGGCCGGCCTGGATTGCGTAGGTCTTTGTTACGCCGGGGTACGACATTGCCAGCTGTTCAAGGTCGTGCAGGCGCTTGATGTATGCCTCTACAATTTCACGGCGTGCGCCCGGACGTGCGCCTGAAATGGCATCGCAAACCTGTACAATTGGAGCAATGAGGCTTGTCATCTCAATCTCGTCGTGGTGAGCTCCTATGGCATTGCATATATCGGGTTTCTCCTTGTACTTCTCGGCAATCTTCATGCCATACTCTGCATGTGGCAATTCGGTCTCCTCGTCGGGCACCTTTCCAATGTCGTGAAGCAGTCCGGCACGCTTTGCCTTCTTGGGGTTAAGGCCAAGCTCAGCGGCCATCACAGCGCAAAGGTTTGCTGTTTCGCGTGCGTGCTGCAGCAGGTTCTGGCCGTATGATGAACGGTATTTCATCTTGCCTATGATGCGTATGAGTTCGGGGTGCATGCCATGGATTCCAAGGTCAATGGTAGTGCGCTTGCCGGTTTCAATAATCTCCTCTTCAATCTGCTTCTTTACCTTTGCCACAACCTCCTCAATGCGTGCGGGGTGTATGCGTCCGTCGGCAACGAGCTGGTGCAGTGCAAGGCGTGCTATTTCGCGGCGAACAGGGTCGAAGGCGCTGAGGACAATTGCTTCGGGGGTGTCGTCAACTACAATCTCAACGCCGGTTGCCGCCTCAAGAGCGCGAATGTTGCGTCCCTCGCGGCCAATGATGCGGCCCTTCATTTCGTCATTGTCAATGTGGAACACTGTAACCGAGTTCTCTATGGCTGTTTCGGTGGCAACACGCTGTATTGTCTGAATCACAATCTTCTTTGCCTCCTTGCTGGCTGTCATTTTGGCATCGTCAATAATGTCGTTTATGTACGATGCAGCCTCGCTTTTAGCCTCCTCTTTCAGCGACTCGACAAGCCTCTCCTTTGCCTCTTCGGCCGAAAGGCCGCTTATTGACTCAAGCTTTTCCAGTTCCTGTGCATGGAGCTTGTCTATCTCCTCCTGCTTGCGCTCAAGCACTCCCTTTTGCGCTTCAAGATTGTCCTTGAATGTGTCAAGCTCGCTCTTGCGGCGCTGAAGGTCCTCGTTGCGCTGGTTGAACTGCACCTCGCGCTGTTTCAGCTGGTGCTCGGCCTGCTGAATCTTGTTGTTGCGCTGCGAAATCTCTTTCTCAAGCTCTGCCTTCTTGTTAAGGAACTTCTCCTTTACCTCAAGCAGCTTGTTCTTCTTGATGACCTCGGCTTCCTTGTGCGCATCGTCAATTATGCGCTGATGCTTTGCCTTAAGGCCGAATTTGTTTATTAAATATTGGCTCACGGCACCTATTATTGCTCCCGCTGCCAACCCTGCAACTAATAATGTAATTTCCATAAAAATTTAAATTAAATATATAATAAAACGCACCGCTGCATTCTTGACGCACGCTGTGTTGCGTGTGTCTGGTCTTGTGAATGCTGCAATGCGTGAAACTGCCGTGTGAAGGGAAGCTTACTTCTGTTCCTTCAGTGTTTTGTCAATCAGGCGTGTGAGTTCGTTGACCTTGTGCATAACTTCGGCCGAACCAATCTCATCGTTCTGCTTTATGAGGTCAAATGCAATGTCGAGCGCCGCCATTGTGACTACTCTTACATCGCCTTCGCCCGCATAAGGGTCTTTATATATTGACAGTTTATCGTTTACAACCTGTGCCGCCTTTCTGTAGTAGGGCTCTTCGCTCCTTGTTACGTTGAGCGGGTACGATATTCCGTCTATTATAAGGTTTATTCCCAGTTTCCTATCTTCCATGTGCAAAGCCTCTCCTGATTATACGTCATTTCTTTAGCGACTCGATGCAACGGTCGATTTCACGCACCAGCCTTGATATTTTCTCTTTGGCCTCGTCTGCCGACTCTGAACTCAGTGAAATTACCTTGGCCTGTTTTAGGTTGTTGTAGCTGCTTTCAAGTGCCGAATAGCGCATTCTCATTTCCTGCAGCGCATTTTCTTTCTCCTGCAGCAGCGATGACAGTTCCTTAAGCTGCTCCTTGTTCTGCTTGTATTCATATACAAGACGGTGGAGCTTCTCTTCAAAGGTTTCAATTGCTATTCTGTCATTCTCTGTCATAATACAACAATCATTTTACAAATATATGAGAAAATTTGTAGAATGTGAAGGAATTGTTATTTTTTTTCTCTTTTTTCTGTTTAGCATGATACTTTGCAGCACAGTGCCGCCTGCTTGTTGCGTGCGTATTGTTGCTGTGCAAGCAGGCGGTGTGTTTTTTTATTGCACTATGACGGTCTTGCTGCCAATAATATACACTCCTGGCTTAGTGATTTTTTCAATTTTGCGGCCGGAGAGGTCGTATTTTGCATCATTGACGGAATGATTCCCGGCGCTGGCTGCGCTAATGCTTGTTGGTATCTGTTTTTCAAAATTTGCTGTGAGGCTCATGGCTTCTCTTGCAACGGTTGTGTAGAATGGTTCGGTGCTTATGACCTCATCGCCTTTGCTCCAGCATACGAATCGGTATCCGCTTTCGGCGGTGGCTTCAAACAGCACATCACTGCCGAGTGCAATTATCTGTTTCTTTTCGCCGTATACGGTGGCGCAGCCGCCTTCTGTCGCATTTGCCTCAATTGTTACGTTCAGGTCAGTCTCTTCGGCAACGAAATTAACGTAAAAGGTGGCATTCTCCTTTGCAATGAATTCATAGGGGTTTTTGTTTGTCAGAATGACTCCTCTGCCGCTTGAGACGGTGTTTCCGGTTGACCAATAGGCAAACTTCCTGCCTGAACCTTCGAGCGCTGCCGCGCGAATGGATATTGTGCTGCCTTTTTCTACTTGCAGCTTTCTGTCGTTGCCACTGCCCACATAAAAGTATCCTCCGCTTCCCTTTACCTCAATTGTCACAAGCTCGTTGTTGTTCTTTGAGAATATTGCCGAGTATGTTCTGTCTCCTTGCGCAGTGGTGGTGAAAGAGGTGTTGGTGCTTATTGTCTCAGCTCCCACTCTCCATTCATCGAACGTGTAGCCTTCATAGGGTGTTGCCTCAAGGATTATTTGCGAACCTGACGCAACTGTTATTTTGCTTTTTCCATTTACGGTAGCAGTTCCTCCTTCTGTGGCCTCAATGCATATTGTTACCTCTGTTATAACTGTTTCTCCGCTCTCCTCTTCAAAGTGTGCAATATATTCTGCCGGGCCGGTGACTGTAACTGTGCATAGGCTGCTGGTGCTTATTGTTTTGCCATTCAATGTCCATTTTGCGAATGTGAAGCCCTCATTAGCCGTTGCTTGGAGTGTAACTGTTGTGCCCTCTGCCACGGTTACGCTTGTTTCTCCATTTACAGAGGCTGTTCCGGCTCCGCTGTTGCCGGTGCTTGCAGAAACAGTGTGGAAAGCCTTGTCGGGCGACAGCATAAAATAGGCCCTGTGCGATTTTGAGTAGTCGCTGCTTGCATCGGGTGTCATGTCGTCAAGTTTGAACCAGCCGTTTCCATATCCATTCCATCCCCAGTTGAAGTGAAAATAGTCCTTGTCTGTGTAGCCGTCAAGTATGAAAATGTGGCGGCCGCCGCTTTTTGTTGTTGAGGAGTATGGAATGGGGCATCCGGCATCAAGGCTTTGCTTAATGTATTCAATCCACAGTTTGTCGTTGGCAAGCACATCTCTCACTGTGCCGTACTGTGCGCTCTGTACATTAGGTGAGTTGCTCTTATACTTGAATACATCCATCAACTTGGCTGCTCCCTCGCCGCCGGCGCCAGAGGCTGTGTTGCTTGTGCCGTATTCAACGCCGTATGCCCAGCCAAGGTCGCGCATAAGCGATGCTACAGCATTGGCCTGTGTGTCGTTGTAAGATCCATTGTAGTTGTAAAGCATGTTCTCCCACTCATATTTTTCTCCCAACAGCATGCTTTCGCCGGTTCCTGAGTGATATACCTTTACTTCGTTTGCACTAACCGGCCATTTGTGGTAGTGCATAAGTATTGCGTATGCGGTGGGTACACAGCCTGTTATGGCCTGTGCTCCGTTGCTGGTAAAGCAGAACTTGTTGTAGGGGCTGCTCTGTCCCCATGCGGCTGTTTCGAGATACACTACAATGTTGCCGTACTCTTCTGCAGTTGCTCCGGCTTTCTCCTGTGCCAATGCAGGGGTTACGAATGATAAAAACCACGCTATGGCTGCAATCGTGCGTAAAATTCTTTTCATGTTGCTGTGTTTTTTGTCCGTTATGGCAAAAATAGTAAAATCATTTGATTTTGCTATTGTTTCGGCCAATTTAGAAACATTTTCTTATTCTTTGCCGAATAATTTGCGGTAGTATTCTGCCTTTTTCTCAATGGACAGTGGGTAGGCGCGCGAGCTTGACGGCATGCGCCAAAGGCGGATTTTCCTGTCGCCGATAATAATTTCGCTTGAACTGCCAACCGGCGGCTCTTCGCAGCCGAATGTTGCGGTAATGACATCTGTGGCCTTCTGCCCGGTGGTTACAATGGCTGTACAGTGGGGGAGTGCCGCCAGCAAAGCGTTTATGTTGGTTGGCGTAACCACCTCAAGGAACTTGTCCGATGCATTCTCCTTTAGCCTTATTACCTCGCATGCGGTGTCGTAGAGTGCAATGCCCTCGGCGGTGCAGAATTCCACAATGCCTTCTTTGTTGAATCTTTTTTCTCCCTTTACCTCAAAATGGTGCTTGTCGCAGTAGAAAATATGCCCTAAAATTCTCCACATGTCGTTAATCCAGTTGGGGTAGAAGAACTCCATAGACCAGCGCGCCTTTGGCGGCGGGAAACTGCCGAGCATGAGGATTCTTGCATTTTTTGGCAGGAAGGGCTTGAGGGGGTGCTTTTCGGTGGGCATTTTTGAAATAAAAAATGGCGAAACAAACAATGCGGCTTCTATGGAAAAATATTTATTTAGGAATTCAATCAGCTTCTTAGCATGATAAAAGGGGGCTTGCTGTAAAAGCCTGCCCCCCTCATTATGATTATTTCTTGTCCATGTCTTCAGCCTGTGGACGCGGCTCTTTTTTTGCAAGTGTTATAATCTTGTACACATATTCGGTCATCCATGCTTGTGAATAGCCGAGTTTCTCCTTGTACTGGCGCACAGAGTATACGGTGCGGAATGTGGCCTCGTCCTTCCACTTGTCCTTCTTTAGAATGTCGTCAATGATTTTCTCTGTCATGCCGTGGAGCATCTTGTGCATGAAACCCGGTACACGGAATTTCCATTTCATAAGGTTGCCTACAAGCATCATAAGGTCGTTGTTGAAACCCTGGAAGGCAAAGAGGAATGGCTGTACGTCCTGCACTTTCTTGCAGTTCTTCTTGATTGATGCGTCAATCTCCTTGAAGAAGCTCTCGTCCATGCTGTAGAGCTCTTCAATCATTTTTTTGCAGCGTCCGCGCTCTGCAACGCCCAGCTTGTTGTTCTGTGTGGGCACTTTAAGCGTGCGCTTGAATGTTGCCAGGTCGGGCAGCATGTTTATGTTTGTTATGCCGAGGCTGCCGGCGAGCACTGACTGGTAATATACGCGTATGAGGGTCATGAAGTCCTCCATGCCGCCAACGCGTTCAACATCCTGTTTCTTTTTTCTGAAAAAATTAAATAGTCCCATTTTGGTAACTGTTTATATTTGTTATTATTTCTTGTTCTTGCGTGCTTCTCTCATTCTCTCTCTCTCCTCGACAAGCCTTTTCTGCTGCTCCTGCAGCGCTTCAAGGCGTGCCATCATGTTCGACTGCTTTGCCGGCTTGTTCTTGTTGCTGTCGGCGTATGCCTCCATCTTCTTCAGCAGTTCCTCCTCCTTAACCGCCTTTCTCAGGTAAACGAAGATGAATACACTGATAAGGGTTGAAAGGAAGTAGTAGAAGTTCAGGCCCGATGAGTACTCGTTGAACATAAAGAAGAACATTATTGGCATTATGTACATCATCCAGCGCATCATTTTCTGCTGCTGCTCCATTTCGGGGGTGCTGCCCATGTTAGGCTGCATCTTGCTTGTGTAGTAGGTGTTGAGAATCTGTGTTACACAGAACAGCAGGCAGAAGAGGCTCAGGTGGTCGCCAATGGGCCAGATGTATGTGTCCCAGCTGATGAACGCATCGTATGACGAAAGGTCCTTTGCCCACAGGAAACTCTGCTGGCGAAGCTCTATGGCATTCGGCACAAAGTTAAACAGGGCGATAAACACCGGCATCTGTATGAGCATTGGCAGACAGCCCCCCATAGGGCTTGCTCCGTACTTCTGGTACACGGCCATGGTCTCCTGCTGCTTTTTGAGCGCGTCCTCCTTCTTGGGATATTTTGCGTTCACTTCGTCAATATACGGTTTCAGGGCGCGCATCTTTGCCGATGAAACGAATGACTTCTTTGTGAACGGATATACGATTGCCTTTACAATGAGTGTGAGCAGAATGAGCACAAGCCCCATGTTCAGCCCGAATCCTGAAAGTATGTCAAACAGCGGCATTATGAAGAAGCGGTTTATCCAGCGCACGATGGGCCATCCGAAGTAGATGATTTCCTGAAGGTCGGGGTCGTTGCCCTGGTTTATTACAAGGCCGTTGCTTGCCTTGAGCACATCGAACTTGTTAGGGCCAAAGTAGAACTGTATATCAGTTGCCTTCTTGCCTGTGGGGTCAAATGGAGTGTTCATCTGCGATGTGCATCTCTTGAGCAGGTTCTTGCCCTTTTGTATAACCTCCGACTTTATATCAACATCGGTAAAATCCTCGCCGGCAATCATTATTGAAGTGAAGAACTGGTTCTTGTATGCAATCCAGCTCATCGGCTCTTCAAACTTCTCCTCATCGTCGCTCATTTCGCTGAGGTAGTCCGAGTCGTCGTCAACGGGCTTGTATGTGGCGTTTGCATACCTCTGCTCAAATTCGTATCCGGGCTCAAGCTGGCGTATGAACTGCTTCCATGTGATGCTTGCCTCGTCATCCGAAATCACGTCGTTCATGTTGTGCGCAACAATTGCAAGGTCAAGCATGTAGCTGTTCTCCTTGAGCGCGTATTTGAAATCAATGCAGCGTCCGTCCTTCTTAAAGTCAAGGCGCATTGTAACCGATGTTGGGGTAACCTCCAGCGGTGTGAAGAAGAGCTCGTTTGTGTTTATGTTTCTGTCGGCAAGCTTGCTCTTGAAGCTGAAGTTTATGGTATTGCTTCCGTTAAGCGCCATGTTCTGCTCTGTAACATCAATCTTGTCCTTGCTGTCGAACAGTACAAGGTCGCCGCCCTCCTGGTTCTTGTACTCCTTGAGTGTTGCCGATGCCACGCGGCCGCCGTATGTGGAGATTTCAACCTTCAGCACTTCGTTCTGAATGGTAATGTTCCTGTTTTCTCCCTTGAGCACGTTATAGAAGAAACTCTCAGCGCTGTCCTTCTGGGCAACGAACTTCAAATCCTCAAAAACCTTCTTCCTCTCCTTGTCCTCGGCCGTCCTCTTCTGCTCCTCGGCGTATTTGCGCTCTTTCTCTATCTGCTCTTGCGAAGGGGCGCTGAACTGAAAATATGCGATAAGAACAATTCCTATCAGTATATATCCAATTATGCTTTTTTTGTCCATAGCGAATTATGTAGTTTATTTATTAGAAACTGTTTAAATTTAAATGTATAAAAATATCTTTTTATGAAGCTGTGCCGTTTCGTTTCACCATTTTTTATATTCAAAAATATTCAGTTTTTGCTCTATAAAAAATTGGCGATATAAATTTAGACTGCTTCTTAATTTCCGAAATTTCGCGCAAAGTTAGTAAAAATAATGATTAGAAAGGCGCAAAAAGGTTACAAAAATGCTCTTTACCTTATATTAGAAATAAGAAACTTTGTTTTATATATAAAAATGGACAAAAAATGTTATCTTTGCACAGTTGTACGAACACAAATAACACAAATATTTCTTAAACTATGAGAACGAGAATTTGCTTGCTATTGTCTGCTGTTGTTGCCGCAATTGCTGTTGAGGCGCAGAACAGCAGGGTTTTTGATTACTTTAACCGGGGAATTGACAAGATTGTTGCCGAATCGGGCAAGGTGGACAGCGATTATGAGGAGGAAAAGAGCAACCATGTCTATTCAAGAATGTTTTCCTCTCCGGTGCTATATAACTCTGTTGTAGCCAATGCTTTTTCGGGCGAAGAGGGCGAAAGTGACGAGAATGCCCTTCTTGCAATGGACGAGCAGCGTTCGGGTGTCATTGACAAGGTTATGCTCAATGTCTACCGCGAGCACCCCGACAAGGTTGAAATGACTGAGGAGAAACTGCGCAGCGAGCAGATTGTGGACAGGCACTCTGCCGGCAAGGCGATGCCTGAGATAGACTTTGTGTCGCAGAGCAGCAGCCTGCCAGAGAATGTTGCCGGCGGAATGAGCACCACCGTTGTCAAGCCAAAATACTGGAGCACAAAGGGCGCTATTGCATTGAAGTTTACACAGAACTACATTTCGGGCAACTGGTTTCAGGGCGGCGAGAGCAACAATACCATGCTTGGCGAGTTTGACTTTGACCTCATATATGACGACAAGGACCGCATAACTTTCAAGACCCACTTTGATGTTGACTTGGGATTTGCCACAACAAAGGCCGATACACTGCACAGCTTCAAGACAAATACCGACCGTTTGCGCATTGAGTCTACATTCGGTTACAAATTGGTGAAGAACCTTGATGTGGCAGCCAAGATGAAGCTCGAATCGCAGTCTTTGCCTAACTATCCTACAAACAGCAGCGATTTCGTTTCTAACTTCATGGCTCCGTTTGACGCAAACTTCTCAGTCGGTCTTAACTACAAGCCTACATGGGAAAAGTTCAGGTTTGAGGTCTATTTTGCGCCGCTCTCGGCCTATAACTACCGCTTTGTGCGCTACGGCTCGCTGACGTCGCGCTACGGAATCCGCGAGGGACGCCACCACAAGGAGGACTTCGGTACACAGCTTGTTGTGACAGTGCCTTCGCAGAAGATATTCAAGATTGTTGACTGGTACTCGCGTGCCGAATACTATACAAACTATGCGCGTTCATTCTTCCAGTGGGAGAACAAGTTCGACATTTCATTGAACCGTTATCTTACAGCTTCATTGAGCCTGCATGCCCGCTTTGATGACAGTGCGCGCGGGCTTTACGACGACGAGTACGGATACTGGCAGTTGAAGGAGCTTATGACACTCGGCGTTACATATACCTGGTAAAGACTTATAGATAAAAATGGAATTCAGCTCAATTTTCCCCGTAACAGACCCTACATGGATATTCTTGGGGGTGCTATGCATTGTTCTCTTTGCACCTCTTATATTCAATAAGTTGAGAATGCCGCATATTATAGGCATGATTCTGGCTGGTTTGCTTGTGGGGCCTAAGGGACTGAATATCCTTGTGCGCGACGATAGCTTTGAACTCTTTGGCAAGGTGGGGCTTTACTACATAATGTTCCTTGCCAGCCTTGAGATAAACATGCAGGAGATGAAGCAGGCCAAGGGAGGAGCGCTGCTTATGGGGCTTGCCGTATTCTTCATTCCCATTGCTTTGGGAATGATAAGCAATATGTTCATTCTCAGGTACAGCCTTATTGCATCGGTGCTGCTTGCCAGCATGTATGCTTCGTACACGCTTATCTCGTACCCCATTGTGGCGCGCTACGGTCTCTCCCGCTTGCGCTGCGTGAACTTTGTAGTGGGCGGAACTATTATCACGGACACGCTTACCCTTTTTGTGCTTGCAGTTGTAGCCGGAACATTTACCGGCGAGGCTGATGTGATGTTTGTACTTGTGATGCTGGCAAAGCTTTTGGCGATAGTGGGGGTTATTGTGTTTCTTTTCCCGCGTATTGCGCGCTACTTTTTCCGCAATTACAACGACAGCGTCATTCAGTATATATTCGTGCTCGCTATGCTTTTCCTGGGCGCGGGAATGATGGAACTTGCCGGCATGGAGGGAATCTTGGGCGCATTTATAACAGGACTTGTGCTTAACCGCCTTATTCCGCACTCCTCTCCGCTGATGAGGCGTATCGATTTTGTGGGAAATGCCATATTTATTCCCTATTTCCTTATCGGCGTGGGAATGATGATAGATGTAGGCGTGCTGTTCAATGGCGGCGATTCGCTTATGGTGGCTGCGGTGATGGTGGCAACGGCGCTGCTTGGCAAGTGGCTGGCATCGTTTCTTGTTGCAAAGGCTCACAGAATGTCATCGGGCGAGCAGTATCTGATGTTCGGCCTCAGCACCTCGCAGGCGGCAGCAACCCTTGCTGCGGCAATTGTGGGACATGGGATAATACTTCCCGACGGTTCGCGCCTCTTGAACGAGGATGTGCTCAATGGCACAATTCTGCTCATTCTTGTTACATGCATCGTAAGCTCAATTGTTGCCGACAGGGCTTCGCGCAAGCTTGTAGTTTCGGGTGAGCTGCTGGCAAGGCCGGCTCCGCTTGATTCCAAGAAAACGCTTTTGGCGCTTGCAAACCCCGCTGCGGTAGACAAGCTTATGGACCTTGCGCTGCTCATAAGAAAGGAGAATAGCAAAATTCCGCTTTCGGCAATCACTGTGGTGCTCGACGAGGACAAGAAACTGCAGCAGCGCGGAACAAAAGTCCTTGACCTTGCTGCAGACATCGCCGCATCGGTAAATGTGCCTTTGCTCACAAAGGTGCGTCTTACAACAAACCTCGCACATGGAATTGTGCATGAGGTGAAGGAGAATGACTACCGTGAGCTTATAATGGGATTCCACCAAAAGGAGACGGCCAATGACACTTTCCTTGGCGGCGTGCTTCCTGTTGTGCTCAACAGCATAGACTGCCAGGTGGTAATGGCTCGCATGAATATTCCGCTGAATACAGTGCGTACAATACATATAACTTTCCCGGCAAAGGCCGAGTATGAGGCTGGTTTCCCATATTGGGTGGAGGAGACCGCGCGCATGGCAAGCGGCCTTGATTGCAAGATTATGTACCACGGACACCCCGATACAATGGCAAAAATACAGAAAAGGCTCAAGGAACTTGACCCTGTAAATGCCCACTTCTTTGAGACTGACGGCGGCAACGACCTCAAGCGTCTCTCAACAATAATACACGACGACCATTTGCTTATTATTGTAAGCGCGCGCCGAGGCTCAATCTCGTTCCGCCCATCGCTCGACCACATCTTCGTGCAGCTGCAGCGCGATTATCAGAATACCAGCGTTCTGCTCATCTATCCTAACGGCTACAAG
Organism: Bacteroidaceae bacterium; assembly: GCA_017516885.1. Taxonomy (GTDB): domain Bacteria; phylum Bacteroidota; class Bacteroidia; order Bacteroidales; family Bacteroidaceae; genus HGM04593. The sequence goes on from JAFXAR010000056.1 coordinate 25,674, forward strand.
GTAGAGGGTGGCGAGACACATTGATAAACATTGAGAATAAAACCACATTGTTATGAAACTAAAAGAGGGCGCGCTGCTTCAAGGCGGGCGTTACAGAATTGATAGAGTATTAGGCCAGGGCGGTTTTGGAATAACCTATCTTGGCGAGCATGTAATGCTTGGCAGCAAGCTTGCCGTCAAGGAGTTCTTCATGAAGGACTTCTGCAACCGCGACACAGAAACCTCAGGAGTTTCGGTAGGTTCAGAGGGCAGCCGTGAGATAGTGGAGCGCTTCCGCATGAAATTCATTAAGGAAGCCCGCAGTATCTACCGTCTCAGGCACAAGCACATAATTCATGTAATTGACGTCTTTGAAGAGAACGGCACAGCATACTATGTAATGGAGCATGTTGGCGGCGGCTCTTTGGCCGATAAAGTCGCCTCGGGCGCATTGCCCGAAGCAGATGCCGTACGCTACATCCGCCAGGTGGCATCCGCCCTTGAATACGTCCACAGCATGAATGTAATGCACCTTGACGTAAAACCGGCAAATATCTTGCTTAACGAGAAAGACAACGCCGTACTCATAGACTTCGGACTTGCCAAGCAATATGACAACGAAGGCCACCAGACCAGCTCCACTCCTGTGGGCATAAGCCACGGCTACGCTCCGCTGGAACAGTACCGCCGCGGCGGTGTCAGCACCTTCTCTCCCGCCACCGACATCTATTCCCTCGGTGCAACACTGTACAAATTAGTAACCGGCTTAACCCCGCCCGAAGCCAGTGACGTAAATGACGACGGCCTTCCGCAAATGCCCGAAACCATTTCAGCATCAGTGCGTGCTGCAATAGAAAAGGCTATGCAGCCCCGCCGTAAAGACCGCCCTCAGAGCATAAGTGAATTCATTGCGCTGCTTGATGACGGAAAAAGTGCAATGGCAGCCGGCGTTATAGCTGACGCTGTGGAAATAGAACCGAAAATAACTAAACCGCAACCCGCGGACACAACCGAGGTAAATATGCCGCCGGCTAAGGCAGGAAACGTAAAAATAGAGCCGCAACCGGCCTCAACGGCAGATGCCAATGCCCCTGTCACCCCCAAGATTGCATCTGTTCAGGGCGGGCAGGCTGATTATAGTAATAATAGCGAACCCAATAGCCGTAAGGCAATTATCCTGTTTCTGCTTCTGCTTGCAATCGGCGGCATTGCAGCAGCCCTGTTTATGTTTGGAGGAACAGAAAAGCAGGAGCCTGTTTTAACTGACACCGTCAGGGTAATTGGAACAGCGCCTGCTGAAATTAGCACCCCGGCGCCTGTTTTAACTGACTCCGTCAAGGTAATTGAAACAGCGCCTGCTAAAATTAGCACCCCGGCGCCTGTTGTAGAGAGTGTTCAGGCTGAGACTGCAAAATTTGCTACATTGTCAATTGAAACAAATCCTTCGGGAGCAACAGTTTATATTGATGGCAACAAAGTTGGTGTCACCCCTCTGCGGAACTTTTCGGCAGCGTATGGCAAGCACACAATAAAGCTCAGCAAAACGGACTATTTCGATAATGTGTTTCCCTGTGACTTCAACAAGGATAAGGTTGATATAAGGCAAAATCTTATAATCAGGAAGTCAAAGCTGAACATAGTGACAACTCCTTCTGGGGCCGATGTGTATCTTGATGGTGTCAAGGCGGGAAAAACGCCAATGTCGGGATATGAAGTTCCTTACGGAGAACACAAAATTCGTGTCAGCAAAAGCGGATACGATGATATTGAAGAGACATTCACCTTTGGAAAAGCCGGCGTGGATATTAAAAAGGTGATGCCGAAGAGTGTAGAGAATAATGTGGTGGAGGAAAAAGTTGAAGAAGATGTGGTGGAGGAAATTGCTGAAGAAAATGTGGTGTATGAATTTGTTGAGGAAAACGCAGAATTCCCGGGTGGTATTCCGGCTTTGTATAAGTTTATAAGTGAAAACCTCGTATATCCGCGCATCTCACGCGAAAATGGTTCACAGGGCCGTGTGTTTCTGCGTTTTATTGTAGACAAAGACGGTTCAATTGCAAATGTTGAGGTTAAAAAGTCTTCGGGTGATGTCTATCTTGACAGGGAGGCTGTGCGTGTTGTCAAGAGTATGCCAAAGTGGAAACCGGGCCGACAGGCAGGAAAGGCGGTAAAAGTTTGGTTTACATTACCGGTCAATTTCACGTTGAAATAGCCGGTTAGGGTTATTTTCAGCAATTTACTTAAACTCCAATACTCCGCCGTCAATAATATCGTGGTGGGTAATTGCTGTGCCTTTCAGCCTTTTGCCATTGAGGAATGCTTCGCGATAGCGGTCAGTGTCATTCCGATGAAGCGTAGCGGTTGAGGAATCTCTTGCATATTCCTGGTGGTGGCCTTTTGGAGATTCTTCACTACGGTCAGATGAACACTGGCGGGGATTATCTTCGCTTTGCCCAAAATGGCACAGTACCGTGAATCTCTTTCCATCGGGCAAGTGCAGTGTTGCTTTAGGGAACAGCGGTGCGCCTAACTCATACTCCCCACCGCAGGGGTTAACGGGGTAGAACCCCATTGCGCTCATAACGTACCACGCCGACATCTGCCCGCAGTCCTCGTTCCCGCAAAGTCCGTCGGGGGCGTTGCGGTACATTTCGCGCATTATTTGCGTTACATACTTCACTGTTTTTTCGTGCCGGCCTATGCGGTTAAAGAGGTATGCTACATGGTGGCTCGGCTCGTTGCCGTGGGCATATTGCCCAATCATTCCTGTGCTGAATATGGGCAGTTCGTCGTTTGCGGCGGGGGAGTATGTGAACATGCTGTCGAGCTTCGCGGCGAATCTCTTCTTGCCCACAAGGCCAATAAGTCCGTCAATATCGTGCTGCACGCTCCACATATAGTGCCATGCATTGCTCTCGCAAATGTGCGGGGTGTATTCTCCCGGATTAAATCCCGGCTGGAATTCTCCGCTGCTGTGGCGTGGCTGCATAAATGTGGTGGCGGGGTTGTAGTGGTTGCGCCAGTTGCCCGCACGGCTGCTGAATACCTTGGCAATGCTGTCCCGGCCCATAGCTTCGGCCATGCGGGCGATGCAGTGGTCGTCAAATGCATACTCAAGCGTGCGGGACATTGCCCAGTTGTCGGCATTATATGGGTCAGCGACATCGTATGGAACATATCCTAACATCTTGTAAAGTCCTATACCGCGATATTCGTCGCTGTTTGCTGTTGCTATGCATGCCGCAAGCGCTTTCTCAGCATCAAAGCCTTTAAATCCTTTAAGAAAGGCATCGGCAATTACCGGCACTGAGTGATAGCCAATCATCATATCGGTTTCACTTCCCCACATATTCCACACCGGCAGACGGCCATGCTGCTCATAGTGGGCAATAAAGGAGTTCACAAAGTCGCTGACAAGTTCGGGCGCTGTGTATGTGAATAGCGGATGCGCTGCGCGGTAAGTGTCCCAAAGCGAAAAGGTTGAGAAGTTTTTCCACCCATCGGCTTGGTGGTTCTTTCCGTCTGCACCGCGGTAAAGGCCGTCAACGTCGCAATAGAGCGTGGGGGCAAGCATTGTGCGGTAGAGCGCTGTGTAAAAGCAGGCGCGTTCATCGTGAGTGCCGCCCGAAACCTCTATGCGCGACAGCCGGCTGTTCCAATATTCTTGTGTCTTTGCGCGGTATGAATCAAAATCGTTGTGCGGCGCTTCGGCTGCGAGATTCCCGGCTGCGCCTTCAAGGCCGGTGCCCGAAAGTGCAGTCGTTACAACTAACTGCCGGGTACTGTCAAGCGCAAAGCGCAGGCTGATTGTGCCGGCAACCCTCTTGCTGCCAGTGCCGTTTGGGATTACTGCGCTGTCGCATTGCATTGAAACGATAGGGCGCGAGAAGCGTGTGCGGAAATAGACTTGCTGGCCTCTTGCCCATCCGTTGGAGTGGCGGTATCCCTCAATTGTGCAGCTGTCAACCAATGCTGCATAAGTGTCGGTTGTGGCATCCCAGTTCGTGGCCTTGTCAAGGTTCAGCAGCACGGTGGCGCTGTCTGCGGGGTAGGTGTAGCGCTGCACGCCGCAGCGCTCGGTAGCTGTCAGTTCAACATCAATTCCGTAACTGTCGAGATGCACGCGGTAATATCCCGCTTCGCACTCTTCCCGCTCATGGCTGAACATGGAGTGTATGCCCAAAGGAGCGCTTGCCTTTCGCAAGGGATATGTGACTGGCATGAAGCTTATGTCGTAAAGGTCGCCTGCGCCGGTGCCCGAAAGGTGCGTGTGGCTGAATCCCGCAATAGTGCTGTCGGGGTAGAAATATCCTGCAATTCTGTCCCATCCGGGCAGTCCGTTGTCGGGGCTCAGCTGCACCATGCCGAACGGCGCTTGCGCTCCTGGATACACATTCCCCTTGAAGTCTGTGCCTATAAGCGGATTGACAAGTGATGCATAATCAGTATTCTGCGCAGTGGAAAGCATGCAGGCGAACAGTGCCAGTATGGTAGTGAGTGCCTTTTTCATAACTCCTGGATTTACTGCGCTAATATAGCAAAAAAGACAACTTGCTGTTGTCTTTTTTGCTATAGAATTATCAGGCCTGTTTTTTTACTCAAAATGGAAAGGTTCAAACTGCGACTCCTTGTCTATCCAATGGGGCTTGCGCATTGCATATATTATAAAAGGTGCGCCGGTTACTATAATGCAGCCTATTACAAGCACTGCATACCACACCGCATTGCTGCCCACTGAAATCTGTGCCGGCGGAATGAAACTGAGCACGAATGCAAGCAGGCTGCCAAGGAAACCTACACCCGACACAATCCACATTACCATGTTGCCGCTCTTGCCCAGGCGGAAGGGGCGCGGAGCATCCTTCATGTTGTAGCGCAGATATATTGCAGCGGCGAACATCAGCAGATACATTATAAGATAAAGCAGCACAGTGAGCTGCGAAAGTATCTGATAAAAGCTCTGCACCGATGGCATAATAACAAAAAGCAGGCTCAGCAGTGTCACAATTCCGCCCTGAATGAGCAGAATATTTCTCTGCACTCCAATCTTGTTGCTCTTCTGCATGAACGGCGGCAAATATCCAGCCTTTCCCACTGCAAAAATACCTTTTGAAGGGCCTGATACCCATGTAAGCACTCCGGCAAGCACTCCAAAGGCAAGCGCAATGGCAATTATGGGCGAAAGCCACGATGCTCCCACATATTTGAAGTAGTTGTCAAAGCCTACCAACAGGCTCTGCGTGAGGTTAATGTCCTTTTGGGGAATAATTATTCCAAGAGCAAATGTTCCCAGCACGAATATAAGCACAGTGATTATTGCGCCCAAGAACACCGCGCGGGGATAGTTGCGTGCGGGATTCTCCATGTCCTTAACGTGTATTCCGGTCATCTCCATTCCGGCGTAAAAGAGAAAAATTCCCGATGCGAGCACAAGATTGTCGAACTTTGTGATGTCGGGGAAGAAACTGCCGCCAAAGTCCATCTGCGACTCTCCTCCGCCAATAAGGTAAATGATTGCAAGAACCACCAGCAGCGCTGCGGGGATAATAGTTCCCACAAGGCCGCCAATCTTTGCAACCTTGCTCACCCAGTCAAGTCCCTTCAGCGAGATGAACGTGGCAATCCAGTAGATGGCGAGCACTACAACGAGCGTGTAGAGCTTGTTCGATGCAAGGTTCATGTCGGCAGCGTCGTTCATGCCAATGAAGGCAAGCGACACAGCGCCGAATGTCAGCACAGTGGGATACCATATTGTGCTCTCCACCCATTGCAGCCAAATTGCAACAAAGCCAATCCTTTTGCCAAAGGCCTCTCCCACCCAGCGGAACACGCCTCCCTGCTTGTCCTGGAACATGGCTGCCAGCTCGGCTGCCACAAACGATGTGGGTATGAGGAATACAAGTGCCGCAAACAGATAATAGAATGCCGAACTTACTCCATATTCGGCCTCTGCCGGCAGTCCGCGCAGCGAAACAACTGCCGTTACATTCATAATGGCCAGCGTGGCCACTCCTAACTTTACGCTTTTTGTTAATGTAGACATAATTATCCTTGTTTAAAAGTTATTGATGCATGATACATTAACAATTAAAGTGGATAATGGTTCGTGCGCGTTGGCTTGTGTTGCCTGTTTGCCATAAATTAAATATGGGCACGCCGCGCGGCGTGCCCATATTTATAAAGATAGTTTTTACGGTTATTCAGCAGTCTCTTCAGTGCTCCAGTCAAGCTTTGCCATGCGCTGGTAGCTTGCGTAGCGCTTCTTTGCCATGCCCTCAGCGGCAGCAAACAGTTCGTGTGCCTCTGCCGGGAACTGCTTTGCAAGCGATGCGTAACGTACCTCGCCCTGCAAGAAGTCCTGGAACTTCTCCCACTGCGGCTCTTTGCTGTCAAGTGTGAATGGGTTCTTGCCCTCATCCTCAAGAGCGGGGTTGTAGCGCCACAAGTGCCAGTAACCGCACTCAACGGCTGCAATCTGCTCGGCCTGCGCCTTGCCCATGCCCTTCTTGATACCGTGGTTGATACATGGCGCGTATGCAATCACAAGTGACGGGCCTGGATATGCCTCTGCCTCGCGAATAGCCTTCAGGCACTGGTCGTAGCTTGCGCTCATTGCAATCTGCGCAACGTAAACGTAGCCGTATGTTGTTGCAATCATGCCAAGGTCCTTCTTGCGTATGCGCTTGCCGGCTGCGGCAAATTTTGCAATAGCGCCAAGCGGAGTTGCCTTTGATGACTGGCCGCCGGTGTTTGAGTATACCTCAGTGTCAAGTACAAGGATATTCACATCCTCGCCCGATGCGATAACGTGGTCAAGACCGCCGTAGCCGATGTCGTATGAAGCGCCGTCACCGCCTATAATCCACTGTGAACGCTTTACAAGATACTGCTTGATGGCAAGAATCTGCTCGCTTGTGTCGCTCTCGAACTCCTCGCAAGCCTTTATTATTGCCGGTGTGATTTCCTTTGTAACCTCAGCGTTCTCCTTGTTGTCAATCCACTTCTGTGCAAGTTCCTTCATCTCCTCAGGGCAGCTGCGGTATGTCTGAATCTCTGTAAGGAGTCTTTCAAGGCGTGCGCGCATCTTCTTCTCGGCAAGCTTCATACCCAAGCCGAACTCGCAGAAGTCCTCAAACAGTGAGTTGCCCCATGCCGGGCCTTCGCCCTTCTCGTTTGTTGTGTATGGTGTTGAAGGAACTGATGCTGTGTAGATTGATGAACAGCCGGTGGCATTGGCAATAACCTGACGGTCGCCAAATAGCTGTGTAAGCAGCTTGACGTAAGGTGTCTCGCCGCAGCCTGAACATGCGCCTGAGAACTCGAAGAGCGGTGTAGCGAACTGTGAGTTCTTGGGGTTGCTCTTAACGTCAACAAGCGACTGCTTGCTCTTTACGTTCTTTACGCAATACTCCCAGTTTGCAGCCTCTGCTCTCTCCTCTTCCAATGGAACCATGCTGAGTGCCTTGCCGCCGAGTTTCGGGTTGCCCGGACAGATGTCCACGCAGTTGCCGCAGCCCAAGCAGTCGAGTACGCTCACCTGTATTCTGAACTGCATGCCCTTCATTGCAAGCGGCGCCTTCATCTCAATCTTGTCGGCATTGATGCCCGCAGCCTCAGTCTCGTCCATTACGAACGGACGTATTGCAGCGTGAGGACAAACGAATGAACAGCGGTTGCACTGGATACAGTTCTCGGCATTCCAGCGTGGAACGAATGTGCTTACACCGCGCTTTTCGTAGGCCGATGTACCTACAGGCCATGTGCCGTCCTCAAGGCCCTTGAATGCCGATACCGGCAGCTGAGCGCCCTTCTGTGCATTGATGGTGCGTACAATCTTTGTAATGAATTCAGGCTCGTTTCTCTGCTCTTCAACATCGGCAGGCAGCTTTGACCAGTTGGGGTCAATTGCCAGCTGACGGTATTCGCCTCCGCGGTCAACGGCTGCGTAGTTCTTGTCAACGACATCCTGTCCCTTCTTGCCGTATGACTTCACAATGAACTTCTTCATCTGCTCAATTGCGAGGTCAACCGGGATAACCTGAGTGATGCGGAAGAATGCGCTCTGCAGAATAGTGTTTGTGCGGTTGCCAAGACCAATCTCCTGGGCAATCTTTGTTGCATTGATGTAGTATACTGTAATGTTGTTGTCGGCGAAATACTTCTTCACGTTGTTGGGAAGGTTCTTAGCAAGCTCGTCGCCCTCCCAGACGGTGTTCAAAAGGAATGTGCCGCCTTTCTGCAATCCGCGTGTAACGTCGTACATGCGCAGATATGCCTGAACGTGGCATGCAACAAAGTTTGGAGTGTTCACCAAATATGTGCTGCGGATAGGCTTGTCGCCAAAGCGAAGGTGCGAGCATGTGAAGCCTCCCGATTTCTTTGAGTCGTAAGAGAAGTATGCCTGGCAGTGCTTCTTTGTGTTGTCGCCGATAATCTTCACAGAGTTCTTGTTTGCGCCCACTGTACCGTCTGCGCCCAATCCGTAGAACTTAGCCTCGAACATGCCGTCAACAACTGCAATCTCCTCCTTTGGAGGCAATGACAGGAATGTAACGTCGTCAACGATACCGAATGTAAAGTGGTTCTTTGGCTCAGGCAGTGCGAGGTTCTCGTAAACACCCATAATGAGTGCCGGAGTAGTGTCGCATGAGCTCAGACCGAAGCGGCCGCCTACGATAATAGGGTTGATTGCCTGAAGCTCAGGTGTGCTGTTGAATGCCTCAACTACATCAAGGTATAGCGGTTCGCCGTTGCTGCCCGGCTCTTTTGTGCGGTCGAGCACAGCGATGCGCTTTACTGTCTTTGGCATAACTGCGGCAAGATACTTCACTGAGAACGGGCGGAATAGGTGTACGCTTACAAGACCCACCTTCTCGCCTCTCTCTGTCATGTAGTCAATAGCCTCCTTCACGGCCTCTGTAGCCGAACCCATAACAATTATTACGCGGTCGGCATCCTCAGCGCCGTAGTATGTGAACGGAGCATACTTGCGGCCTGTGATAGCCGAAATCTCCTTCATGTACTCGGCAACAATGTCGGGCACAGCGTTGTAGAATGGGTTCTCGCTCTCCTTGTGTGTAAAGAATGTCTCAGGGTTCTCTGCTGTACCGCGTACAACCGGAGAGCTTGGGCTGAGTGCTCTGTCGCGGAACTCCTGGATTGCTTCCCAGTCAACAAGCGGAGCAATCTCCTCCTGCTCAATGAGTTCAATTTTCTGTATCTCGTGCGATGTACGGAATCCGTCAAAGAAGTTCAGGAACGGAATGCGGCTCTTGAGTGTAGAAAGATGTGCTACAGCCGCGAGGTCCATAACCTCCTGTACTGAGCCTTCGCAAAGCATTGCGAAGCCTGTCTGGCGGCATGCCATAACGTCCATGTGGTCGCCGAAGATACTCAAGGAGTTTCCGGCAAGTGAACGTGCCGAAACATGGAACACTGTTGGCAATTTCTCGCCGGCAATCTTGTACATGTTCGGAATCATCAGCAACAGACCCTGCGAAGCAGTGAATGTGTTGGTTAACGCACCGGCCTGCAATGAACCGTGAAGTGCACCTACTGCGCCGCCCTCTGACTGCATCTCCTGTACCGATACAGTTTCGCCAAAGAGGTTCTTGCGGCCTTGTGCTGCCCATTCGTCAACATATTCGGCCATTGTTGACGACGGAGTGATAGGGTAGATAGCTGCTACCTCGGAAAACATGTAGGCAATGTGTGCTGCTGCCTGGTTTCCGTCACAAGTGATGAATTTTTTTGCTTTTGTCATAACGCAATATAATTTATAGATTGGTATATCTCTTTTTCTTGAAGCTGTCTGCGGCGCTCCTTTTTACAGGCTGCCACAGATTTATCCTTACAAAGTTACAAAATAAAGGAGAATATAATCGCAAAAAATGGTGAAAAAAGATTATATTTGTAATTATTTCTAAGGATGAGACATTTTTTCGCGATATTTATTTCTGTGCTTCTGCTCCTGTCGGGCACAGTGAAGGCACAGTGCGGGCTTTCTCATAACAATAAATATGAGTACAGGGCGGTGTGGCTCACAGCTATTGAGAATCTTGACTGGCCCGGGCAGATTGCAAAGGATGCAGCCGGCGTTGAAAGGCAGAAGGCCGGACTGGTTGCCATATTGGACTCCCTCAAGTCTTTGCATGTGAACACGGTGCTGTTGCAGGTGCGTGTGCGCGGCGATGTTATTTACCCTTCCGAAATAGAGCCATTCTCCTATGTCTTTACAGGAACGGCCGGCAAGTCTCCCGGTTACGACCCCCTGGCGTTTGCCGTTAGCGAGTGTCACAAGCGCGGCATGCAGCTGCACGCGTGGATGGTGACGCTGCCTTTGGGAAAGGATGCGCATGTGCGCAAGCAGGGGAAGCTTGCGCTCCCGCAGCGCAGGCGCAGCCTCTGCACTCACTACAAGGGGCAGTGGTATATGGAGCCCGGCAATCCGGCAACTGAGGAATATATTGTGGAACTTGTAAGGGAGGTAGTCTCAAAATATGATGTTGACGGCATTCACCTCGATTATGTGCGCTATCCCGACCGTACAAACGGCTATCCCGACGCGGCTCTTTACCGCAAGCATGGCGGCGGTCTTTCGCTTGCCGACTGGCGCCGCAGCAACATTACATCAATTGCCCGAGCTGTGTATAAGAGCGTAAAGGAACTCAAGCCATGGGTGCGTGTAAGCTGCGCCCCATTAGGCAAGTACGACGACCTCGCCCGCTACAGTTCCCTGGGCTGGAATGCTTATGATGCCGTGTTTCAGGATGCGCAGGGATGGATGCGCGAGGGCATAATGGATATTCTTTTCCCAATGCTCTATTTTAATGGCAACAATTTCTATCCCTTTGTGAGAGACTGGCAGGAGAATGCCTGCGGCCGTCACATTGTGCCGGGAATAGGCATCTATCGTCTGTTGCCCGAATATGGCGGCTGGCCGAGGCGCGAGATTGAACGCCAGCTGCGCACTTCGCGTGGTGCCGGAACAGCCGGCAGCATTATGTTCCGCACTGCTCATCTTACAGGCAATGCGGGCGGTGCTCTTGATGTCTATTCGTCTGTTTACCGCACCCCGGCGCTTGTGCCTCCAATGGAGTGGGCCGGTGGCAGCGCCCCCTCTGCGCCCGAAGGCGTGCGCATAGAGCGCAGCGGAAAGGGCATTGCTGTAAGCTGGAATGCAGTAAAAGGCAAGGTCGGAGAACCGGCAATAAGGTATAATGTATACTTTTCTCAGGACGGCAGCGTTGACACAGGCAAGGCCGAAAGTCTTATTGCATGGTCGCTTGCCGGAACATCCTTTGAATGGGAGTGCAGCGCCGCGCGTGCTGTTAGCGTGGCGGTGACTGCCGTTGACGCATACGGACGCGAAAGCGCTCCTGCACTTGTCTCCGATGGGTGCGGCAGATATTTTGCCAATGAAATAACTCTTCCCGAGGCAGCTATGCGCGGAATGCGCATTGAGGTGACCGACATGTACGGCCGCTGCATCTACCGTGGCAAATACCGCAGCAGAATAGGGGTGCGCGGCGTGCCGTCAGGGCTTTATTTCCTGAGAATGTACGACAGGCGCGGCGCTTTTGTGCAGGGTTTTGATTTCAGAAAATGACGTACTGTTTTTGTGCTCAATAAAAAATTTGGCAATATAAATTCAAACAGCTTCTCAAACCGCTTCTTATTTTGTGCCGCCTTTATCCTCTTTCTTCTCTTTTTTGCCGAAGAGAGAGAAGTGAACATATCTTTTGGGGTTGTTCTTCAGGTCTTCAAGCAGCGCTGTGGCGGCATCGCATGTATTGTTCAGCCTTACATACAGTGTGCTGTCCTTTAAAAGCATGCCGGCAGTGCCCTCGCCGTTGTTCAGCGCAGCAGTTGCCTGCTCAATGTTGTTCAGTGATGCCTCAAGCGATGAAACGAGTTTCTGGTATTCTATTTCATTGAGCTTCCCGGCAACGGCAATCATTTCGTCCTCAAGCTTTATCAGCTTTCCGGCAGCAACGGCAACATCATTGTTCAGCACCTTGTTCAGCTGTACGGTTGTTTTATTGAGCTCTGCCGTGAGGCTTTCAATGTTGTCAATTGACTTGGTGATTGCCGGGTTTTTAAGGATTGTGTTCATTGAAACAAGGAGCGAATCAACCTTCGGCAATATGTCGTTTACCTTGGGGACCATGTTCGCAGCCTCGTCCATTGCGCCGCTGTGGAGTTTTCCAAACAGGGTGTCTCCCACAGAGAAGAATCCCTCTCCGTTGCCCTTGATTATGCTGATGGTGCTGCTTCCGAGCAGACCGGTATTCACTTCGGCATAGCTGCCGGCGGGAATCTTCAGCCTTTTGTCAAGGTCAAGCTCCACAATTACACCCGAACCGTTCTCAAAGTCATACTGTATGTTCCTGACGTTGCCCACCTTGTAGCCGTCAATGAACACGGGGCTTGATGTTACAATCTCCCCAATATTGCTAAAGCGCACATAGTAGCTGCTCTCATCGTCAACAATGCTTACTCCTTTAAAAAAGTTTATGAGCACATATATTATGAGCAGTGCCAGTATGCCTAAGAATCCTACCCACAGCTCTCGTGTAAATATCTTTTTGCCTCCCATTATTTTTTCTGTTTCTTGAATATCTTTATTGCCTTTTGGGTATCAACCTTCTTGCCGTCAATGAATGCTACAATGAATGCGCTCTTGAACTTCTTTGATACCTCCTTTTTCTTCTTCAGCACCTCATTGTAGTTCTCGCTCTCGCAGCATGTGTACTTGTACCACTTGCCCTCTTTGTAGTATGTGGCCTTGAGCCCCTTGAACCTCTTGTCGTTGCTCTTCAGTTCGCGGTCGGTAGAGAAAATCTGTATCTTGAACACAGGAACTCCGCTCTTTGCGGCCTCTTTCTTGGCTGGTTCGGCTTTTTTGCTTCCGGCCGCTTTCGCCTCGTCGTGCTTGCCGTAGATTTTGTAATATTCCGAGAATCCCTCGAATATGCCTTTGGCGAGTTTCTTCTGTCCCTCTTTTGATGCAATGAACTTCTCTTCATCCTTGTTGGTGATGAATCCCACCTCAACAAGAATCTTGGGCATTACAGTTTTGTGAAGCACAAGGAATCCTGCCGATGATACACCTCTGTTTGGAAGCCCGGTGTGCTTTACCATGCCCTTCTGCACAAGGTTTGCCAGTTCGGCGCTCTTTTCCATGTCCTGCGCGCGCAGAAGCTCGAATATTATATAGCTTTCGCTTGAACGCGGGTTGAATCCCTTGTAAATCTGCTCATAATTGTCCTCCTGCAATATAACCTCGTTCTCGTACATTGCAGCCGCCTTTGCCTCGGCGCTGCTGCCCGAACCCAGTGTAAAGGTTTCGCATCCTCTTGCCTTCTTGTTCTTTGACGCGTTTGAATGTATTGAGATAAACAAGTCGGCCTTTGCATTGTTTGCAGTTGTTGCGCGCTTTATCAAAGGAATCTTTACATCGGTAGTGCGTGTGAAGATTACCTTTACCTCGGGATATTCCTCCTTAATCATTTCCGAGAGCAGTTTTGAAACGCTCATGTTCACATCCTTTTCCTTTGCCTTGCGTCCTATTGCTCCGGGGTCAACGCCGCCGTGTCCGGGGTCAATGACAACTGTGAAAGGCTGGTCTTTCTGCTTTATTTTCTTTTTCTTCTGTGCAAGCGCGTTGCATGGCAGTAAAAGCAGAATAATGAGCAGTAGCGCTAACTTTGCAGTGATGTCCTTTGTGTTCATGGTGTTAGGATTTTATTCTGCAAATGTAGTTTATTTTATTATATTTTTCAAAATATTCTCTGCTTGTTTAGGATTTGTTTGGTTTTTGAAACTTTTATGCACGTTTATGCGCCTATAGACTTGCAGAACAGGGATTTTTTTGTATTTTCGCAAGGATAATGTATTTTCGAAAAAATGTGTAAAATGAAATTTCTTGAATTCAATATACGCTACGATGTTGAGGCTGGCAGTACAATGTGGCTCTGCTATTCGCTCGACGACAATGGCGGCCTCACAAACGGCGTGCTGTCGCTGCGCGAGGTTCAGAAAGGGTGGTGGCAAGGCTCAATGGAGGTTGAGGAGCATTACAGCAGCATACACTATGGCTATGAGATTCTCCAGCACGGCAGGCGCACTTGCAGCGAATGGGCGCGCACTCCCCACTGGCTGCGCTTCAACTGCATAAACCGCAACTACATTGTCTATGACATGTGGCTGAACTCGCCGATAGGGTACTATTCCCAGACGAACCTGTTCCGTTTCTTTGACAAGCGCAGCCTTAATCTTGACGAGCCCAGCATAAACTGGTACAACCGCAGTGTCACATTCTCGCTCTACGTTACAGGACTGCGCGATGGCGAGCGTCTTTTCCTTGCCGGAGATGCCGAGGTGCTTGGCGGGTGGAATCCTCAGAAGGCATTGCCCATGCAGCAGCGTGTGCCCAACCGCTGGAGCGTCACTTTTGATGTTGACAAAATATGGAGCGGCGGGCTTTATTACAAATTTATAGCCGTAGACGGCGATGGCGCTGTGCGCTGGGAGGAGGGCGACAACCGTCACATTCTGCTCCCCGACTTTGAGGCTGCAACAAACTACTTCTATCAGCTCGACGAGCTGCAGTTCGATGCGCCTTCGCTCAGAATTGCAGGAACAGTATTGCCGCTCTTCTCGCTCCGTTCTCAGCATGGCTGGGGAGTAGGCGATTTTGGCGATATAAAGCTAATGGCCGACTGGCTTGCCGCCACCGGGCAGAATGTACTCCAGATACTTCCTATAAACGATACCACAGTATGCGGCGGCAATGAGGATTCCTATCCCTATAACTGCGTATCGGTATTTGCACTAAACCCAATATATGCCGATATGTCAGCACTTCCCGCCCTTGCAAGCGAAAAGCGGAACGCCTATTACCGCAAGGAGCGCGAAAAGCTGAACGCGCTTCCCGCAGTGGATTATGCAAAGGTCTACAGGCTTAAAATAAACTATTTGCGCGAACTTTTCAACGAAACCGGTACCGAAGTCCTTTCAAGCGACGCCTTCAGGAAATACTTTGCCGGGCAGCAGCAATGGCTCAAGCCCTATTGCCTCTTCCGTTTCCTCTCGGCCCGCCGCCACAGCAATATTTGGGACTGGAGCGACTATCCGCTTTACGACAGCACCACCTGGGAGCGTGTCATGCAGGAGTATTCCGACGCTGCACGCGAGACCGATTTCTACTCCTATGTGCAATATCTGCTCTACACCCAGCTTTCCGATGCTCATGCCTATGCCAACAGCAAAGGCGTGGCACTCAAGGGCGATATACCCATTGGAGTTGCGCCAAATGGTGTCGATGTATGGTGCGACAGCACCCAGTTTAACCTTCAGGTGTCGGCCGGAGCGCCGCCCGATATGTTCTCGGCCGACGGCCAGAACTGGGGCTTCCCTACATACAACTGGCAAGCGATGGAGGCCGATGGCTACGCATGGTGGCGCCGCCGCCTTCAGTACATGTCGAACTTCTTCGATGCCTACCGCATAGACCATGTGCTTGGCTTCTTCAGAATATGGGAGATTCCGCGTACGGCAAAAAGCGGGCTCATGGGCAGTTTCGCCCCCAATATGCCTCTTTCAAAGGCCGAGATTATAGCATCGGGCTTTGAATTTGATGAGCAGCTGCACACCCGCCCCTACATTGACGATGCAGTGCTCAAGAAACTTTTCCCGCGCAAGGCGCGCATAATTGCCGAATCTTTCCTCGACAGGAACTCCGACGGCACATATACATTCAAGCCCGAACTTGAGAATGCCAATCTGCTGGCATATTACATATATGAACGCACCCCAAAGCTCGCCGAGGCGCAAAAGGCTGCGCTCATGCGCCTTTACGGCAATGTGCTCTTCATGCACGACCTTAACGACAGTGAAAAATATGTGCCCCGCATCCTGGGCAGCGAGACAGAGGCCTATGAACAGCTGGAATTCGGCAACCGCATAGCATACGATCACCTATACGAGGATTATTTCTACAACCGCCATACAATGTTCTGGTATCACGAGGGCATGCGCAAGCTTGCTCCGCTTCTCGAGTCCACAACAATGACCGCTTGCGGCGAGGATTTGGGCATGATTCCCGCGTGCGTCCCCTGGGTAATGAAAAACCTTCAGGTGCTCTCGCTTGAGATACAGCGCATGCCAAAGGCCTATGGCGAAATGTTTGCCCGCCCCGAGAACTATCCCTATTTGTCAGTTGCCACCCCCTCTACGCACGATATGAGCACCCTGCGCGGCTGGTGGTGCGAGGATGCTTCGCTGTCGCAGCAGTTCTACAACCGCGTTCTTGGCTTTGAGGGCAAGGCGCCCGATGAGATGGACGGCAGGGTAGCAAGGGCTATCTTGCAGCAGCACCTTGATTCTCCGTCGGCATTTGCGCTTATAGCATGGCAGGATTGGCTTGCTATGGATGAGCGTCTGCGCCGCAAGAACCATGAGGATGAGCGTATAAATGTACCCTCAAACCGCGACCATGTATGGAACTACCGCATGCATATCTCTCTTGAGCAGCTCATGGAGGAGCGTGCCTTCAACAGCACCCTTCGCGCCATGGTTGCCGATTCAGGACGCATTGTGTAAATTACAGGCTTGGTACGCTCTATAAACAGAGGGGACATAGAATGCTGAGATAAGCGCGCAAGCAGAAAAACCCTGTTAATAGCGACAGGGGAACATTAGATTGCTTAGCTGAATTGAATAAAACAACAATAAATATACCTGTAATATGAAAAATACATTCCGTTCGTCAGTGCTTTCGGGCGTGGCAGTTGCCACAGCAGGATGGGGCTATCTTGCATGCTGCAGCAAGGGCGTTGAAATCCTTGGAGCGGTTCTCTTCTCGTTCGGCCTGCTCACAGTGGTAAACTACAAGCTCAAACTCTATACCGGCACGGCCGGATTTGTCCCCTTGCGTTACGAAGACGGCCGCTCACGCTGGCTTAAAGCCATTGGCGAACTCCTCTTTATCCTTTCGGGAAACATCTTTGGCTGCCTTCTTGTTTCGCTTCTTACGCGTCTCTCTCCAATGGATTTGGGCGCTACCGCGCAAGGCATACTTGAATCGCGCCTGGCGATAGGCCCTTTGCATGCGGGACTGCTTGCGATAGGCTGCGGTTTCATCATGACAACTGTTGTTACCTTTGCACGCGAAGGCAAGCCGCTGACACTGCTTTTCGGAGTGCCTCTGTTCATTTTCTGCGGTTTTCCGCACTGTCTTGCCGATGCTTTCTATTATCTGACAGTTCCTTTGTCATATACCGGCGAGCATATTGCTGATGTTCTGCTGCTTTATCCATGCTTGGTTGCCGGTAACTTTATCGGATGCAACCTTTACCGTTTTATTGCGCCAAAGCAGTGACTAAGGAACTGTTAAATTTGTAACGCCGGTGGCGAAAAAACAATGATGCTTTTATAAGAAAATATTTTTTAGAAATTTAAACACCTTCTAAATGATTATCCGCGCGCAAGGGTGCACCCTTGCGCGCGGATAATCATTTCAGCCGGTTACTTTACAAGCACCTTCTTGCCGTCAATAATGTAAACGCCCTTGCCGGGATTCTCAACCTTTCTGCCTTGCAGGTCGTAAATCTCTCCCGCCTTGCCGCTTTCGGTTTCAATCTCCTCAACAGCTGTATTGTTCTGCTCAACACAGCGCACGCCCCATGTTGCAGCATCGAGCAGCGTTGTGCTTCCCACGAGCTTGTACTCGTTGGTGTCAAGCGTTAAATATACTCCATTCTCCTTTGTCTTGAATGTGAGCGTGCCATTGTCAAGGTATTCGGCAATGAATGCCAGCGCATTGCTCTTGTCTTGGCCGCTGCATGAAACGCCTACCCCAACCTCTATGTCGTTTATGTAGAGACCGTTCATGTTCTTAATATAGTAGTTGTGGCTTTCGCCGGTGCACTCTACCATCCAGCGCTTGTCAGGCATTGTATTTGCAGTCTGTGTTGATTTGTTAGCTATAAGCCCTAATTTGTCATAGCATAGATAGTAGCTTCTTGCCTTTCCGTTTGCGAGTGTGTAAACATCAAGTTCTTTAAGGTATGCACGAGCATTAGGATTATTCTTCAGTTCCTCTATTGCCTTTTGCAGAATCTCAATCCACTCCTTGTAGTTGTGCTTGCTTGTATCAAGATTGTCGGCTGCGGCTTTTGCTTCGTTGCAAAGGTCTGTGATGTCCTTAATTGCATCTGCATAGAAATAACCAATCTCCTTGCCGGTAGTGGTCTTTTTGCCGATGAGTGCCTTTGCTGTTGAAACAACAGCGCTAAGAGCTTCGGCCTGTATGCTCTCATCGTCGCAGTCAGCTGCATTTGGAATCTCAGTATCAATGCCATCGGCTTGTGCTGCAACAACTTTTATAGTGCACATT
Source organism: Bacteroidaceae bacterium (assembly GCA_017516885.1). Classification (GTDB taxonomy): domain Bacteria; phylum Bacteroidota; class Bacteroidia; order Bacteroidales; family Bacteroidaceae; genus HGM04593. Next base: position 44,053 of record JAFXAR010000056.1, read on the forward strand.
GAATATGCTGCCGGTATTTTGAGTGAATATTCGTTGTTGAAGTCCAGCAGCTCGCCGGTTTCGGCATTGTAGAGCTTGAAACCGAGCGCTCCCTTTGCATTGTCCTGCATTTTAATAACAATATTGTTTGCGTTCCTTGTATAGTAGTAGCCTTCAGCCTTTACGTTTTCGTTGATGTAGTCCTCCCATTGGCCGGTTTTTCCCATTTCGCCCACCTTGAACTCATCGCTGAAGTCAATTCTGTCGCCATCCACTCCGTCGGTTCTCTTTGACGGCTTTATGCGGTCCTCTATGAATATAAGGTGTCCGCCCTTTTTCTCATACTTCTGCATGCGTGCGCGGCTGGCTTCTGCCTCCTCCTTGGTAAGTGTGACGTAGTAGGTGCCGTAGTCGTCCACTTGCGCTTTATCCATGGGCTCAAAGAATCCCCATGCGTCAAAGAAGTCGCTTAGGTCCATCTGGGCAATCTCGCAGCATTTTTCGGCGAACTTTAACTGGTCGTCCTTAGCATAGGTGGTGTAGCCGCCGTATAACTTTCTTAGCCTGTCCTGGCGCAGTGCTTCAAACAGGCGCGGATAGAATGTCGTGTCCTTGCCGGCTGCGTGGAAGTAGAGGTAGAGCTGGAAGAACATGCGCGATTTGCCTATCACATTGCCGCGCAGAGGGAATGCTGTGCTGTTGCTGAAGTCGTTGCGGCAGTCTGCTACTCCAGCTCCGCGTGTTGTGCTCTTGCCAACGCGGTGTACCTGTACATTGGAGAATAGATTGTTGCTGGCTTCGGTACATGAAACAATATTTATTGTACCCTGGTTTATATGGCCAATCTCATGTGCAGGCCCCCACATCTTGCCCGGGCTCTCATAGACGGTTTTCCATGGCAATATGTCGGCAAGCGTACTGTACTCATAGTATGTATAGTTTGATGTTGCATACATGTACATGCCTTCATGTCCGTCTCGTGCCATTAGCAAGGGATTCCACCGGTCGTAATATTTATTTACTCCCATAAGTTCGTGCTGCCATTCAAGACACTGGTCCCACCATCCAATTGCATCGGAAATTGTATTTGGGCATACTGCTGTGATATTTTCGCGCTCCATGTGGAATAGAACTCTTTTGCCTTTGACTTGTACACTGTAATGCTTAAAATGGTTTGCAACCATGTCTCTCCAATCTTCATCGGTGTGTCTGTCAATATCAAAGAACCCGTTAACCTTTCCGCCCTCTATATGTATTTTTACGTTTCCATAATCAGAAATTCTTTTGCTGTTTGCTGTTGTGTCAGTATCTACGGCATAGCCGATAAATAAAATTGCTTCGGGTTGTGTTACCGTTACAAGGTTAGCTCCTTTTTTGAGGTATTTCTCGGAATCGTAAACATTATAATCAGAGAATGGCTCGTTTTTTACAATCTCAATTAGTTTTAGCATCATGCCTGATGGCAGGTTGTCGTTTACGAAAATAAGCAAACTGTCCCCGGTAGTGGCTGTTATTCCGGTAGGGTTCTGCAAATAGCTGTATTGGTAGGTATTAAGCAGCGCACCCCATCTGTATGTGTTGCCGTATGGTTCATACTCGGCCACGCGAAACTCCTTTTCGCGTGCGGCCCAGCTGTTGTTCTTGACCTTCATTGCTATGTCAATGAGCTCTTTGGGGAAGTCGCCCCAATACTCCAGGAACTGTTCATCGTTCATTGAGGCGTAGGGCTCAACAAGTTCGCTGCATGTACCGTCGGTGAAGATGGTCTTGAACTCATTGTAGTACCTTGAGAGGTTCCCTTGTGTTAACTGTGCGCTTGCCGTCATTGCCGCGGCAGCCATAAGAACTGTAAAAAGTAAAGTTTTTATTCTCATATTGCTTGGTTGTAGGTTTTCTTAGTATCTTGACAAAGATAGTGCATTTGATTTGAAGCAGTTAAAAAAATGTTATAAATTTTATTAAAACGGAAAGCTGAAAGCTCTGCTTGAAGTTTAGACAACACTGGCAGCAATTGGTCGCACGAAGCATAGACGAAGTTTATGCCGTGCGGGTTGCGAATGGACAGTGTTGTCAAAGCTGAAAACGGAAAACGGAAAGCTGAAAGCTTTGCTTGAAGTTTAGACAACACTGGCAGCAATTAGTCGCACGAAGCACAGACGAAGTTTGTGCCGTGCGGGTTGCGAATAGACAGTGTTGTCAAAGCTGAAAACAACTCTGTACTCTAAAACATTCAAAGGAGTGAGGGCGTCGCCCTCACTCCTTTGAATGTAAATATTGTTGTTCTGTTACTTTACAAAAACCTTCTTGCCGCCCTGGATGTAGATGCCCTTTGTTGGGTTCGCTACTCTGCGGCCATTGAGGTCGTAAACAGCCTTGCTCTTGTTGTACTCTGTCATTACGCTCTCAATTGTGGTAATTATGTCAGCAACCTCCTTGTTGTTCTCAATGGCTGCAATCTGCACTCTCCATGAGGTCTTGGTTGACTTGTTGAGGTTTGCGTATGTGCCTGCATCGTAGATGTAGTAATCGCCGCCCTGCATAATTACGCCATTTTCCTTTGCTTCGTAAGTCAAAGTTACAGGCAGGAGTTCCTCTTCGGCCGATGTGAAAATCTGTGTCTTGCTTGCAGGCTTGTAGATGAATCCTTCATTACCCTTGTTGTAAATTCTGTATTCGCCATCCTTGCCGGTTGAAGCAAAGCTCCACATTGCATATTCAATGCCATCCTCTTCAGCCTCTTCGGCGCTCTTCATTGCAACGCGGTTCTTTTGTGTTGCTGATGTACCGCTGTAGATGCTTGCAAGTTCCTCGCTCTTGTTGCTGATGATGTAGTACCATATAACCTTGTCGCCCTTTGTTGCTATGGGGGCTGTTACAATGTACTTGCCGGCCATGTCGGCAATCTGCTTGCGGAGTGTCTCAACGTACTTCTGCTGCTGTACTGTTGTTGCTGTCTCCATGTCGGCCGAAGCCTTGTAGTATGTATCAAGCAGGTTGAGTGCGTATGTATTGAGGTTGTTGTCAGTTACAATGATGTTCTCGTTGAAGATATTCATAGTCTGCAGGCTATCAAGGTTCAGCACCTCTGTGATAATCATGTTAGCCTCGGTTACAAGCTCGTCAAGAGTGCTCTTGTAGAATGCAGCCGAGTTGTCGCTAACAATGTCAACTCTCCACTGTGCGTTGCCATCGTTTACTGAGACACCTAATACATTGCCATTGCCGTCTATGCCTATTGCAACATCGGAATTCTCAGCCATTGTGAACAGTACCCAGCCATCTTTGTTATAGCCAACATTGAACTTAACGGCATCTTCCTGCTTCTTAGTCTCAGTAAACACGTTGCTGTTCATGCTGATATTTGTGATGTAATATCCGCTTGATACGTTCTTCATGTAATACTCTCCAGCTTTTCCTGCATATTCTATAATCCAGTTTACGTTGCCGGTAGTTGCTTTTGTTGATGTGGCAGTGGGGTATCCTCCGTCAAGTATGAGTCCTCTGTTTGGAGCAACTGCCTTTCTCATTGTAAATGTTGCAGCCTCTTTAATGAGGATACGCGCATCGGCATTGTTGAGAACCTTGTTGCACTCGTCGTCAAGCATAACGCTCCACTCTGCATACGAATACTTGCTTGTGTCGCCATTGTTCTTTGCTGCCAGTGCCTCGTTGTATACAGCTTCAAGCGCGGCTATAGCCTCGGGGTAGTAGTAGCCTACGATAGTGTTGCTTGTAGCTTTCTTGCTGATGATTATTTTTGCGTTCAGCAGTGAACCCTCCAATGCAGCCAGTTGCATCTCCTCAGGGCCTTCTGCTGCACTTGGGACAACGTAGTCAGTACCGTCGGCCTGAGCTGCAACAACCTTAAGGTTTGCACCTTCGGCGCTTACAGGAATCATCATCTCCTTTCTGTTGGTGAATGTAAGGAGCTCGTTGGTATCAGCATTGTAGAGCTTGAAACCGAGTGCGCCGCTTGCACCTTCAGCCTCCTTGATAATTACCTTGCCATTAGATACGGCGTAGTAGTAGCCCTGTGCCTTAACGGTCTCGTCAATGTAGTCCATCCACTGTCCAAAGTCACCAACCTCGCCAATGCGCTCGCCGTCCCAGTTGGCATAGTTCGAGCGGTAGCCAGTGCCGTCGCAGAATGGGCTTTTCTTTCTTGGTGACTTGCGTATACGGTCCTCGAGGAATATCAGGTGTCCGCCTTTCTTCTCATACTTCTGCATGCGTGCCTTGCTGGCCTTTGCATCCTTCTCAAGCAGATATACCCAGTGGTGACCATAGTCGCCTACAAAGCCGTTCTTGAATGGGATGAAGAATCCCCAAGCCTCAAAGAACTCGCTGAGGTCCATCTGCAAAACCTCGCAGCATGCCTCGGCAAACTTCAGCTGGTCGTTTAGTGCGTTTACGGAATTCTTGTAGAAGCCGTTCTCGTCCATTTGGTCCGAAGAACCTACTGACCAGCCTACAAGGCGGTCGTAGCGCAGCTTCTCGTGCAGGCGGGGGTAGAAGTCGGGGCATTTGCCTGCTGCATGAGCATAGAGGAACAGCTGGAAGTACATGCGTGTCATGCTGAACAGCTTTGTACCGTAAAGGCCCTCGCCGCGCAAAACGTATGGAACCTTGTTCTCAAAGTCGATAATCTGGTTGTTCATATTGTTGCCGCGGCTGGTGTGTGTACCCTGCTCAAATGTCACCATGTTTGCAAATGCGTTATTTGAAACCTCTGATGTTCCCACAATCTCAAACACATACTGGTTGTTGTGTCCAATCTCATGGTTAGGGCCCCATGTGCTTCCTGCGTCAGCAAGAAGAAGGTCATAGTTGCAGATTGTGCTCAAGGTGTTGTTGTTGTAGTGTGTGCGGTGGTTGCCGGCGTCCATGAATCCGGTGTCGTCGCTCATGGCAAGCTGCAGGTTGTTGAAGTACTCGTAGTACAGGTCAAGAGCCATAAACTTCTGCTGTGTCTTGTTCCAGAAGTCCCAAAGGCTTATGAGCTCAGTAATTTTTACGGGGCAAGCTTCCAGGAATTCAGCCTTGCGGAATGAGAGCAGCGTATAGTCGCCCTTTACCTGTATTGCGCTTGGGTTCTTGAACATATTCTGCTGCATGTATGCCCAGTCCTCGTTTGTGTGACCGCGTTCCTTGCTCCAGAAACCGTTTACATAACCGTTTTCAATGTGAATCTTCACAGCAGGGTAGTCGCTCAGTTTCTTTGGGCCGGTTTTTGTCTGTCCGTTAAAGCCGGTGTTTGTGTCGCAAATGTAGCGTACATAAAGTACACCATCCTTGCTTGCGCATGGAATGATATTGAGGCCTTCCTTTAGGTTGGTGTCGTTTCCAAAATAGTGTGTACCGGAAACCTCGCGTAAGGAGATTGTTGTACCCTCGGGAATCTCGTCAACAAAGACATAAACATAATCCTTGCTGCTTGATGAATTTATTCCGGTGGGGTTGTCGATTGGGCTGTAGAGACGTGTGTATAGTATGTTATGCCATTTTTCAGGGTTGCTGTATGGCTTGTAGTCATACACGCGGAACTCTTTTTCGCGTTCAGCCCAAGTGTTGTTCTTGATTTTTAGAACTGCCTGCTGAAGGTCGGCAGGTACTCCGGGCATTGCTGCAACAAGTGCATCGTCGCTCATGGCGGCATATTCTGCTTTCAATACTGTGCATGCGTTGTCCTCAAAGAGGCTTTCTACTGTAGCCGAGATTGACGCTGCGTTGTTGTGTACTGCTATGTAGTCTCTGTAAGTATCGTAAGCAGCGAGCATCTCTTCTTCTGTAACGCTTACTTCCTTGAATTGCCATTCTGAACCGGTTACCTCTCCGTCCGCGGGGCCGTTGCTCCAGGGTACGATTTTTGAACTGCCGTCGCAGTGCATGCCCCAGTTGCCTGTTGCTGAAATGTCAATGTTGTAGTAACCCTTTAGGGCACTGTTTTCAGTTACAGTGAACTTTGTCTGCTCGTTGCCGGTCTTCCACTGAACGTTACGGCCATTTTCGTACTGAACGTAGCGCTGTGTGTAAACATTCTGGATTGTGAACTTTCCGTCTTCAGTTTCGGTAAACTTCCACATTTCGTGGTAATCAGTTTCTCCTCCTGGAGAAGCGCATGAAAGGGTGTGCAGAATAGGGCTTTCCGATACCGCTGTACCGTATTTGCCGCTGATAATGCGGTAAACCTTTCCATTTTCAACCTGCGAATAGGACGCGGTTGACAACATTACAAGTAATGTTAAAAGTAAAGATTTGATTTTCATATTACAAATGGTTAAAAATTAGTTTCTCTCCTTATATTATACTCATAGTTTTTGTCCTGAGTTTTCTCCTGCCGCCGGAATGACAGGTTCGCGCGGTTGCTTCATCATTCCCCGTCCTTCTCTGTTCATAGAGGGGGTGGATTCAAAACCATGTTTTGAAGACTGAGGAGTTTGCTTACTGCCCCGGCTGCCGCATCTCTCTTTTTTAGGGCTGCTTTGGAGCGGCAAAATGCAATAATCCACACAGCGCTATTCGGGGCAAAATTAGTCATATTTTTGAAAACAGGAGCATTTTTTACCTTTTAATTATATAATATTCTTTCCTTTTGATGAATTTTAACAGTATGCGCCAATGCCGCACTTGTGCGTCAAGTGTTAAACAAAAACCTCTTAAAAAATCTTAGAAAACAATTAACTCTGTTTTTACTTATTTTTTGCATTTTTTTCTTGCGAGTTTGAAAAATTCTTTAAACCTTTGCGTGATAGAATGCATATTCTGCGCTGGGACTTGTGCCTGCGTTTTGTCAATCTCTTGATTGTCAGAGTGTAAGCGTGGAACATTCAGTTGCTTTTATTGACGAGAGACCTATTTTTTTATTTTTTAATTTTTACGTTATGAGAAAAAATTTATTTCTAACTCTTGCGTTGGCATTTGCAGCATTTGCGGGTGCCGGTGCTCAGAATTGGTCAAAGACCCTGACGGTAGGCGATGGCCTTCCCGGCGAGAACGTTGACAAGAATGGCGTAACCATTCAGGTTTACAAGTCGGAGGTTATTAAGGCTTCTGAGGCTTTGACTACATTGCGCTTTACTGTTGCCGGTACATACAACGGTGAAAAGCCTGGCGGCAACAACTTTACTACATCGCTCAGCGAGCTGGTAGTGTATGCTGCTGACGGCACAACGGTAATTCCTTACACAGCAACATCAAACGCTGACCAGAACACATCGGGTGGCGGTAATGACGGTGGTGGTCTTGCTGCTTTGAACGATGGCAACTGGAACAACTACTGGCACTCTACATGGAGTAGTACCGGTGCGCAGGCTGACTATCACCACCTTGAACTCACATTCGAATCTCCGGTAAGCGAGTTCGTGCTTGAGTGGGGTGCGCGTCCGGGCAACCCAAAGAACGCTCCTACACTGGTAGGTCTTACTAAAGGCGGTGTAGACTTTGTTCCTTATGCTGACTGGGCTTTTACTTTAGGCAACCAGATTACCACAAAGGATGGGCTCCAGGCTGCTCAGTACTTTGTAATGAAGAGCAACGTTCCTGTTGAGTATGACACATACAAGAACAACAACGATGGCGCAGATGGCTACAAGTTCGGTGACAAGATGAACAAGGAGCCTAATGTAGGTCCCGGTCCTAAGTTTGTGAGCGGTGGCGAAGTTGCTGACGAACCAACTCCTTCATATGCAATACAGCTTATCCCGGTTGATGGTGGTTACTATCTCTACTATGTGGCTGAGGGCAAGTTCTTGAGCAAGAATGCGTCGGACAACGCTTATAATGGCGCTAACGGTGGACAGGGCAAGACTGCATTGCTGAGCAACGCCGCAGTTGTTTCAATCGAGGAGCAGAACGGCAAGTTTGAAATGAGCTACACAATGCAGTATGAAGGTGAGGACAAACTCATTTACATGGGTGCCACTCCTTCAACAGGCGGTTTCAAGAATGTTGACGCTGAGCGCAAGGAATTCTACGATGAGGGCCACCTTTACTGTCTCAACTATGCATATGTGATTGACTTTGACTGGTCGCTCTATGAAGTCACAATGGATTATCCTACTAAGTACCTCTCAGTTCCAGTAAAGAACATTATTAAGGAGGCTAATTCTATCTATACATACATGGATAGTGTTGCAGTTGAGGGTTATGAGGAAGCTTATGACAACTTCGTGAAAACTGTTGCCGAAGTTAAGGCTAAGGCAGAGGCTAACGAGTACGATGATGTTGTTGCCGCATTCGATGCGGTAAGCAAGGTGGCTGCCGTTATGGCCGACTATGTTTTCTCAAAGATATGCTATTACTATGATGTTGCACTTCCTGAATTCATGACCGAGTATGGGGAGAAATGTTGTTCAGCAAACAACCCAATCGAGGGTTGCTATTCTCAGGAAGCGTATGACGAAATTATTACTGGCATGGCTGCTGATGTTGAGGAACTTTGGATAGCTGTTGAAGAGTCTGATAACAGATATGCTTACATGGCTGACATGAAGAACTTTATCAACGGCTATCAGGCTAAAATTGATGCGTTCCTTGCTACACAGGTTTCGTTTGTAACACTTCCCAAGGTTTACACAGCCGAGGATCCTCACCATACACCTCTTGGCGTTAAGAACGGCAACCACTGGGATTGGACACAGCAGGTTGTCCTCAACGAGAAGGTTGACGGTATCCGTTTGACATTCCTTGAGACAAACGTAGGTAATGCTGCAAGCGACGGTAAGTTCCAGGGCTTCCCAATGGTTGCTCTCTCAGGTCTTGAGATTGTTACTTCTGATGGCGAAAAGCTTGCCCTTTCAACAGAATTGGTAACTTCTAACTCTGAGGAGACACATGAGCGTGAGGCAGGAAACGGTACAATTGACAAGCTCTTTGATGAGGATGTGGCTACATACTATCACTCTGCATGGGGTGGCGGTGCACGCTACGACCAGCCATATTCTTACATCTACCTTGATGTTAAGTTCCCAGCAGGCATTTCTCTTGATAACTTTACAATCAAGACTATCGGCCGTACAAGCGCTTCTTTGGCTCCTGGTACAGTATGTGTAGGCAAGTATGGCGAGGTTTACGATCCTCTCCTCTTCCGTCCTAACCCATACAATGTAAAGGTTGGCGCTCAGGTAACTGACGTTGCTCAGATTAAGGATGGCGGTATCTATGTAATCAGCGGTAACCTCCGCGTTAAGACACAGGAGGCTCTGCCTCGCTTCTATGCAGGCGCAGCTCCTTATCACACAAATGTTAAGGCTGCTTCTAACGATCCTTGCGTTTACATGTTCAAGAAGGTTGAAGGCGGCTGGAACATCATCAGCTTGGCTAACGCTCAGTACTGGGCTTTGAACAAGGATGTTACAGAGAATACAGACGAGGAGACTGGCGAAACTTCAACAAGCACATCATGGAGCACAGGCTTGACTGTATATCCTGAGAAGGCTGGTGTAATTAACTTTGCCAAGTCAGGCAACCTTGAGAATACATTCGTTCTCTTCAGCGAAATCGGTAACAATGAGGTTAATGCTTCTTGGACTTGGACAAATCCGGAGGATACAACAGACGTTGTTAAGATTGAGGAGGGCAAGGTAAATGCCAACAAGTTCGTTTATATGGACTGGGATGGTAATCTTGCAGGCCGTGCTTGCGTAAACGAGCTTCCTGGCGTGTTCACATACGGTCTTGATGCAATTACTGCTCACAAGAAGGCTGAGGACTTCAAGAACGGCGACGGCTACAGCGCTGGCGACTACCTCCACTTCAACAAGGCTAACGGCGAGGGCGAGTGGAACATCTACGAGGCTACTATGGACGATGCTTACTACCTCTGGGCAAACGGTATCCCTGCAACACTTGCTGAATTGGGTGTTGTTGTAGGCAAAGACCCGGGTTGCATTACCGGTGATATTTCTGACCTTGAGGCTGCTATTGCTTCAGTTGAGGCTGTTTTGGCAGAGGAGAACAAGGAAGGTGCTCAGGCTGCAGTTGAGGAATTTGCTGCAAACGTGGGCGCGGCTGAAACAGCAGAGCGCATTCAGGTAACTGACAAGTACTGGTATGCTATTGAGAGCGCATACGGCGAATACTTCAAGCAGCAGGGTAAGATTAAGGCTATCTCAACCGATGGTACAAAACTCGTATGGGGTGATGCTCCTGCAGCTTATGACCGTGCAAATGCACAGTATGTATTCCAGTTCCAGAAGTATGATGCTGAAATTGACGATATGGGCTTGAACCTCAGCGAGGAAGATGCTCCACACGCATTCTTTATCTACAACGACCAGTTTAAAGTTTGGGCTGGTGATGCGGGTGGCCAGTCTGCAGCAGTTCCTGTAGCAACTGACGACTTCAGCGCAGCAGTATACATTGTTAAGCCTCTTTCTGCAAACATCTACACAGTGCATGTTGCCGGCAACGCAAACAATGACCTCCACACAGCAGGTCACAACAGTGGTGCAGGTGCAGGCGGTAACATTGTTTACTGGAACGGTGAGGCAGGTACAGCTTCTTCATGGTACATCCGTTTTGTTGACGATGCTGAGGGCACTTCAGTTTCTGACCTCGTAGTAGAGGGCGCTGAGGTTGCTACTGTAGCTTACTTCACACCTGCAGGTGCTGCAATTCCTGCTCCTGTAAAGGGTATCAACATTGTTGTTACAGTTTACACTAACGGTGTTGTTGAAACTAAGAAGGTACTTGTTAAGTAATTAACTTGTAATCTATAACTAAAACAATGGCGGCCATGGCCGCCATTGTTTTTTTGTGTAAGGCAGATGATAGCGCGAGGTGTTTCAGGGCTCAGTAGCAAAAAGGTGTGGGTTAGCAAAATATTTGCGGTTGTAATAAAAAAACAGACCCCTCGTCGCTTCTGAACTGCACCCCAAAAGTTAGACATAAAACTTTTGGGGTGTATTATGTATAGACATCATAACTTTGA
>JAFXAR010000057.1 GCA_017516885.1 Bacteroidaceae bacterium
ATTTCTTTCTCTAATACCCACCATATACGGCTCCTTCTGCCAAATTTAACAATATGGTGAGGTAACACAAAAATGGTATATGTACCAACCACTTATCAAATTTCACCCTCATCCTGCCATTATTACGCAAGTTCTTGCTATCTTTGCATGAATGTAAAGAAAATAATAAGAAAAACATATCACATGAGTATTGAAACAATTTTATCGCAAAGCGTTGCAGAGGCCATCAAAGCCCTCTACGGAGCAGTATTCAGCACAGAGAAAATCCAGCTGCAAAAGACACGCAAAGAGTTTGAAGGCGACTTCACGCTCGTAGTATTCCCCTTCCTGTCACTATCAAAGAAAAAGCCTGAGGACACGGCACAGGAGATTGGAGAATTCCTGAAGGCCAACCAGCCGGTTATTGCAGCCTTCAATGTTGTAAAGGGCTTCCTGAACCTTTCAATATCTGCAAGCTATTGGATAGAGCTTCTTGAGAAAATTGACAAGGCTGATGCCTGGGGTACAGTAAAGGCAACAGAGGAGTCGCCGCTGGTTATGGTAGAGTACTCTTCGCCTAACACAAACAAGCCCCTTCACCTCGGGCACATACGCAACAACCTTCTCGGCTACGCCCTGTCGAATATCATTGCAGCCAACGGCAACCGCGTTGTAAAGACAAACATAGTTAACGACAGAGGCATACACATTTGCAAGTCGATGCTTGCATGGCAAAAATGGGGCGAGGGCGCATCACCTGAGAGCTGCGGCAAGAAGGGCGACCACCTCATTGGCGACTACTATGTGGCATTTGACAAGCACTACAAGGCCGAGCTCGCAGAGCTTATGGAAAAGGGCATGAGCAAGGAAGAAGCCGAAGCCGCATCTCCTCTGATGGCCGAGGCTAGAGAAATGCTCGTAAAATGGGAAGCAGGAGATAAAGATGTGCGCGCGCTCTGGGAACAGATGAACAATTGGGTTTACGAAGGCTTTGACGAGACGTACAAGCGTCTGGGGGTTGACTTTGACAAAATCTACTATGAGAGCGACACCTATCTTGTGGGAAAAGAGACAGTGCTTTCAGGACTTGAAAAGGGACTTTTCTACCGCAGGGAGGACGGTTCTGTATGGGCAGACCTCACAAAGGAGGGGCTTGACGAGAAGCTTCTGCTCCGCAGCGACGGCACATCGGTATACATGACACAGGACATCGGCACAGCGCAGCTGAGATTCCGCGACTACCCAATCGACAAGATGGTTTATGTGGTAGGAAACGAACAGAACTACCACTTCCAGGTACTCTCGCTGCTGCTTGACAGATTAGGATTCTCATGGGGAAAAGGCCTTGTGCACTTCTCCTACGGCATGGTAGAGCTGCCCGAGGGCAAGATGAAGAGCCGCGAAGGCACTGTTGTAGACGCCGATGACCTCATGGACGAAATGATAAACACTGCACGCGAAACCTCAGAGGAACTCGGCGGCAAGCTGAACGACCTTTCTGCCGGTGAAAAGGCCGAAATTAACAGAATTATCGGTTTGGGCGCGCTGAAATATTTCATGCTTAAGGTAGACGCACGCAAGAACATGCTTTTCAATCCTAAGGAATCCATTGACTTCAACGGCAATACCGGACCGTTTATACAATACACCTATGCCCGTACACGCTCAATCGAGCGCAAGGCGGCAGAGGCCGGTGTTGACATTGAAACAGCAAAGATGCCCGAAAGCATCAGCGAGAAGGAGTGCTCTGTAATACGCATGCTTAACGAATTCCCTGCAGTAATACGCCAGGCCGGCACAGACTACTCGCCTTCGGGCATAGCAAACTACACTTATGAACTCGCCAAGGAATACAACCAGTTCTACCACGACTTCAGCATTCTGCGCGAAGAGGATAGCGCTGCCAAAGCATTCCGCGTTCTGCTTACACGCAATGTAGGCAAGGTTATAAAGACCGCAATGAACATCTTGGGAATTGAGGTCCCCGAAAGAATGTAACACAAACGGAGAACCTCAATGGCAAAGAAGCACTTTTATGTAGTCTGGAATGGAGTTGAACCGGGCATCTACCATACTTGGCAAGAGTGTGAAGCGCAGATAAAGGGGGTGAAGCAGGCTCTTTACAAGTCGTTCCCCACACTTGAGGATGCCGAAAGGGCATACTCATCGCCACCTTATGAGTACATCGGCGTCAAAGCCAAGGAGAGCAATGCTCCAAAGGAGCTGCCTCCCGAGGTAATCAGGGGGGCGCTGGCTGTGGATGCCGCGTGCAGCGGCAATCCCGGGCAGATGGAGTACAGAGGAGTGTACATTGGCAACGGAGAGGAGATATTCCACTTCGGGCCAATGTTCGGAACAAACAACATTGGAGAGTTCCTTGCCATAGTACATGGGTTAGCCCTGCTCAAGCAGAGAGGGATTGACATTCCAGTCTATTCCGACAGCCGCAACGCCCTGCTGTGGGTAAAGCAAAAGAAATGCAAGACAAAACTTCCCAGAGACAGCAGAAGCGAAGAGCTGTTCAGATACATTGACAGGGCCGAAAAATGGCTCAAGGAGAACAGCTACACAACAACTCTGCTGAAATGGGAAACTGACAAATGGGGAGAAATTCCTGCCGACTTCGGCAGAAAATAGCTATATGCTTCTTCAATCTATAAAAATTTGGCGATTTTAGAAGCCTCTTAGCGCAAGTATATTTCCGGGACAAGCAAACACAAACAAAGATGAAGGAGAGGGCAATTTTCATAGCAAGGTATTATTTCTCTTTGATAGCACTGTCGGCACTGTACAAGATACTGTTTCTGCTTTTTGACACCGGCGACAGCCAATGCTCAATAGGCGACTGTCTGAATGTTTTGTTCTACGGCCTTCCTCATGACTTTGCCGTTGCCGGATACTTTGCCGTGATTCCGCTGCTCATTGCCATTATATCAATTTTCAGAACACTTCCAATTGGGAAATTCCTGACAGGCTACAATTGGTTCACAGCGTTTGTATTCACTTTAGCTTTCTTGGCGGATATTACACTCTACCCCTATTGGGAATTCAAGCTTGATGCATCGGTGCTAATGTACCTTGATTCCCCTGCAAACGCTTTTGCAAGCATTGCTGTGTGGCACATAATACTGCTTATACTGCTGCTCTGCAGCGGAACTTACGGAATATTCCGTCTGCTGAAGGCTGCATGCACGCAATGCATAAAAGGGTTTAGGATGCCCGGTGGCAGCAAAAAGCCATTGGCAGAGAACCGCTGGGCAATGCTTGTCCTGCATATTTTTATCGGAGGGGTTATTTTCCTTGGAATAAGAGGCGGCATATCGGAATCGACCAACAATATCGGTACAGTATATTTCAGCGACAGGGAGATACTGAACCACGCAGCAGTTAATCCGGTATTCAGTTTCCTCTACTCCTACATTAACATGGAGGATTTCACCGAGGAGTACCGCTTTTTTGAGGAGAGCGAAAGAGCGGAGATTTTCGCAGCATTATACCCAAAGGACGACGCTATCTCGGACACGCTGCTCAACTGCCGCCGCCCGAACATCGTCACCATTATCCTTGAGGGCATGAGCGCCGAGCTCATTGAAGAATTGGGCGGAATGAAAGATGTTACACCTAACTTCAGCCGTATTGCCAAAGAAGGCGTTCTATTTACCAATTGCTATGCAAACAGCTTCAGAACCGACAGAGGGCTTATTTGCGCACTAAGCGGATACCCGTCGTTCCCAAAAACTTCAGTAATGAAGTCAACCGCAAAGAGCCAAAAGCTGCCATCGCTCGCATCATCGCTTGCCAAGGCCGGCTACACAAATACATTTATTTATGGCGGCGACATAAACTTTACAAACATGCGCGGCTATCTCTACTCTACCGGTTATGGGCGGATTATTGCCGACAAGGACTTCAGCGCCGCCGAGCGCAGCACCCACCGTTGGGGAGCAGGAGATGACGTAGTGCTCAGCAGGCTTTATGAAACAATTATGGAGCAAGGCACATCGCCGTGGCACATCACTTGCCTTACACTAAGCAGCCATGAACCTTGGACAGTCCCCTACGACCGCATCAAGGGCGATGAGGTTGCCAATTCTTTCGCATTCACAGACGAGGAATTAGGCAAGTTCATTGAGCGCCTAAAGCAAAGCGGCAAATGGGAGAACACTCTTGTGATACTCATTAGCGACCACTCTGTAGTGGGCTATCCCAAAGGCATAGCGCAAACCGACAAGGGACGCAACCACATACCATTGCTGCTCACAGGCGGTGCAATAAAAGAGCCGAAGCGCATTGAGACACTCTGCAACCAGCAGGACCTTGCAGCAACAATACTGCCTCAACTTGGACTTTCAGGCAGCGACTTCCCATTCAGCAGGAATGTGCTCAGTCCAAGCTACAGCTACCCGTTCGCCTACCATTGCTTCAACAACGGACTATCAATAATCGACTCCACAGGGTTTACGGTCTACGACCTTAACAGCCGCAAGACAATACACAATGAGCCCGCCGAAGGCGGAGAGGAGCGCCTGAGAAGGGCAAAAACCATTCTGCAAACAACATATACCGATTTTCACAACAAGTAACGGCAAAGCACATAATATGGAAAAGAAAAACTTTACAGTCGGAGTGGTAATCTCCACATACAACAGCCCGGCATGGTTAGAGAAGGTACTTTGGGGATATATGTACCAGACGCATCCCGCCGACGAAATTGTTATAGCCGACGACGGTTCAAGAGACGACACAAGAGAACTCATCGACAGTTTCAAAGACAAACTGCCGATAAATCATGTGTGGCAGCCCGATGAGGGATTCCAAAAATCACGCATCCTGAACAAGGCTTTGGTGGCAGCGACTGCCGACTATCTTATATTTACCGACCAGGACTGCATTCCGCGCAAGGACTTTATAGAAACGCATGTAAAATACGCTCAGGAGGGATATATGCTTTCAGGCGGCTATTTCAAGCTGCCCATGGACATAAGCAAGCAGATTACCCGCGAGGACATTGAGAGCGGGCGCGCATTCAGTTATTCATGGCTGCGCAAGCAGGGGCTCAAGCGTTCCTTCAAATGCACAAAGCTCTCTTCATGGAGATGGTTTACCCGCATGATGAACCACATTACTCCGGCCGGAGCAACATGGAACGGATGCAATGCATCGGGCTGGCGAAAAGACATGCTTGAGATAAACGGCTATAACGAGGAGATGCACTACGGCGGACAGGACCGCGAGTTCGGCCTGCGCTTAGTTAACAAGGGAATCAAGACCAAACAGATACGCTACAGCGCAATTGCGCTGCATCTTGACCATAAACGCCCCTACAAGACAAAGGAGACTATGGAAAAGAATATGGGAATACGCCGTGAGACAAAGCGCACCGGAATCATACGCACACCGCACGGAATTGAAAAACTCTAAGAAGCACGCAAGCATTCCAAGACACGCAACAAAAGACGCACTATGGACTTGAAAGGAATAAAGGGAAACATATTCTTCAAAAGCACATCAAGGTTCTTTAAAGGCAAGAACAGCGAAAAGAACCTTTTAGCAGCGCTGCTCATGAACATTGCGCTCGCATACGCGCTGCTCTTTGTATGCCGCATAATTTTCGTTGCAATGAATTATGCCTTGTATGCCGATGCGCTTGAATACAACTCCGCATGGCTCATGGCAAAAGGCTCACTGCTGTTTGATACAGCCGCTGTATGCTACCTGAATGCTCTTTACATTCTCTGCCTGCTGTTCCCGCTGCACTGGAAAGAGGGCAAGGCCATGAATGAAGCAACCAAATGGGCCTTCATAGTTCCTAACGCTATTGGCGTAATAGCAAACCTCTGCGACTGTGTGTACGTCCCTTTCACTGGAAGAAGAACCACATGGAGTGTCTTTTCTGAATTTGGCAACGAAGGGAATCTTGGCACAGTCATTGGAGCGGAAATAATCAACCATTGGTGGCTGGCCGTTATAGGAGCTGCCATAATATGGCTGATATACAGACTGTACACTCCAGCCGCAAAGAACAAGAAAAATATAAAATCGTACTACCTGTGGCATGCACCACTGCTGCTGATTACTATACCCCTGGTCATATTCGGAATACGCGGAGGCATAGGCAAGGCAGTGCGCCCAATAACTCTGAGCAATGCCAACCAGTATGTTTCATCGCCCAACGAAGCGGCAATAGTGCTTAATACTCCATTTTCAATCATACGCACAATAGGCAAAAAACCCTTTACCGAGAGAAACTACTTCAGCGAGGAGGAAGTTGCAGAAATCTTTAACCCAATCCAGCAGTTTTCGCCCAAAAAGGAAAGCAACAGAAAGAACATTGCAATAATCATAGTGGAAAGCTTCGGCAAAGAGTACATAGGCGCTTACAATCCCCGCCCCGAAGGGTCGCTGACGCCATTCCTTGACTCGCTGATAAAGAGGAGCAAGAGTTACATTTACTCCTACGGCAACGGAAAGAAAAGCATTGACGGAATGCCCTCGGTGCTCTCAAGCATACCTATGTTTGTTGAACCGTTCTTTACCACAGAAGCGTCATTGAACAAGGTTAGCGGAATTGCCGGCGAATTGGGCAAAATTGGTTACAGCAGCGCCTTCTTCCATGGAGCGCCCAACGGTTCAATGGGCTTTCAGGCCTTTGCCAATGCTACCGGATTCCAAAAGTATTACGGCCTTGATGAATATTGCAGCGCTCCCGGACACAACGGCATGGATGACCACGACGGCACATGGGCCATTTGGGACGAGCCCTTCCTGCAATATTATGCCGAATGCATGAATGTTATGAAAGAGCCTTTTGTCACATCGGTATTCACAGCCTCATCGCACCACCCCTTCAAGATACCCGAAGAGTATTCAGACAGGTTCAAGGGAAGCAGCGACGACCCCTTCCTGAAATGTGTTCAATACACCGACTACGCCCTGCAGCGCTTCTTTGAATATGCCGAAAAGCAAGCGTGGTACAGCAACACCCTGTTTGTAATAACAGCCGACCACACAAACCACAGCACCGCTCCGCAATACAAGACAGCAGCCGGATGGTTTGAAGTTCCGGTTATATTCTTCTCCCCCAACGGAGAAGAGCCTTTCGCCCCCGAGATGAACACAAGCACCATAGCGCAGCAGATAGACATAATGCCCACAATCCTTGAATATGTGGGATACGGCAAACCATTTCTCGCATTCGGCAAGAGCCTTATCTCTGTAAAACCAGAGGAAAGCTACGCAGTAAACTACACAAACGAGATATTCCAGTACTACAGCGGCGAATATCTCCTCCAGTTCAACGGCGATGGCAACGGCGACAAGAGCACAGGACTGTATAATCTGCGCGAGGACAGACTGATGACGAAGAACATTATTGGCAAGAGCAATGTTCAAGATAGCATGGAACGCAGGCTCAAGGCTATAATACAGCAGTACATGAACCGTATGGTACACGACAGGCTTACACCCGAAACAGATAACAACAGAAAGAAATAAGGCAATAAAATGGCAACTGTATTATACCCATCACCCATCTTCGGCCCTGTTAAAAGCCGCCGATTAGGAGTATCGTTAGGAATAAACCTTCTGCCCGAGGACGGCAAGATGTGCACATTTGACTGCATATACTGCGAATGCGGACTATGCAAAGACAACAGGCCGGGCAAGCCACTGCCTAAAAGAGAGGAAGTGTCAGCAGCATTAGAGAAGAAGCTGGCAGAGATGCAGGCAGAAGGCACGCTGCCCGATGTAATAACATTTGCCGGGAATGGAGAACCCACTATTCATCCCGATTTTGGAGGAATCATTGACGATACAATAGAGCTGCGCAACAGATACTGCCCTGAAGCGAAAGTAAGTGTACTCACAAATTCCACAGCCATTTCGTTGCCACGAGTTTTTGAAGCGCTTGCGAAGGCCGACAACAATATACTTAAATTAGACACGGTAAACAGCGAATACATCAATTTTGTCGACAGGCCAAAGGGAAAATACAATGTCAACGATACAATAGAAAGAATGAAGGCCTTCAACGGCAAGGCTGTAATTCAGACAATGTTCATGAAAGGCACTGTCGATGGTGTAAATGTCGACAACACAGGCGACGACTATGTAAAGCCCTGGATAGAAGCCGTAAAAGAGATTGCTCCACGCGAAGTTATGATATACACGATAGACAGGGAAACTCCGGTGCAGGGATTACAGAAAGCAACGCACGAAGAGCTTGACCGCATAGTGGAGCTTCTAAAGAAAGAGGGCATCAAAGCCTCGGCATCATATTGACCGCTCCCGCTGCAATTCCCTAAGAGCCAAAATAGTTGGCAAAACCGGTATATGAAGCCGTAACGAACATATATCGGACGAACTTGCCCAAAGCCATTACTGCAAAGACCTTAAACCTATTCACTCTAAGCACGCCAAGAGCAAGGAGCAGCACCTCGCCTATCACAGGAACAAATGATATTCCGGCAGTCCAGTATCCATATTTCTGTATCATGAGGTCGGCGCGCTTCATTCTTCTGTCCGGGATTTTGAAGAACGACTGCACGCGCTGCTTGCTTGTAAGATAGCCCATCATGTAACATGTGATTCCGCCAAGGGTATTTCCAATTGTCGCTGCAAGCGTAACTCCTATGGCATTCATTCCTATCCCCAGGAAAAAGACCAGCAGCACCTCGCTGGTTATGGGCACAACACTGCCCGAAAGGAATGCCAGAATTCCCATACCCCAGTAGCCATATTCCTTCAAAAACTCAATAATCACACTGTCCATACGCTATATACTGCTAAAAGAATCCACAAAATATTAACCAGTGCAAAGTAGATATTCATCACTCTGCTTATTCTTGCCGTAAACAGATAAGAGCCCAATATTGCCACACCCGGCAGACACCACATGTAAAACAACCCGAAATTTTCGCTCACGACCCACGAAAGCAACAGCAAGGAGAAATTAAGCACCATTATAAACTGAAGCCTGCGGCGCAGCAGCGGCTTTGCCGGAGACGAAGAACCGGCAAAAATCGCAACAGCCGGCAACAAAAGCATCAGCTCTAAAACTGAAGCAGCGAGCAATAACAGGGAGGGTTCGGCAAGTTCAAAGACAAACAGCTGTCCGGCACCATCCTTGAACAGCTTAAGCACTGCTGCAGCCTCGGGAAACACATACACAGTTCCAAAAAAGAGCCAAAATGGAGTAAACACGCCTAACAGCGCTGCCACAAAGTTCTTTATGCTGAATATGTTGGCGATAAACATATATATAATAAAGAGCGGCAGCAAATAAAGATGCATTGGAGTGAGGAATGCCGACAAGCCCACCATTGCAAATGCCGAATAGAGCGAGCGCCTGGTATCATCGGCCTGCACACATGCAAACAGCAGTGTCAGCGATACCACAAACAGCAGCGACGAAACAGCGTACACCATATTGGCATGCGCATGCAACGACAATGCAACAAGCCACATATAGACTGCAGCAAGCCAATGCACACGCCTCTCAAACAGATGAAACCCATTCACAAACAACGCTGCCGCAGCATAACATGCAAAAGCAAGGATTTGCCACAGGGATTCACTGCTCCATTGGACACGGTCTTCAGGTGTCAGCAAAAAGTAACCGGCTGCCCATACAGCAACCGACAGCAACTGCAATACAAGCGACGTACGCCGCCCCGACACAAACCGTCCCTGAAACGAACTGCTATAAGTCAAAACCTATATCCCCTCTAAAATATTTTTTCTCAAAGTCTATTGATTTTGCAGCGCGGAAAGATTTTTCCAAGGCCTCTGCACGGTCAGCGCCATAGGAAACAGCAGCAATAACACGTCCGCCGGCAGTAACTACCCTGCCATCCTTTTCTGCTGTACCGGCGTGGAACAAGATACTCTCATTGACATTTTCAAAACCGGTAATCTCAAAGCCCTTGTCATAATGCTCAGGGTATCCGCCAGAAACAAGCATTACACAAACCGCAGACCTTTCATCAAACTCCACTGCTGTTCCGGCAAGAGAGCCAGAGTCAACTTTTTCAAACAGTTCTACAATATCGCTCTTCAGACGCAGCATAACTGATTCTGTTTCCGGGTCACCCATGCGCACATTGTACTCAATGACCATAGGCTCGCCCTCAACATTTATGAGTCCGAAGAAAATGAAGCCCTTATAAAGCAGACCATCCTTGACAAGACCGCTTACGGTAGGACGTATGATTCTTTCCTCTACCTTCTTCATCCACTCCTTTGTTGCAAAAGGAACAGGAGAGATTGAGCCCATACCACCGGTATTAAGACCTGTATTTCCCTCGCCAATACGCTTATAGTCCTTTGCTTCGGGAAGTATCACATAATCGCGGCCGTCAGTCAGCACAAATACAGAACACTCAATTCCGTCAAGGAACTCTTCAATGACAACTGTTGCCGAAGAGTCACCGAACATTCCGTCAAACATCTCATCAAGACTGCTCTTGGCCTCCTCAAGCGTTGGAAGGATAAGGACACCCTTACCCGCACAAAGACCGTCGGCCTTAAGGACATAAGGCGCTTTAAGCCCTTCAAGGAAGCGGTATGCACTCTCTTTTTCAGCCGCAGTAAAGGCACGATAGGCAGCTGTGGGTATTGAGTGGCGCTGCATGAAGTCCTTTGCAAAGCTCTTGCTTCCCTCAAGTTCCGCAGCAGCCTTTGAAGGGCCAATCACCGCAATGTTCTGCAAGCGAGCATCGGCTTTGAAGTAGTCATAAATACCCTTCACAAGCGGGTCTTCAGGACCAACAACTACCATTGCCACATTATTTGACAGCACGAATGATGCAATAGCATCAAAATCGCACACGCTTATTGCCACATTCTCTCCCACCTCTTTTGTACCGGCATTTCCGGGAGCAATATACAACTTGTCAACTTTCGGGCTCTGAGCTATTTTCCACGCAAGGGCATGCTCACGTCCTCCACTTCCTAAAAGCAAAATTCTCATATTCTATTCTGGTATTGTTGCAACTAATCTTTTTTATATCTCTTTCCACCGCGCAAAGGCTTTAGTTCGCCCGGCTTGCCCGAAAAGTCACGTTTCCGGCCTTCGCCCTTTGCTGCAGAAAAATTTCCGCGGTCATTCCTTCCAAACGGTTTTGCATTATTACGTTCAGCACGAGGAGCATCTTCACGACGGCCTCTGTCGCGGTTACCGCCACGGAATGCGGCGTTGCCGTTACGCGCCTCACTCTCCTCGCGCTCTTCCCTGCGCTTGCGGGCAATGGCACTTCTCTTGCTCTTGTACGAACTGAAATAGGATTCAAGTTCACGACGGCGGCGCATTGACTCCTCATCAATATCAGCCGTGAAACTATTATCTTCACGCTCCCTTGTGCGCAGCGGGCGGAGTTCTCCATCGGCGCCCGTCAGACGCGACCTGCGCTTGAGCGGAGCAAAATCCTTCTTCAAGGCATTGCCTTCATCGCGGAAACCGCTGTACTTGCCGGCAAAGAGTTCATACTTGCGGAATTCGCAGTCAAGGTCGCCATTATAAAGAGGCAGTCTGGCCGAAGCCTTCAGACCCACCTGGTCAAAACAGTCGTAACTGCTGCTTATAATCCAGGCCTCGTTGCCCTGGAATGCATGCTTGAGCCGCGAGCCCAATTCCTTGTACACCTGCAGCAGATTGTCAAGCGCAAGGCGTTCGCCATAAGGCGGATTGACTACCATTATCGCACGCTCTGCTGGTTCTGTAAAGTCCTTAATGTCACGACACTCGATTTCAATAATATCTCCCATCATCGCCGACTTGACATTTCTGCGCGCACAAGCAACCATGCGGCCATCAACATCGTAACCGTAAATCTTGTGCTTGAACTCACGTTCAGCCGAATCATCCTCATATATTGACCTGAACAGCTCGCTGTCAAAATCGCTCCACTTTTCAAAGGCATATCCCTGACGATAGACGCCTGGAGCAATGTTGCGGGCAATCAGTGCCGCCTCAATGGGCAGTGTACCCGAACCGCACATGGGGTCAATAAAGTCACACTCGCCATCCCAGCCTGTAAGCAGAATCATACCGGCAGCAAGAACCTCATTGATAGGCGCAGCACCGGTCTCAACCCTATATCCGCGACGGTGGAGAGATTCACCGGAACTGTCAAAGGCAAGCGTACACTCCTCGCCGGCAATATGTATGTGGAAAATCAAGTCGGGATTATTCAAGCGGACCGAAGGGCGCTTGCCGTATTTATCATTGAAGTAATCGGCTATAGCATCCTTTACACGGTATGCCACGAATTTGGAATGGCGGAAAACCTCGCTGTAGACAACCGAATCGACCGAGAATGTGGAATTGCAGTCAAGATAATTCTCCCACTCAACTGACTTAATTACATTATAAACCTCGTCGGCGTCAGAAGCCTTAAAATGCATGAAAGGCTTAAGTATACGGACCGCTGTCCTAAGATGGAAGTTGGCCTTGTACATAAGCGCCTTGTCGCCAGTAAAGGAGACCATGCGTCTGCCTATCTGCACATTATTTGCACCCAAAACTACCAACTCCTTGGCCAAGACCTCTTCCAAACCCTGGAAGGTCTTTGCAATCATTTCAAATTCTCCCATATAAAATAAAAACAAAAGGATACCCCTTAAAACTGTTCCGAAACAGTTTCTAATAATTTGCAAAGGAACAAAAAAAAGCGATGCAAATCAACAAAAAAGACTTGATATTTGCCCATGTTTGGACTATCTTCGCGAAATATTTTAAAAAGAGACCGCATGACAAGAAAGAAAATCTATATAACGGCAGTTTTGGCAATTGCGCTGCCGCTCATAGGAGCATTTATCATAAATGCCGCAACAGAAGGCAGCGAGGCTGTTTTGCACGGTGAAATGGAGAAAAAGACCGATATTCTGCCGCAAAACTTCTCGCCGTCAGTTCCTGCAAGCGCCACGTTTGCCGGAGAAGTGATTGACCTGAAGACCCAGGACCGCCGCGAGCGCATGGACCGCGAAATACTCTCATTCTGCTACTCGCACATAAACACCATGCTGCAAATCAAGCGTGCCAACCGCCTGTTCCCCATAGTAGAGCCTATACTGAAAGAGTGCGGCATACCCGATGACTTCAAGTACCTGATGATAATAGAGTGCAATGGCGATGTTGAGGCACGCTCAAATGCCGGTGCAGGAGGCCCATGGCAATTTCTTGAAAAGACAGGACGCGAGTATGGCCTTGAAGTCAACGGCGAGGTTGACGAGCGCTACCACATAGAAAAGGCAACAAGAGCCGCATGCGAGTATCTGAAGAGTTCATACGAGGAGTTTGGCGACTGGCTCACCGTTGCAGCAAGCTACAATGCCGGGAAAAACAACATAAGCAAGCGCATAGCGGCGCAAAAGGAGAACAGGGCCATAAACCTGGTACTATTGCCCGAGACTTCGCGCTACATATTCCGTTTAATGGCTGTAAAGATTATCTTCAATAACCCCAAGGCCTACGGATTCAACCTTAGAAGCCGCGACCTCTATCCCCCGCTGCCAATAGCCAATGTCATTAAAATAAGCGGCCGCGTCGAGAGTTGGGCGGATATTGCAAAAAAACATGGACTTACATACCAGCAGCTGCACGATGCGAATCCATGGATAAGAAGCGCATCGCTGACAAACAAAAGCGGCAAAAGCTATTCTGTGAAGATACCCGATGCCAAAGGGCTGCGCTACAACCCGGATAATACCAAAGCGCACAGCAAGCAGTGGATAGTAAAGTAATCAGCTTAGTGAAATATAAAAAATAATCTGCATTATTTTGTTAATATCTGCTAAAAATGAAGCAGCTTATTTTTCAAACGTCACTTAAACAAACTTGTCGCCAAGTTTCATTTTTGCATCGTTAAGGAATTTTCTAATATCCTTTTCGTTGCCCTTGCGGCATATCATCAGCACGTTGCCCGAATCGACAACAAGCAAGTCATCCACACCCTGCAAAACCGCCAATTTATCCTTGGGAAGCACTATCAGGTTATTATGACTGTCATATTTTAGGGTTGAGCAGTTTATTGCCACATTGCCGTCACTGTCCTTTGGCATTGTACTGTAGAGAGTGTCCCACGTTCCTATATCGGCCCATCCAAACTCGCCCACAACCAAGTGGACATTATCGGCGCGCTCCATGATGCTTAGGTCGAGCGAGGCTGTAGGAAAAGAGGTGTATATTTCATATCCTCTGCGGCGGCGCATGTCGCGATCGGGGATTTCTCTGTATATGTCCTCCAGCTGCCGCATCATATCGGGAAGGAGCTGGGAGAAAGTCTCAATTATTGTCTGCACATTCCAAATGTATATGCCCGAATTCCAATAGAATTCGCCGCTTTCCATGAATATCTTCGCAAATTCGTACTGAGGTTTTTCGGTAAAGGTGCGCACTTTGTACAAAGCCTCTCCTTCGGGCTCGCCCTCAACCTGTATGTAACCATAGCGTGTTTCGGGGCATGTAGGCTTAATGCCCACAACAACAAGTTTCCTGTTGTTCGCCACAAAATCAAGCCCGCGCTCCACAGTCTCGGCAAACTTCTCCTCGTTCAGCACAAGCTGGTCGCTCTGCGCCACAACAATGTTTGCATCGGGGTTAAGAGTGCGAATATGACATGCCAAATTGGCCAAGCTTGGCGCTGTTCCACGGAATTCAGGCTCATGTATCACCTGCGTATCGGGAAGTTCGGGCAGCTGCTCTCTTACGAGTTCCGTGTAGCTGAGATGGGTAGATATAAGGATATTCTCCTTAGGGACAATCCTTGAATAGTGGTCATAGGTCAGCTGGAGGAGCGTTCTTCCGCAGCCAAGAATATCCTGAAATTGCTTAGGGTATGCTGTACGGCTCATGGGCCAAAGGCGTGTTCCCTTTCCACCGGCCATAATTACACAGTAACGGTTCTTGTACATATCTTTAGTATTTTGCCAACACAGCGCAGTCTTTCTGCACCTCATAAAAGCTATTTAAATTACTAACGCGAGTATAATGCTTTTATTTCAAAAAGAAAAAGGCTTTTAGGTTTATTTCATTCTATAATGCTTTTTTAACTTTGGGCGGCGTGCATATTGAACAGAAAAGCACCGAAGCTCATGAGCTTCGGTGCTTTTCTGTTCAATATATTTAGAATTCTAAAATTAGAATTCCGCATTGTTTGGAGTGCGCGGGAAAGGAATGACATCGCGGATGTTTGACATGCCTGTCACAAAGAGCAGCAGACGCTCAAAACCAAGACCGAAACCTGAGTGCGGACATGAACCGTAACGGCGGGTATCAAGATACCACCACATATCCTTCATCGGTATATTCATCTCCTCAATTCTCGCAAGAAGCTTGTCATAGTCAGCCTCACGCTCTGAACCGCCTATAATCTCTCCAATCTTCGGGAAGAGCACGTCCATGGCACGAACAGTCTTGCCGTCCTCGTTCTGCTTCATGTAGAATGCCTTTATTTCCTTTGGATAGTCGGTCAGTATCACTGGACGCTTGAAATGTGTCTCCACCAAGTAGCGCTCATGCTCCGAAGCGAGGTCAACGCCCCAGTAAACAGGGAACTCAAACTTGTGCCCAGCCGCAACTGCGTCCTCAAGAATCTTGATGCCTTCGGTATAGCTCAAGCGCACAAATTCTGTCTCAACGATTGAACGCAGACGGGCGATAAGCTCCTTGTCAATCATGTTGTTGAGGAATGTAATATCCTCCATGCAGTTGTCAAGAGCCCACTGAACGCAATATTTTATGAACTCCTCGGCAAGTTCCATGTTGTCATTGATGTCGTTGAATGCAACCTCCGGCTCAATCATCCAGAACTCGGCCAAATGGCGCGGGGTGTTAGAGTTCTCGGCACGGAATGTAGGGCCGAATGTATATATTGCACCAAGAGCGGTTGCAGCCAGCTCGCCTTCAAGCTGTCCTGAGACAGTAAGGCTCGCCTGCTTTCCAAAGAAGTCATTGTCGTAGATGATACTGCCGTTCTCGTCCTTCTTGAGGTCGTACAAGTTCATTGTGGTAACCTGGAACATCTGTCCGGCGCCCTCACAGTCCGAAGCTGTAATCAGCGGAGTGTGAAAATAGTAGAAACCCTTATCATGGAAGAACTTGTGAATAGCATAGGCCATATTGTGGCGAATGCGGAACACCGCTCCAAATGTATTTGTACGGGGACGCAGATGGGCAACTGAGCGCATAAACTCCATTGTCTGCCCCTTCTTCTGCAGGGGGTAGGTATTATCGCAAGCGCCTAGCAGCTCTATTTCTGTTGCCTGAATCTCTACTGACTGGCCGCCGCCGATAGACTCCACGAGCATACCGTTGACACTGAGACAAGCGCCTGTAGTGAACTGCTTTACATACTCCTCATCAAACTTGTCGGCATCAATGACAATCTGCACATTATTTATTGTAGAACCGTCATTCAATGCCACAAAGGCAACCTGTTTGCTACTGCGGCGGGTTCTCACCCAGCCTCTGACATTCACTTCCGTACCGTAATCCTTGCTCTTGAGCAAGTCGGCAATCTTTGTTCGTCTTATCGCTTTCATCGATTTTTATTGTGGTTGCGCCCATGATACAGGGCCTTGTTCATATTCCTTATTCGTAAGCACCCATGCGGAGCATGTTTACCTCTTTTTCAGTGAGATAGCGCCAGTCGCCACGTTTAAGATTCTTCTTTGTAAGTCCGGCAAAAAGCACACGGTCGAGCTTGTTAACACGATAGCCGAGGTGCTCAAGCATACGGCGCACAATTCTGTTCTTGCCAGAATGTATCTCAATTCCTATCTGAGAGCGGTCGGCCTCGTTCACATAGGTAACCTCGTCGGCATACACCGGACCGTCCTCAAGTTCAATGCCTGAAGCAAGGAGCTCCATATCAGATATTGCAACATTCTTATCGCATGTAACATGATAGATTTTCTTCTTCATGAACTTTGGATGGGTAAGCTTTGCCGCCATATCGCCGTCGTTAGTAAGCAACAGCACACCGGTAGTGTTGCGGTCAAGACGGCCCACAGGATAGATTCTCTCCTTGCCAATTCCACGCAGGCAATCGAGCACAGTCTTGCGCTCCTGAGGGTCATCTACCGTGGTCACACAGTCCTTAGGCTTGTTAAGGAGCACATAAACTTTTCTTTCAGGGTTTACGCGCTCGCTGTTGAAGCGTACATCATCGGTCGGTACAACCTTTACACCCAATTCTGTAACCACCTCGCCGTTGACTGTGATAAGGCCTGCAGTGATGTAGTTGTCGGCTTCACGACGTGAGCAGATTCCTGCATTTGCAAGATATTTGTTCAGGCGTACCGGAGCGTTAGGGTCTAATTTTGCCTCGCGGTAGGTAACCCTCTTTTTAGTGCTGTACTTTGCATTGGGGTCATAGCTGCCCTTGCGTACCGGCCTGTTGCCGTAACCGCCACGGCGCTCGCCGCCATAGTTATTGCGTTCGCCGCCAACCTTTACATAAGTGTCGCCATTTGCCGCACCACGGTAACCGCCTCTGCGGTTATCCTTGTCAGCACCCTGATAGCTGCTGCCATTATAACGGTTTCTTGGACGGCTGTCGCCATCGAAACGGTTATTGTCAAAGTCACGGTTAAAGCGGTTGTTCTGTCTGTAACCGCCATTATTGCTGCGCTCCACGCGCTCGTACTGGGGGCGTTCGTCTGAATTTCTGTTGAAACGGGGACGAGACTTCAATCTGTTATCACTTCCGAAATTCGGGTTAAAGGAGCTTCTTTCACTCCTGCCGCGCGGGGAAAAGCCATCCTGGCGCTTGTCTCTGTAATTGCTCATTTAGAAGCTATTTAAATTTCTATTAAAATATTTTACGAACCTCACGGTCCAAATCATATCAAATTACAAGCCTGTGTACGAGTGCGGTGTGATTGCACGCAATTCCTCTTTCACACTCTCCTGCACATCAAGCCCTTCAATAAACTGCAACAGCGTTTCACGGTTAATGCCTTCGTTTGTACGGGTAAGTGCCTTCAGTGCCTCATAGGGGTTAGGATAGGCCTCGCGTCTGAGGATTGTCTGGATGCCCTCGGCGCAAACACTCCAGCAGTTATCAAGTTCGCTGTAGATAGCGCCCTCGTTCAGGAGCAGCTTGCGAAGGCCTGTCAAGGAACTCTTAATGGCTATCATCATGTGCCCCATGGGCACACCGACATTGCGAAGCACAGTAGAGTCGGTAAGGTCGCGCTGCAGGCGCGAAATAGGCAGTTTCATTGATAAGTGGTCAAGAATGGCATTCGCTATGCCAAGATTGCCTTCACTGTTCTCAAAGTCTATTGGGTTAACCTTGTGCGGCATAGCGCTTGAGCCCACTTCGCCGGCCTTGATTTTCTGCTTGAAGAACTCGTTAGATATATACTGCCAAAAATCCTTGTCCATGTCCATAATAATGACATTCACACGGCGCATGGCATCAAAAAGAGCTGCAAGATTATCGTAATTTGAAATCTGCGTTGTATATTGCTCACGCTGCAGACCAAGTTTCTCTGCCACAAAACTGTTTGCGAAAGCCTTCCAGTCTATGCCCGGATAAGCTACACGATGGGCATTGAAGTTGCCGGTAGCACCGCCAAACTTTGCCGAAATGACACATTTCCTGAGTTCGGCAAGCTGTGTTTCAAGACGGTACACAAATACCATAATCTCCTTGCCTAAGCGGGTTGGAGAAGCCGGCTGGCCATGAGTGCGTGCCAGCATGGGGATGTTTTCCCATTCGGCTGCATAAGCCCTGAGCTGGGCAACCAATTCCTCCACAGCAGGAAAATAGACCTCGTTAAGTGCGTCCTTAATAGAACAGGGAATTGACGTGTTGTTAATATCCTGCGAGGTGAGGCCGAAATGGATGAACTCCTTATATGCGTCAAGACCGCCGATAGCATCAAACTGTTCCTTTATGAAATACTCTACAGCCTTGACATCGTGATTTGTAACCTTCTCAATCTGTTTCACCTTGCCTGCATCGGCCAATGAAAAAGATTTGTATATTTCGCGAAGACGCGGGAATATTGCCTTGTCGACACCCTCGAGCTGAGGAATCGGCAACTCACAAAGTGCAATGAAGTACTCTATCTCAACAAATACACGATATTTTATAAGCGCATATTCCGAGAAATAATCTGCCAAAGATTCCGTTTTGCCCCTATAACGGCCGTCAATAGGGGAAATTGCAGTTAGAATATCAAGTTCCATTATTTTATTATGTAAAAACGTTTTTCATCTGCAAAAATAGCACTTTTTAAGCAGAAACACTCAATGCAGCCATAAAGTTTAAATAAAAAACCTTAATTGACCGCATCAGGTTAACTTACACTGCTTTGTCAAGGTGGTCATTCCAAATGAAACAGCCACATTCCGGCACAGCTCCGGAGAAAAAAATAACCTACGCTATGCGCAGGTTGCATCGTGGACGTTGACGGATTCGAACCGCCGACCCTCTGCTTGTAAGGCAGATGCTCTAAACCAGCTGAGCTAAACGTCCGATATGTTTTTGTGGACGTTGACGGATTCGAACCGCCGACCCTCTGCTTGTAAGGCAGATGCTCTAAACCAGCTGAGCTAAACGTCCAATATGTCGCAATTCCTAATTGCGATGCAAAAGTACGGCAAAAATCAACAACCACCAAATATTTTGGCAACATTTTTCAGAAAAGCCGGCAAATATTTCTCAAAGTTTGAAAATCCGCACACCCAGCACCGTAAAACCAAGCACATTGACACTGCAATGACACTGCACCCGCATACTAAGCCGCCCCTACAAAAGGAAAGAAAACCCAAGTCACGGCCGGAACTACAATCCGGCATAGACAAGGGCTCTCTTAAACGCAAAACCACAAATCTGCTTTTTTTGAGCGCCAAACGAATAAAAGCGTTTAACGATGCTTCAACAAAAAACCGGCGGGCATGCCCCGCCGGTCAATATCATAATCGCACTAAGTTATTATTCCATAACGATAACTGCACGACGGTTCAAGCTCTTTGATGACTCCTTGTCAGAGTTTGGAACTGGAACAATCTCAATTTCTGCATCAACGCCATTCTCCTTAAGGATTTCAGCAACAGCGTTTGCACGACGCTCAGCCAAACCTGTGTTATATTCCTCTGAGCCAATTGTATCTGTGTAACCTGTCACCTTCACTGATGCAGCACCAGAATTCTTGATAGCCTCAGCGTAAGCAGCGATATTAATCTTCTCCTTCTTAGAGTTAATCTTAGAAGAGTCAAAGTTGAAGAATACAGAGTACTCAGGAGCAACTACAGACTTCTTGTTCTTCTCACGGTCAAGTTCCTTTTTAGCCTCGCCGAGCTTTCTATTAAGATCGGCATTCTCCTTCTTCAGATTTGCAATCTGGCCCTTAGCCTCATCCAAATCAGCAACAGCCTCTGCAACCTGTGCAGCATAGAGTGCCTGGAGAGCATCTGTATCAACAGCAGCATCCCAGCCAACCTTGTTGAACTTGTATGTTACACCGAGGTTTGCAGACCACATCATGTCGTGACCGCTCTGGCCATTGATACCGCTAAAGCCGTTACGGAAGAATGCACCAGCCAGCTCAAGGTTGATAGCCCAGTGCTTAGACACGCGGAATGTGTTGATGATACCGTAGTTTGCAGAGAGCGAGCCTGTAATGTCGCCAGAAGTCATACGGCCTTTACCCTGCTCATGGTTCATCGCCTCACGGCCTGCCCAGCCAACACCAACATAAGGAATAAAGTTCCATATACGCTTTTCGTTGTAACCGCAGATAAGGTTGCTCAAGTTGAACATTGCGTCAAAGTGGAAGTTCATAAACATTGTGTGATCGAACTTCTCGTATGTCTGGATGTTCAAGCCCTGATAAGCAATTCTCCAACCGAAACCAGGAGTATGCCATTTACCTACATATACATTGAGTGCAGGAGAAAGGTGATCGAAAGCGCTTTCACCATTCATAAACACACCATTGTAGATGTTTACACCACCGTTCACACCAATAAACCAGTTGCTGCCGAAACTGTTAGTAACAACAGCCTTCTCCTTGGTAGGAACTACGACCTCGCTAACTGTCTCCTGTGCATTTACAGAAGAAACCATAGCAAAACTAGCAATAGCTAGTGAAATCATAAATTTTTTCATACTTAAACTAATTAGATTCTAATATTTTATATTATCACAATTTGCCAAATAAAGTGCACCTACATACAAACACACCTGCAAGCACTTTGTTCACTACATCAAATTAGGAGCGAATAGCGCCAGAAGGCACTACAGTCCATACAATCTTGTGCAAATTTACATAAATTTCACAATGTACAATTGCGCGCGCATACAAATAACAATTGATTTAACATCATTTAACATATACCGCGCAATAATTGCCCCTCAGACAGAGATTATCGCTGAAAATTCCTCTCTATCTCATTATCCGCCATTATATAAACAACACTTTTGCCTTCGGGCGTGCGCGACGGCAAGGTTGTCTTGAAAAGTTCATCAACAAGAGACTTCATCTCCTCAAGCGAAAGAACCTGGCCGGCAACAATCGCAATCTCTTTTGCCATAGTAAGAGCTACCTTATCACGAACCTTTTCACGAGCCTCGCCTGTTTGCTCCACCGCTCCATGAAGAATATCCATAAACAGCTTAACAGGCGACAAGCCATCAAGCCCAGAGGGAACGCCCTGGATTGCGTGCGTACCGCCGCCAAGCGAAGTAATTTCAAACCCGAGCAAAGAGAGTTCGTCAGAAATTGCCTCAAGAGCAGCACTTTCGCCAAGCGTCAACTCTACGCGCTCAGGAAACAGAAGCCTTTGAACCGGCGGCTGCATGCCTTCCAATTGACGCCTGTATTTATCGTAAAGCACTCTTATATGCGCCCGCCGCTGGTTCACCCACATTAACCCCGACTTTACCGGAACAAGTATATACTGTCCTTTATACTGCGCAATGGGAGCAAACTCATCATTAGAGAAACAGGCCTCGTCGTCATGCGCTACAGGAGGCTCGCTCTCCGGAAATTCCGGCAGCTCTTCAAATGGAGAGAGGTCAAGCGGCTTGTTCCCTCCCTGCATCCCCTCATATAATGTTTCCCAAGAATCAGCACTTCCTGCTCCGCCTGAGGAATACTTTTTAAAAGGATTGTAAGCTGGATTATAGGATATTTTAGGAGCTGTTACAGGAGCATTGCCTGTATCACAGACATCCATCACTGGTATTTCGGGAAAATCATCATCATTGAAGCCCAAGCTCGGCGTAGCATTGACACGCCCGAGGGATTCACGCACAGCTGCAGAAATAATTTTCCACAGGCTCGACTCATCCTCAAACTTAATTTCCGTTTTTGTAGGGTGTATGTTCACATCAATGCGCGAGGGGTCAACCTCGAGCATCAAAAAGAACGGAACAGACTCTCCTTGCGGTATAACTTCGCCATAAGCCTCTAATACAGCCTTGGCAAAATAAGGGTGGCGCATATAACGGCCATTAACGAAGAAGAACTGCTGCACCCCCTTCTTGCGCGCGCTTTCAGGCGCACCTGCGAATCCCTTTATATTTATCAGCGAACTGGAAATGCCAACTTCAACCAGCTGCGAATTGATTCTCTTGCCGAAAAGGCTGAGGATACGCTGCCTGAAAGATGATGCCGGCAGCGATATTACCTCGTTGCCATTGTGGGTGAGCAGAAATTCTGTTCCAAAGTTGACTAATGCGATGCGTTCAAATTCAGTAACGATATTATTGAATTCCGTCTGCACACTCTTTAAGAACTTTCTGCGGGCTGGAATATTGAAAAAAAGGTTCTTTACTTTGAAATTACTGCCAACTGGCGCTGCAACAGGCTCCTGAAGTTCAATATTTGAACCGGACATGTGAATTTGCGTTCCAAGTTCATCACCGGCACGGCGCGTAACAAGCTCCACTTGCGCAACTGCCACTATTGAAGCAAGAGCTTCGCCACGAAATCCCATGGTGGAGAGTGCAAAGAGGTCTTCGGCGTTTCTTATTTTTGAGGTCGCATGGCGCTCGAACGCCAGACGGGCATCTGTCTCCGACATGCCTTTTCCATCATCAATAACCTGAATCAAGGTGCGGCCACCCTCAGTAATGTGCACATGCACCTTTGAAGCACCCGCATCAATAGAGTTCTCCATGAGTTCCTTGACCACAGATGCCGGGCGCTGAACCACTTCGCCGGCTGCTATCTGGTTAGCAACCGAATCGGGCAAAAGCTGTATAATATCCTGCATATTCTCCAATTATATTATCCAAACACCCTTCAGCAGATAATAGAGCACAAACATACACACAAGCAGAGCGCCTACAATAAAGCGCGTTGACATTTTGGGACCGCTCTCCTTGCGGCGGGCAAGATGCGAATTCTCACCTACAAACGCCCCCCTGAGGCGGTCGCGGTATGTCTCCTCCTTGGGAGGAAGCATGCCAAGGTCGCGCTTGGCGTTCTCAACAATCTTGTCAAGCTTCTCCTTGCGCTCGTCAACAAATATATATTTATGATTAAACCTTCGCTGCTGTCTCTGCTTGAAATATCCCATTATTTATCTTTTTTGAATCTGTCAAGTGATGGCAATGGCACACTCTCCTTCTTAAACACCTTGAGCTTCATATTAGCATCCTTGCCTCTCCACTCAAAAACATCCTCCTTGCTGCAGGGCCTAACATAGTCAAACCACGCAAAATTCTCAAGGAAGCGCTTCTCGGGCGGACGCTGGCTCATTGGGTAAAACACCCCGCTTGACTCCTTGGGCACAACAACCTTGTCAACTTGCCCGTCTTTCATAAATGCCGAAATTCTTCCGGCAACAGTAGTATTCATACCAACATACCCGCCATCATCGTCAAGCGGATAGAACACCAGTTCAACGCTGCCTATTACCTGCATTTCAGAGAGTTTGCCATCAGTGAAGAAGAATTTCATCTCCTGCCCTCTTATTTGATTGTAGTTCGCACTGTCAACAGGCTCGACATAGAGCGTTTGGTTTATCACATGCGCCCATTTAATGTTTGTACTGTCCATATAAACCTTCACAACCTCGCCAAGCAGCTGCACGCCGTCGTTCCACATTATTGGGTCTTTGTACATTGTCATGCAGCTGTCGCGCGAATCAAACACAAGAGAATCACATACAGCCTGCATATTCTTTCCCCATGCACGCACCTTGTTATAAGCCTTTATCTGACGGTAGAGCGAATCTGTATCAATATTATATGAAACCGCCCAAATTGTATCGGCATGCATGAACAGCGTATCCTTCTGAGAGAAATCTGCAACAAGAGCACGGTCGGTCACATAAGCCGAATCGACAACCTCATTGATATAGGCATACTCTCCAGTGAGCATATTCCTGTTCAAGGTGTCGGAATAAATTATATTGCCAAACACTTCGCTGTAGCCCGCTGCCGAATTATAGAAAATAGAATCGGCAGTAGCCTGCTTCTTGCCATTAAAGAGAACCGACCTGTCAAGAAGCGTAGCGTGCTGCTGGGCCACATTGTACATGCCGCGTTCAGAATATATCTCGTTCTCGTCGCTGTAGATATTTGTAGGCCCTACAATAGAGGCAAGCTTGGAAACTGTATTATAACGGAGGGTATCGGAGAGCATCCTGAACTTGGGGTTTTCCAGGCTGACATCATCCTGAAAATATGCTTCCTTAGTTCCGACATTATACTCGCCATAATATGAAGTAAGGGTACTCTCCTCGTCCGAAAGCACTCCATAGTCAAAGAAATATCCGACATTGGAATTTCTGTCATAATCAAGGCTGTCGGTCTCAAGCATTGTCTTTTTGTCAATAAGGCGGACATTGCTCCTTACGCGTGCAAGATTCTTCTCGCCGTCAAAATCAAGATAGTCACCATAGAGAAAAAGCGTATCGCCCTGCTCCATACGCACGTTGCCAAATGCCTGGAAGGAGTTTTTCTTTTGAAAGTAGTGGGCGCTGTCGCAATACATGTACATGCTGTCTCTTCTGAAACTGACATCGCCGACAAGAATCCATGCTTCGGGGTTTATGGCCTCATCAAAGCGGGTGGCATTGGTATGCAGCATGTGAATGTAACTCCTCTTTTCAATGGAGTCACCGCTCATGCCGCCTTCCTGCGCCGCGGCAGAAAGAAACGAAAGCACAAAAAGCATGGAGAAAAGAACCCTGAGCATAGATTAACGAAAGTTTAGGAGTTATTTCTCCTCATAGAATTGCCAGTGCGGATACTTAAACTCGCAGGAGCGGCTGTCCTTGTTCACTCTCACATAAGTATCTTTCTGCTTCTGCTTTATCCACTCCTGTATGCGTTCATCGCTCAATTTAGCCTGATACATCATACGAAGTGTCTCATAGTCATCGGCAATTGTTGCCTGATGCCCCTCTGTCCTTGACCTGACTTTGGCTATTGCGCAAACAGTCTTGCCATTTTCAAGCATCCAAATGAACGGCTGCGAAATCTCCTCCGGCTTCAGGCCGTCTATCACTCTTGCAACATCTGCCGGCAGTTCCTCTAACGAGAAATGCGACGAGGCAGTTTGCTTGTTATACATTATTCCATAGTTGTTGCGGGTATCCTTGTCATCAGATATTGCACCTGCAGCCTCCTCGAATGTAAATTTCTTCTCCTTGATGTCCATTGTTACGGTATCGAGCTTAAGAAGCATTTTCTTTATGTTTTCTGTTGAGCACACAGGCTTTCTTAGGATATGGCGCACCTTAACACGGTCCCCCCTCTTTTCTATGAGCTGCATGATATGATAGCCATACTCCGACTCTACTATCTTTGAAACCTTATTAGGGTCGGTAAGGTTAAATGCCACTGTAGCGAAGTTCGGGTCAAGCTCGCCTCGGCCTCTGAAATCAAGTTCGCCGCCCACTCTGGCAGAACCCGGGTCTTCGGAATACATGAGCGCCAAAGTTGAAAAGCTTGTCTCGCCGCTTGTCACACGCTCGGTGTAGTCGCGCAGCTCGCTCTTCACCCGCTCTATTTCCTCTATGTCTATTTCGGGTTCAAGAGTTATTATCTGCACCTCAACCTGTTCGGGTACAAATGGGAAACTGTCCTTAGGAAGAGCGTCGCAGAAACGGCGTACAAGAAGGGGAGAGACTTTTATATCACCCACAATCTTTCTCTTCATGGCATCCATCATCTTCATGTTGTAGAGCTGTTCGCGGTACATTTCGCGTATTTCAGAAGAACTCTTGTCAAAATACTCCTCAAGTTTCTCCTTAGAGCCAATCTGCCTTATCACATAATTCATCTGAGCATCAACCTGCCTTATAATCTGCGCCTCGTCAACCTCTACGCTGTCAATGGCTGCCTGATGCAGGAAGAGCTGCTGCACAGCAAGGTCCTCGCCAACAATACAATAAGGGTCGCCATCGAATCTGCGCCCATTGCTCTGCCAGTAGCGTATCGCCTCCTCAATGTCGGAACGCAGTATTGCCTTGTCACCCACTACCCACTCAACACGGTCAATGACATTGTCCTGCGCCATAACCACGCTTGCCTGAACAGCAAGCACTGATAAAAGAACACTTAGAATATATCTTTTCATTTTATGCTTAATTACAAGCCCTTATGGGGTTATTACTTATGTATCTTTATTCTTCCCTCCGCCACAGCTTCGTCATACAGTTCCTTTTTCTTGGATTTGATAAAGTCGGCCTTGCGGGAATTTACAAGAAGCTCCCTTATCTCATCGGACACTACCTCTACCGGTTTCAGCCCGCCTTTTCTTACCATTGTATCGGCGCTCACGAAATATATCCACTCCTTGTCACGAAACTCAACAGTGCGCAATCCCTGAAGCCTCGTCTCAAGCTGCTGCAATGTAAGGGAGGTCTTTGCAGCAACAACGCCAACATCTTTCCAGTCGTCCATGAAATATTCAT
This sequence comes from Bacteroidaceae bacterium, assembly GCA_017516885.1. Classification (GTDB taxonomy): domain Bacteria; phylum Bacteroidota; class Bacteroidia; order Bacteroidales; family Bacteroidaceae; genus HGM04593. Next base: position 26,867 of record JAFXAR010000057.1, read on the forward strand.
AGAATACCTTATGTTCATCACAATAGGTCTCTATAGCCTCGAAATCCTCAGGGGATTTTCTGTTACACCAGCTGCGCACCTTTCTCATATCGGGCGCCTTTAGCGGCAACTTCAGCAAGAAACCGCGCATTATGGCCTCGTCCGCTTCAAAAAGCTGCTTGTTTTTCTCATAAAAGGCATGCACATCATCGTCGCTTATCTCTGAATTGAGATGCTGCGTTATCAAAGCCTCCTGATACTTGTTGAGTATAAGGTTACGGCGGTAATTCTCCACCATCTTCTCAATCTCAGGACTTGACGCAACATTCTCCAATGCCTTTCTGTAAAAAAGTTCCTCCATTGCCCACCGGTTTACATAATCGGCCATAAACTCAACGCTGTCATCAATATGGTTCTGGGCAACTACTATATAGTCAAGTTCATCCTTGTACAGGGTTGTGTCATCAACCTTGGCAACAGGCACTCTCTGCTCCGGCGCCTCACCACTATGGCACGCGGCAAGCACAAGAACTCCAAACAACAATATATTCCTGACTCCAAACATGAACTGCTATTCGCAAAAATGCTTTCTTAGTGGTTATTTACTGTTTTAAGCACCTCTTCATCAACCTTTACCTTATACTTCTTGCGAAGCGACTTAAGCCACTTCTCCTCAAGGTATTTCTGGTAGTCATTTGACACAGCGCCTCTTACATCGTAATAGGTCTCGGGCTTTTCAATTATTCCGCCCACAAGTTCAACCACATTGAACCCTTTACGCAACTTAGGCTCTTCGCCCTTGCCAAAGCCAAGCTTGTCGACCCAAGCATTGTCACCTTCGGCAAAAACGCCTATTTCAACACGCACCAAGCGCATTGAATCGGCCGGGAACGCGGCATCAATAGAACTTTTATACTCGCTCAGCTGCTTGCCTGCAAGAATTGACTTTATCTGCTCAAGATTCTCCTTAGAATTAGCCTGCACTACCGCGCCGCGGAAACGCGGAGAGTCAAATGCATATTTTTTCCTGTTCTTCTTAAAGAACTTCTTGAGACCGGCGACATCGTCCTGCGCCTTGCTCCACACCTCGCGTGTAGAGACCTCAAAGAAGAGCAGTCCTTCGTAATACTCACGCATAAGGTTTCCGAATTCGGGATACTTGCTCTCAAGCAGGCTGTCCTCGCGCGCAAGCGCCTCCTCCGGGGTCATGTTTCCACCGAACTCCCTTGCAAGGTCCTGACCTCTCTTTATGCGCGCAGCCTTACGGATATTCTGCTGCTCCAGCATGCTTATAATAGCCGGTTTATACTCCTCAAAAGTGCCGAACGGACGCGCTGAAATTTTTCTTACGATATGAAAACCGGCGGGCGACTCAAACGGTTCAGAATATTTGCCATCGGACAAAGCAAAGGCAACATCCTCAAACTCTTTGTACGCCTGGCCTCTTATTATTTCAAAAGGTTCAATGGCACGCGCCGGAATATTGAAGAACTTTGCCACGTCCTCAAAAGACTTCCCCTCCTTGAGCATCAAATAGGCCGAATCAATGCGCTCCTTTGCTATTTTCACTGCTGCCTTGTCATCCTTCTGCTTTGCCACAAAAACTATGTGCGACACTTTTACAAAGCCATCCTTGCCAATGGTAGCCGAGTCCTTCGCATATATCTTATGCGCTTCACTAACAATATAGTCGTTGTCAATGAAATACTCTTCGGCCATTTGGGCACGGTCTTTCTCATACTCCTCACGGAATGATGAGAGCGTATCAAGCCTCATAGCCTCAGCCTCGGCAACCTTAAGCTTGAAGTCAATATACATTGGCAGATACTCCTCAACAGTCTGCTGGCCTGCAACAAGATTGCTGTTATTCTTGTTAAAGGCATACTCAAATTCCGAGCGGCGCACCTCCTTGCCATTCACTGTCATAAGCACAGGGTCGCTTACCTGAGCATTTACAGCGGTTGCTGCAAAAAGGAAAAAGGCCGCAATATTATAAAATAATCTTTTCATTCCTATACTCTTTATCTTACTCTGGACGGCTGTAGTTAGGCGCCTCGCTGGTAATTGACACATCATGCGGATGGCTCTCAAGCACGCCTGCATTAGTTATACGGACAAACTTTGCATTGTGAAGCGATGCAATGTCCTTTGCGCCGCAATAACCCATGCCTGAACGCAGGCCGCCAACCAGCTGATAGATTACCTCGAACAATGTGCCCTTATAAGGAACGCGGGCTGCGATGCCTTCGGGAACAAGCTTTTTCTTATCGGCAGTATCAGCCTGGAAATAACGGTCTTTTGAACCATTCTCCATAGCCTCAAGAGAGCCCATACCGCGATAAGCCTTAAATTTACGGCCGTTGAAGATAATTGTATCACCCGGAGACTCCTCAGTTCCGGCTACCAGAGAACCAATCATTACAGAGTAACCGCCGGCAGCAAGAGCCTTAACCACGTCTCCCGAATACCTGAGACCGCCATCGGCAATCAAAGGCACTCCTGTTCCTTCAAGCGCCTTGGCAACATCGTACACAGCCGACAGCTGGGGCACTCCAACACCTGCAACCACGCGGGTTGTACAGATTGAGCCCGGGCCTATACCCACCTTAACGGCATCGGCACCGGCATCGGCGAGCATTTTTGCAGCCTCTCCGGTTGCTACATTGCCTACAACAATGTCAATCTGCGGGAACGCCGCCTTTGCCTCCTTCAACTTCTGCACAACACCTGCAGAGTGACCATGTGCGGTATCAATGATAATAGCATCAACACCGGCCTCAACAAGAGCCTTAATGCGGTCCATTGCATCAACCGTTACACCAACACCGGCAGCAACGCGCAAACGCCCCTTGCTGTCCTTGCACGCCATTGGCTTGTCCTTGGCCTTTGTAATATCCTTGTAAGTGATAAGGCCTACCAGGCGGCCATCAGAGTCTGTTACAGGCAGTTTCTCAATCTTGTTCTCACGGAGAATCTTCGCCGCAGCCTCCATATCTGTCTTCTGGTGTGTCACAACCAAGTTCTCGGCCGGGGTCATAATCTCACAGATAGGGCGCGCCATATTTGTCTCAAAGCGCAAGTCGCGGTTGGTGACAATGCCGGCAAGCTTCTTATCCTCATCAACAACGGGGATACCGCCAATGTGGTACTCGGCCATAATGTCAAGCGCATCCTTTACGGTTGCCTGAGCAAGGATTGTAACCGGGTCATAAATCATTCCGTTCTCGGCACGCTTTACGATAGCAACCTGATGAGCCTGCTCTGCTATTGACATATTCTTATGAATGACGCCAATACCACCCTCACGCGCAATGGCAATAGCCATCTTAGCCTCGGTAACAGTATCCATAGCCGCTGTCACAAACGGCACATTAAGTTCTATATTCCTTGAAAATTTGGTCTTTAGGCAAACCTCTTTCGGCAGCACCTCTGAATATGCAGGAATCAATAGCACATCGTCATAGGTAAGACCATCCATAACAATCTTTTCTTTTATAAAATCATTCATAAGTAATATGTTTTTATTCTTATTTCCACTAATTTCCCATCTCTGATATAAACTTGATGCGTACAAGCCTTATTTCTTCCTCGCTGTACTCGCCGCCAAGCTCTTCAACAGCTATATTTATATTATCGGTATCGGAGTTCTTGAAATAGTCATATATTTCAAAAAGGTTCTCCTCGTCAAGGATTTCCTCAAGGAAGTAGTCAATATTCAACTTTGTACCTGAATATACGATTGACTCAATATCGTCAAGAAGTTCGTCAAACTCAACGCCTTTGCTTATTGCAAGGTCGTCAAGAGCCACCTTGCGGTCAATGGCATTTATAATCGCCACCTTGAGCTTTGACTTGTTCGCCACAGTGCGTATGCGTATATCCTCGGGACGGTCAATCTCATTCTCCTCACAATGGCGCTTGATAAGGGCGCAGAACTCCTCTCCGTAGCGCTTTGCCTTGCCTTCACCCACACCCGGAATGTTCTTGAGTTCATCAATAGTTACCGGATAGGTAGTTGCCATTGCCTCAAGCGACGGGTCCTGGAATATTACATAGGGAGGCAATTCCAACTGCTTGGAGAGCTTCTTGCGCAAATTCTTAAGCATTGCATAGAGTTCGGGGTCAACGGCAAATGTACTTCCTGTCTGCACAACAGTCTCCTCTTCATCAAAATCCCTGTCCTCAACTATCTTGAAAGAAACAGGCTTCTTGAGGAAGGCATTACCCTGTTTTGTAACCTTCAGCAAACCGTAATTCTCAACATCCTTGTCAAGATAGCCTGCAATAAGAGCCTGGCGTATGACAGCGTTCCAGCGCTTGGCATCCTCATCGTCACCACAGCCGAAGCACTCAAGCTCATCGTGCTTGTGCGAGAGAATATCGGCAGTCTCCTTGCCCATCATAACGTCAATAACATAATCGGCCTGAAAATTCTCTTTCAATGCCAATACAGTCTCAATTACTGCCTCAAGCATCTCCTTGGCCTCAACTTGCTTCTTAGGAGTAAGGCAATTGTCACAATTTCCACAATTTTCCACGTCGTAATTTTCACCAAAATAGTGTAACAATAATTTTCTTCTGCACACTGATGACTCAGCATACGCTGTTGTCTCGTAAAGCAGCTGCCTGCCAATATACTGTTCGGCAAGCGGCTTGCCCTCAAGGAACTTTTCAAGTTTCTGCAGGTCCTTGCTGTTGTAGAACGCTATACACTGGCCTTCGCCGCCATCCCTGCCGGCACGTCCGGTCTCCTGGTAATAGCCCTCAAGGCTTTTCGGTATATCGTAATGTATAACGTACCGCACATCGGGCTTGTCAATACCCATTCCAAAGGCAATCGTCGCAACAATGACGTTTATCTTCTCCATGATAAAGTCGTCCTGCGTCTGCGACCTCATTGCCGAGTCCATTCCGGCATGATAGGCCTTTGCCGAAATCTCATTCGTCTGCAATATTTCGGCAAGTTCCTCAACCTTCTTGCGGCTGAGACAATATATAATGCCCGACTTGCCGGGGTTCGACTTTATGAACTTGATTATCTCCTTATCTACATCCTTAGTCTTAGAGCGTACCTCGTAGTAAAGGTTAGGCCTGTTGAACGAGGACTTGAAATCGGGAGCATTCTGTATTCCAAGATTTTTCTTTATATCATCGCGCACCTTTGTTGTTGCCGTTGCTGTAAGGGCAATCACCGGCGCCTTTCCAATCTCGTTGATGATTGGGCGTATGCGACGGTATTCGGGGCGGAAGTCGTGGCCCCACTCCGATATACAATGCGCCTCGTCTATTGCATAGAACGATATTTTTATGCTTTTTAGGAACTCCACATTTTCCTCCTTTGTCAAGGATTCGGGAGCAACATACAGCAGTTTTGTCTTACCGGAAAGCACATCGGCCTTAACCTCCTCTATCGCCTGCTTTGAAAGAGAGGAATTCAGGAAGTGGGCAATGCCATTCTCTTCGCTATAGTTCCTTATAGCATCTACCTGGTTTTTCATCAAGGCTATAAGAGGTGAAATAACTATTGCTGTACCCTCCATGACCAATGAAGGCAACTGGTAGCACAGCGACTTGCCACCGCCAGTGGGCATCAACACAAAGGCGTCATTCCCTGCGAGCAGATTCTCTATAACAGCCTTTTGGTCTCCCTTAAACGTATCAAAACCAAAATTCTCCTTAAGAATTTCCGTCAAATTACACTTCTTCGTCATTTTACAATATGCCTATTTGAAAACAAAGTTATAAATATATCAATAAAACGCGCAACTTTTTTCAAATATATTTTCACAAATATTGCAAATTCCTTTTTATAGCCACACGAGGACGGCCCAAAAGCCGTCCTCGTGCTGTAGGGAATGAATAAAAAGACAAAGTTTATGGCTTGCTAGGCCTTAAAAACTGCAGTTCTCTTAAGCGCAAATGAGAATTCTTAAGGCGAGCGTAACACAGCAACACACTTTACAGTCATGTTCTAATCCGCATGTGCATTCGCTGGCACTATTCCGCAGCGCCGCCTATTGAAGCGCTCCTCTCTATCTGCTTGCGGGCATACTCCTTTGTAATCTTGCAGCTTTTAACTCCGGCCGACGGAATCTCAAACATCTTGTCCATCATTATTGTCTCCACAATGGAACGCAAGCCACGCGCACCAAGCTTGTACTCGACAGCAGTGTCAACAATGTAATCAAGCGCAGAATCCTCAAACGACAGTTTCACGCCATCCATTTCCATGAGCTTTTTATACTGCTTTATTATTGAGTTCTTGGGCTCAGTAAGTATGTTGCGCAAAGCCTCGCGGTCAAGCGGCCTTAGAGAGGTAAGTATTGGAAGGCGGCCCACTATTTCTGGAATAAGTCCAAAGGAGCGCAAATCCTGCGGAACAATGTAGCGCATCATGTCTCCCTTGTCAATATTTTGCTTATTCTGCACCGAATCATATCCCACAACATGAGTATTAAGGCGCTGGGCTATTTTCTTCTCTATTCCATCAAATGCACCGCCGCAGATGAAGAGTATATTCTTGGTATTCACGGCAATCATCTTCTGCTCCGGATGCTTTCTGCCACCCTGAGGGGGCACATTTACCACAGAGCCTTCGAGCAGCTTGAGCAGTCCCTGCTGCACGCCCTCACCGCTTACATCGCGAGTTATTGACGGATTGTCACCCTTGCGGGCAATCTTGTCAATTTCGTCAATGAAAACGATTCCGCGCTCAGCAGCCTTTACATCATAGTCGGCCACCTGCAGAAGGCGCGTAAGCAAGCTCTCAATATCTTCGCCCACATATCCCGCCTCTGTAAGCACAGTTGCATCCACTATTGTGAATGGGACTTTCAACAGGCGAGCTATGGTGCGCGCAAGCAGCGTCTTGCCAGTACCGGTACTGCCCACCATTATAATATTGCTCTTCTCAATTTCCACATCATCGGCAGTGCCGGACTGCATGATACGCTTGTAGTGGTTGTAGACCGAAACTGCAAGCGCGCATTTTGCCTCGTCCTGTCCGATAACATACTCATCAAGAAAGGCTTTTATTTCCTTTGGTTTAGGCAGTTCCGCTATTTTAAAATCCTTGTCGGGAAGCATCGCCTCTTCGCGAAGTATATTGTGGGCCTGCTCCACACATTCGTTGCAAATGTAACCGGACATTCCGGTCATCAGCAGCGCCACTTCGCTTTCGGCCCTGCCACAGAAACTGCAACGCCTTTTACCTTTATCAGCCATTCTTATTACATTTTGCGTGTAAGCACACGGTCAATCATACCATACTCCTGAGCCTCGGCTGCTGTCATCCAATAATCGCGGTCACTGTCAGCCCAAACCTTGTCAAAAGGCTGCTTGCTGTGGTCAGATATTATAGTATAAAGCTCCTTTTTAAGCTTCTGAATCTCTCGCGCGGTAATTTCAATGTCACTTGCCTGGCCCTGCACGCCACCAAGGGGCTGGTGTATCATCACACGGCTGTGCGTAAGAGCCGAACGCTTGCCCTCAGCACCGGCGACAAGCAGAACCGCAGCCATGCTGGCAGCCATTCCCGTGCATATTGTAGCAACATCGCTCTGCACAAACTGCATTGTGTCATATATTCCCAGCCCGGCATACACTGAACCGCCGGGAGAGTTTATGTATATTGAAATATCCTTGCCGCTGTCAACAGAGTCAAGATATAGCAGCTGCGCCTGCAAGGTATTTGCAGTGTAGTCATCGATCTGTGTTCCAAGAAATATAATTCTATCCATCATCAGACGCGAGAAAACATCCATCTGCGTAACATTAAGCTGTCTCTCCTCCAAGATATAAGGATTCAGGTACTGCGACTGAGCCTTAATCACATCATCAAGCACCATGCTGCTCATGCCAAGATGCTTGGTTGCATACTTTTTAAAATCATCTCTCTCCATAACAACTCAAATAATTTAATGATTAAAAAAGCCGTTCCACCCCATCCATTGCAACGCAAGAATGACCGGAACGGCAAATATTATAAATGTTTAGGCGTTCTCTGACACCAGCTTGTTGAACTCCTCAACAGAAACCTTCTGCTCATCAAGCACTACTGCGCCCTTGATAGCCTGGATAAGCTTCACATCTACAGCGCGGTTGATAAGAGCCTCGCGTGTCTTTTCCTGCTTGAGCATCTCCTTAGCATAGTTCTCGAGCAGGTCATCGGGTACATTTGCCATGCCGTACTGGGCGAACTGGTCACGAGTAGCAGCCTTGGCAACATCAAGAACATCGCTATCGTCAATCTTGATTTCATACTTTCTTGCAAGCTGCTCCTTAACAAGATGCCATGAAAGTTCTGTAAGGCTCTTCTGGAACTCCTCCTCGCTTACAGCCTCACCGTTCTTGTTGCCCTCCATTACGCGGCGGAGAATTGGCTCATTGTACTCAAACTTGCCAAGTTTCTCAGTGAGATATGTGCGAACGTCCATAAGAAGCTTATAGTCACTCTCAACCTCAAAGCGTGCCTCAAACTGCTCAGCAATCTTAGCGCGGAAATCGGCCTCGTTTGTAACGGCATCCTTGCCGAATGCTGCATCAAACACAGTCTGGTTCAGTTCGCTTGCCACAAAGCGTGTAATCTCTGTTACTGCAAATGTAAACTCGCCGCTGTGCGCTGCAACCTCGTTCTTCTCAACCTTAAGAAGTGAAGAGAGTTCAGCCTCATTGCTGTCAAAAGCGACAGAAGGGTTGAAAGTTACAATATCGTTTACCTTTGCACCGGCAAACAGAGCCTTCTGCTCATCGTTCTTCATGTACGAAGGCATCATCACTGCCTCGCGAACAACAATTCCCTCCTCTACTGACTCAGTGAGAGTACCCTTGAGCATATCGCCGTTTTCATAAGATTCCACCTGCTTGTACTCGCCGCAACGCTGTGCGTACGCATTTACCTGACCCTCAATCATTTCATCGGTAGGCTGTATGCGGTAGTACGCGAGCTTGTCGCTGCTGTCGAGCACAGCATCAAACTTAGGAGCAAGAGCAATCTCAAACTCAAATGTAAAGTCCTTATCCTCTGCCATGTTGATGCTTGCCTGCTGCTCCTCTATTGGAAGAGGCTCGCCAAGCATATCAACCTTATTCTCTCTGATATACTCAAATATCTTTGTCTGCAAAAGCTTGTTGATTTCCTCTGCCTTCACTGCAGTACCGTACTGCTTTTTCACAAGGCCCATTGGCACCATGCCGGGACGGAAACCGGGGAAATTCGCCTTCTGGCGGAAGTTCTTCAACTGCTTCTCAACCAATGCAGAGTAATCTGCCTCCTGAATTTTTACAGAAAGGATTGCACTTGTTGCATCCTGATTTTTAAGTGTAAATTCCATTTATAGTACTTTATTTGATTATTATTCCAAAATTTAAGCGTGCAAAAATACAAAATCAAAAGCACAAAATCAAGCAAAAAGCAATTTAGTTGACAAATTGCCTTAATTAAGAACATCAGGAACATATAAAAGACATATTCCAATGACACTGCTTCAACCCATCATGCAGCAAATCCGCAACGCGTTGAGCAGAAAGCACATGGATTGCACGAATCAATCCAATTGAAACTCGCGCTTCCTCAGCACAAAGTCACGGCCGAGATATTTCTCGCGCACAATGGGATTATCGGCCAGTTCCTCCGGAGTGCCCTCAAACAAGATTCTGCCCTCAAAAAGCAGATAGGCGCGGTCGGTGATACTGAGGGTTTCCTGCACATTATGGTCTGTTATAAGAATACCTATATTCTTGTCCTTCAGTTTCCACACTATGTACTGTATGTCCTCTACAGCAATAGGGTCGACACCGGCAAACGGTTCGTCAAGCATGATGAACTTGGGGTCAATTGCCAGGCAGCGCGCAATCTCCGTGCGGCGGCGCTCGCCGCCCGAAAGGCGGTCGCCAAGATTCTTGCGCACCTTCTGCAGACGGAACTCCTCAATAAGGCTCTCGAGCTTCTCCCTCTGGTACTCTTTGGGCTTGCCTGTAAGTTCGAGCACCGATGCGATATTATCCTCAACACTCAGTTTGCGGAACACGCTTGCCTCCTGCGCAAGATAGCCTATTCCGGCGCGGGCGCGCTTGTAGACAGGGAACTTGGTTATCTCTTCGTCATTCAGAAAGATTCTGCCGCCATTGGGCACTACAAGCCCGGTAGTCATGTAGAAGGATGTTGTTTTTCCTGCACCGTTAGGGCCAAGCAGACCCACAATCTCACCCTGCTTGACGTCAAACGACACATTGTTTACAACCGTACGCTTTCCGTAGCGCTTCAGCAGATTCTCCGTACGGAGCACCATGCGCTCCTCTCCCTGTCCTGCAGGAATATTGTTCTCAGCAAAATCCATTTTCCGAAGTATGAAGTTAGAAGCTGTTTAAATTTCTAAAAAGTATTTTCTTATAGAAGCGAGTTTCGTCTATTTCGCCATTTTTTATATTCAAAAATGCCTGTTTCTTTCTTTTTTGCAGTTGCATAGCCCGCTATGCGCCCTTAAAAAATAAATAAACATACTACTTTTGCTCTATAAAAAATTGGCGATATAAATTTAAACAGCTTCTTACAACGTAGCAAAGTTAATCAAATTCTGCTTTATTTGCTAAAAAAGAATGGATATTATGAACATCAGCTGCATAAAGGGAGAACATTACAATAAATATTAACACCGCTTTACATTGTTTTTTCATACCTTTGCAGAGAAAATTTGCAGCAAGCGGGATGCTGCCCCGATATTCGCCGTTATTTTCTCATACAATGAGATAACAGCCAGCGGTGCAACAGTCCATTGACTGCTATAAAAATCCAAAGATGATACTTTTAGATTCCATAAAGACATTTGGCAGCTATCTCATGATTATGGGAAGGGTAATGTCGCGTCCGCAGCGCTGGAGAATATTCTTCAGGCAGACAATGCACGAGGTCTACCAGCTTGGCGTAAATTCAATCCCCATTGTGCTGCTAATATCATTCTTCATCGGCGCTGTAATATGCATACAGATGAAACTGAACATAGAAAGTCCATGGATGCCTAAATTCGTGGTTGGATATGCTACCCGCGAGATACTCCTGTTAGAGTTCTCGTCGTCAATAATGTGCCTTATACTTGCCGGAAAGGTTGGTTCAAACATAACATCCGAGATAGGGGCAATGCGCGTGACACAGCAGATAGATGCGCTTGAGATTATGGGAGTGAATTCGGCAAACTTCCTCATTCTTCCCAAAATAACCGCACTCGTCTCAATGATGCCCATTTTAGTGATATTCAGCATTGCCGCCGGAACAGCAGGAGCGTTTGCCATAGGAAAATTTACCGGCATAATGACTCCGCAGGACCTTATTGTGGGACTGCAATATGAGTTCAACCAATGGTATATCTGGTGCAGTGTGATAAAGGCTATATTTTTTGCCTATGTAATAACTTCGGTAGCATCGTACTACGGATACACTGTTAAAGGCGGTTCTATCGAGGTGGGAAAAGCAAGCACTGACGCTGTGGTAAGCTGCAGTGCACTGATACTCTTTTCCGACATGATTCTAACACAATTACTCATGCAATGATAGAAGTTGATTCGGTATACAAGCAATTCGAGGGGCAGACTGTGCTTAACGGCATAAGCGCGCTCTTTGACAACGGCAGGACAAACCTCATAATAGGCAAGAGCGGCGCAGGAAAAACCGTGCTGATGAAGTGCATTGTGGGCCTGCTAATCCCCGAAAGGGGAAAAGTGCTCTATGACGGCAGAGACACCCTGCAAATGGGCAAGAAGGAGAAGCTCCTGCTGCGCAGGGAGATTGGTATGCTGTTTCAGAATGCGGCGCTCTTCGATTCCATGAGCGTGCTTGAGAATGTGATGTTCCCATTGGATATGTTCTCTTCAATGACTTACAACGAGCGTTTGAAGCGCGCCCGGCTATGCCTTGAGAGAGTAAACCTTGCCGAAGCGCAGGACAAAGGCCCGGAGGAGTTGTCGGGAGGCATGCAGAAACGTGCGGCCATTGCCCGCGCAATAGCCATGGGGCCAAAGTACCTCTTCTGTGACGAGCCAAATTCGGGCCTTGACCCCCAGACATCGCTCATCATTGACGAGCTTATACACGGCATCACCGAAGAGTATAACATAACAACCATTGTCAACACGCACGATATGAACTCGGTGATGAACATCGGCGACCACATAATATTCCTCGCCGGAGGAGAGCTCTGCTGGGAGGGAAGCAATAAGGAGATTCTAAACACCGACAACAGGATTCTCAACGACTTCCTTTTCTCAAGCGAGATATTGCGCCAGGTAAAGGAGCAGGCTACAAGAAACATATAGCTATATCAGAGGGCAGCGCGCGCTGCCCTCTGATATAGCTTCAATGGTCATCAATTCCGTCAAAATAAAGTTCGCTTATTACCGTATCGCTGTATTTTGCTCCAGGATATACCTCTAAGATTTCATTTCTGCCTGATGAAAATATTCATCGGCTTAAAGAAATTGGCCTGCACTAAGTTACGGCCTATTTCTGCCTGATGAAAATATTCATCGGCTTAAAGAAATTGGCCTGCACTAAGTTACGGCCTATTTCTGCCTGATGAAAATGTTCCGGCTTAAGAAATTGGCCTGCACTACGTTACGGCCTATTTCTGACGGATGAAAATGTTCCGACTTAAAGAAATTGGCCTCCACTACGTTACGGCCTATTTCTGACGAATAAAAATATTCATCGGCACTCCGTGGAAATTCCATTTGGAGCGGATTTTATTTTCAAGGAAGCGCTTATAAGGTTCTTTCACATACTGCGGCAGGTTTGCAAAGAAGAGGAACGACGGAACGCGGGTCTCGTGCAGCTGCATGCAGTATTTTATCTTGATGTACTTGCCTTTTATTGATGGTGGCGGATAGGCCTCAATCAAAGGAAGCATCTCCTCGTTGAACTTGGCTGTGGAGATTTTTGTCTTTGAGTTAAGATAAACCTCCTTGGCTGTCTCAAGCACCTTGAAGACGCGCTGCTTTGTCACTGCGGAGGTAAAGATGATTGGGAAATCCACAAAAGGAGCTACGCGCTCACGGATGGCATTCTCAAAGAACTTCTGCACCTTCTCGCTCTTGTCCTCAACCAAGTCCCATTTATTAACCACCACAACAAGGCTCTTTTGGTTGCGCTGTATTATTGAGAATATATTCAGGTCCTGAGACTCTATGCCGCGTGTAGCGTCAATCATCAGAATGCAGACATCACTGTTTTCAATTGCGCGTATTGAGCGCAGCACTGAATAGTATTCAATATCCTCGGTAACCTTGCCCTTCTTGCGTATTCCGGCAGTGTCAACAAGATAAAAATCAAATCCGAACTTATTGTAGCGTGTGAGTATTGAATCGCGAGTTGTTCCGGCAATATTGGTGACTATGTTTCTCTCCTCGCCCAAGAATACGTTTATAATTGAGCTCTTGCCGGCATTAGGACGTCCCACCACAGCAAAGCGCGGGATATTCTCCTCGGGCGCCTCCTCTGCCTCCTTTGTAAAGTTAGCGATAATCTCGTCAAGAAGGTCGCCAGTTCCGCTTCCGTTCGCAGCTGAGATACAGTACATATCACCAAGGCCAAGACTGTAGAATTCAGCAGTGCCATACTGCATTTCGTATGTATCCACCTTGTTGGCAACAACCAATACCGGTTTCTTTGAGCGGCGGAGCATTGATGCCATCTCCATATCAAGGTCTGTAAGACCATTCATGGCATCAACAACAAATAGTATAACATCGGCCTCCTCAAGAGCGAGTGTTACCTGGTCACATATTGCCTCCTCAAATACGTCGTCTGAGTTACGCACCCAACCGCCTGTATCAACAAGCGAGAATTCCTTGCCGCACCAAAGACAGCGGCCGTACTGACGGTCACGGGTTGTGCCCGCTTCGTCGGAAATTATTGCCTGCTTTGTCTCTGTGAGACGATTAAAAAGTGTTGACTTTCCCACATTGGGACGTCCTACTATTGCTACCAAATTTCCCATATATCATCCATGTGTGCCCCCTTGGGGCGTCTGTTTGAATTTCTAATTTACGCAAATTGCCAACGCTGCATCAGCGCGCATGCGCGGTGTCAATCCTTTTGGTCGTAACCGTAACGGCGCAGCTGGCGGTCATTGTTGCGCCAGTCCTTATCCACCTTCACATATATCTCAAGGAAAATCTTCTTGCCGAAGAACTTTTCAAGTTCCTTGCGGGCATCGGTGGCCACCCGCTTGAGAGCCACTCCCTCATGGCCAATTATTATGCCCTTTTGGGAATCACGCTCAACGTATATTATTGCCTTGATATATATTTTGCTCTCGCTCTCCTTGAAATACTCCACAGCCGCCTCGCAAACATAAGGAATCTCCTTATCGTAATGCAGCAGAATTTTCTCGCGGATTATCTCTGTAACGAAGAAACGGGCCGGTTTGTCGGTAAGCGCATCCTTGTCGAAGTAAGGCGGCGAATCGGGCAGAAGTTCCATTATGCGCTTCATTACAACATCGACATTGAATTTTGCTATTGCCGAAATTGGAAGAATCTCAGCCTCGGGTATAATCTCATGCCACTGCTCCACCTTCTGCACCAGCGCCTGCTGGTCGGCAAGGTCAATTTTGTTTATAAGCACAAGAATGGGCACGTCAAGCTTTCTTACCTCGGCAATGAAATCACTGTTCTTTTCGGGGCTTTCCACCATATCGGTTACATACAGCAGAACGTCGGCATCCCTGAGCGCGCTGCGCGAGAAGCGCAGCATGGCCTCCTGAAGCTTGTAGTTAGGCTTCAGCACTCCGGGAGTGTCGGAAAACACAATCTGCGCATCATCAGTATTCAGAATACCCATGATACGGTGGCGCGTTGTCTGCGCCTTGAATGTTGCTATTGAGATTCTCTCGCCAACCAACAGATTCATCAATGTTGACTTGCCCACATTGGGGTTGCCCACTATATTTACAAAACCGGCCTTATGCATAATTTGTCAATAAAAAAGCAAAAAACGCACCACAACCATAACAGCGTAGGTGCGTCTTTAACTTACGTACAAAAACTGCCCGCAGCTGCAAGCATCTGCGGCAGGAAACTTTAGACTGCTGCCTCTTTCTCGATAGCAAGCTTGCCTCTGTAATAACCACACGCACCGCATACGGTGTGATAAACGTGCCACTCACCACAGTTAGGGCAAATTGCCAATGTAGGAGCTACTGCCTTGTCATGAGTTCTTCTCTTGGCAGTTCTAGTCTTTGACTGTCTTCTTTTAGGATGTGCCATTTTACTTTCTTTTTAATTATCTTCTTCTATTTGTATATTCTTCAAACTTGCCCAACGCGGGTCAATCTCCTGTTCTTCAGCCTCTTCGGCATCATCACCGACAGCGGCAGAGTGTTTCTTTAGCCTGCCGGTCATTTCGTGATTGCATTTTCCCGGAGCATGAACACGCTTCATTGGAAGTGCAAGCACCATAAACTCGTACAGATACCAAGCAAGGTTAAAATCACCGTCCTGCTGAGGAATTACCACCACATCGCCATCATCGGCATACTCTTCGCCAAGCCTTACGCGCAAGGTGTTCTCTGTGGAAACCTCAATTTCAAGGTCGTCAAGACAACGGTCGCACGGAACAATTACCGTGCCGTTGATAACAAACGTAAAGTCAAAAATTTCTCGGTTCTTCCTTACTGTTACAACAGCCGTTGCCGTTCCTCGCTGGAACTCTTCACCTTCAATATTTGCAAAAAAGGTGTTATCCAAGTTAAAATTCAGGCTGAGAGAGGCTGCTTTCAACCCCTTGAGGTCAACATTATATTCATCAAATCTTCCCATCGCTACTATAAAATCATCACAATCAACAATATAAAGTTAAAAAGCAGTATCGTTTCCCATACTACCCGATTTTAGGACACAAAGGTAGTAAAAAAAATCTTTAGAAACACCTAATTTAAAGAAAAACTTCGGAATATGCCTTATTTTCCGAAAAATCATGCGTGCCTTGAGTACTTCAAGCGCCTATTTCTTTAGCTGCACGCGGAATGTTGTACCCTTTCCAGGGGTCGAGCTCTTTACAAAAATACGACCCTTGTGGTACTGCTCAATTATTCTCTTCGCCAACGAAAGCCCAAGACCCCACCCGCGCTTTTTCGTAGTGTATCCGGGTTCAAATACCCTTTTGCGGCACGCCTTGGATATGCCCTTGCCTGTATCGGAGACATCTGCAAACGCTGTTGAATCATTGTGCGACACAACAATGCTTATTTTTCCCTTACCATCCATTGCGTCAACGGCATTCTTGCACAGATTCTCAATAACCCACTCCACCAACGGCGCATTCATGCGCACCAAGAGAGGTTTCTTGGGCAGCACCACCTCGTATTCCACTTGCGAAGGGCTGCGGCGCTTTACATAATCTACAGAACGGCCTACCACCTCGGCAAAATCCTCGGCGGTGGGTTCGGGTTTAGAGCCTATCTTGGAAAAGCGCTCAGCAACTCTCTGTAAACGGGTAACATCGCGCTCCATTTCCGGAATAAGCTCATCACCGGCATATTTCTCCTTCAGCACCTCAACCCACGCCATCAGTGAAGAAATAGGCGTTCCAAGCTGATGCGCAGTCTCCTTTGAGAGTCCCACCCACACGCGATTCTGCTCTGCGCGCTTTGACGCCAATATGGCAACAAAGCAAATCAGCACAAAAAGCAACATTACAGTAAGCTGAATGTAGGGATAATAAGAGAGTTGCTTAAGAATAAGAGAATCGGAATAACATACCTCAATATACTCTCCGGAATTGCTGTCACCTACATCCATGCGTATGATTTTGCCTTCGGTACGCATATCGGAAAGCGTCTCCATAATCACAGCAAGTGAATCTGTGCCGGCAGGAATCTCAATGTTGCGGTGCAAGGTAATATTGCCCTGCTGGTTAGTGACGATGACAGGAATAGTTGTATTACTGTTCATTACGGCAGCCGCAAACTTCAGGTCCTCGCCGTCACCCTGATGAGAACCCGAATCGTCAAGCACAAACTTGCCGCTCTGAATATCTTCAAGCGAAACCTCCTGATATTCAGCATTATTAAGAGTGCTCATAGCCTCGGCCCAAATCTCAATTTTCCTTGTCTCCTCCTCCTTGAGTTCGTTAACTATTGAATTAGAAACAACAAGAGACGTAAGCACAATTATTGCCGCAACAGCTATAAGGGCAAATTTTATATTTCTGAAATTGCTATACCACTTCATCATAAGAGAGTTTAACATACAATAAACGCAAAAAAGCATTTTTTAGTATAGAGCGGCTCTATAAATAGCAAGAAGAATAACACGCAATTTGTTATTCCACAGCGAAACAGAGACGTGTTATTGAGGGCGTGTCCAAAAGGATGTCCTTCTATAGAAGCAGCGATAGCATTTATACAAAAAAAGACACCCTAATCGGATGTCCTTCTATAGAAGTGGCGATGACCTACTCTCCCACAACCTTTGCAGCGCCACCGGCCCAATATGACAAGGGGGATTAACGGCAGCGGACAGGTGCTGCGATGGCATTTATACAAAAAAAAAAAACGAGCTTTAGTGTTAACTAAAGCTCGCTCTGTAAAAGTGGCGATGGCAACGCGGGCGAGCGTTGCTTGCGACGACTGAAGCTTTAGCTTCACAAAGGAGTGCCTTTAGGCTGCTACTCTCCCACAAAGCCAGCGCAAGCGAATGGGAGCAAGCAAGCTTGCTCACGCAATGAG
>JAFXAR010000058.1 GCA_017516885.1 Bacteroidaceae bacterium
TGCAAGCAACCGTGTAACCAGCGGTCAAACAATCCTCGCACTATTTCCAAAAATCAAACAGGCTCAAGCTGTGGAATTTAACGGTGCCGGTTAAAGAAATTACCTGTGCTTATCATTGCGCAATTGTTCATCCCGACAGAGAATAAAAATAGCGAAGTCGCAGACTTCGCTATTTTGAGACAGGGCGCACGCTGTGGCCGTAGCTACGGCTGAGCCAACCCTTGCTATGGTAACCACTGCCGAAGTACAGGATGAACGCGAGGATGGAATAACTCTCATGAGGCGTAGAACCCCAGTAGAAACCGCCAGTCCCCTGGCCGCCAGGCGACGTACCATTATTCCAGGTAGCAGGAAGGAAGATGCTGTTGCCGTTCTTCTTGCTGGTTACCTTGTAGCCGTTTATACCGTTCTGAGTTGTCCAGGTCCAGGTGCAGTTGTTGAGCAGTTCGTCAAACTCGGCTTCTGTGGGCAGGCGCCAGGTGCTGCCCCACTGCTTGCGGGCGACGTCGTAGGCGGGGTTGCCGCCTATGTCGCTGAAGTTCTTGCCGTAGGTTACGCTGTTGTCTTCTGTGTAGCTGCTCTTGGTAGAGGTTTCGCCCCAGGCGTAGTAATTGCCATACTCTTCGGGCTTGCTTGCGCCTACATTGCAGGTGGCCCACTTGAGCCCGCTGGGCAAGCCTAAGTCAACATATTCGTGGCCGTTGATTGTGCCGGTGACGGAAGATGATTGATACTTATTGTCTATATCATCCAGATATTTTTTTGCCTCTTCATGCCCCTGCTTGGCAGCCCTCTTATACCAATCTGAAGCGGTTTCCAATGATTTTTCAACACCTTCGCCATATTCATAACATATACCAAGATTGCACTGTCCATCGGCATTGCCCTGCTGCGCAGCTTTTCTAAACCATTTAGCAGCCTCTGAATCAGATTTTTCCACTCCCTTTCCAAATTTATAGCACAAACCCAGCTCGTTCTGCGCATAGTCATGACCCTGTTCTGCTGCCTTAGTCATCCATTTTACCATATCTTTTTCTGACACTGGAACTCCTCTGCCAGTCATGTAGCAGCGGGCAAGCATATACTGGGCATCGGCATGACCTTTTTCAGCAGCAAAGAGGTAAAGTTTTGCAGCCGCGTTGAACTCCTTTTTATCATAAGCAGCGTTGCCTTTTGAGCAGGCCTCACCGGCACTCATTTCAGCAGATTTATCATCTGATTTATCATCAGCTTTTTTATCAGCGTTCTTATCCTCTTTTATAATAAAAACTTCCAGCGGTTCTGTCTGTGCAATGATTTCTGACGTATCCTTTATAACATCTGGTATTACTGCTGCAGATACACTATCCTTATTTGCTGTGTCAGATTTTTCAGCAACAGTCATGGCCGTATCCTTTACACTGTCTTTCTTTACAGCATTTCCGCCGCCAAGGAGCATAAAGCCACCTACTGCACCGCATATAACAGCAAGCAGTATTATTATCCACAAGCCCTTGCTGCTCTTTTTCTCTTTTGGAACTTCATTGTTTTTGTTCAAGACCTTTGCTGCGCCCGACAAATCGGTCAAATCAGTGTCATTCTCATTAGAAGTCTCTTTTTCCCAGTCTCCAACTGTTTCATCATTATCACCTTTCTTAACCACTAACCTCAAGAACTCCTCCACGCTCTGCGGACGGTTTGCTGTTACAGGCTGCATGGCTGTTTCTATCGCTTTGCGCACCGCTGGAGAAACATTCCCTGGCAGTGCCGGCAGGCCATGATTCATAACGTCGCTTGCCTTTGGCGGACGTGTGCCGGTTAGGAGGAAGAACAGTGTTGCGCCAATAGCATATATATCGGTTACAGGGGTAAAGGTTTTAAGAGCCCCGGTTTCGTATTGCTCAAGCGGCGCATAACCTTCGCTAATTCCAGCTCCGGTGCTGCTGGTTTGCACACCGGCCTCATCGTAATGCTTTGATATGCCAAAGTCTATGAGAACTGCGTTGCCTTTCTTGCCGAGCATTATATTGGCTGGCTTTATATCCAAATGCAGGAGATTGTTCTCATGCACCTCCTTTAGGGCATTGCATACCTGGCGGATATATTTTACTGCAACATCTTCGGGGAGCGCGCCTTGCTCGTCAACAATAGCCTTCAGGCTTTTGCCTTCCAAGTATTCCATTACATAGTAGGCAGTGCCATTTTCTTCAAATACATCGTGTATGCGTATAATATTTGAATTATCAAACGACGCTATGAGATCGGCTTCTTTAAGAAACTTATGCCTGAAATGCTTTACAAGTTCTCTGCTGCCAACAGAAGGGACTGAAACATTATGGCTATCCACATCGCGGTTGCAGTGTTCTTTCATAAAAAACTCCTTTATAGCCACTTTTCTGTTCGGGCGCTCCTGCTGGGCAAGGTAAGTTATGCCGAAACCGCCCTGGCCAAGGATACCGAGTATGCGGTATTTGCCATTCTGCAGTTCTGTTCCTTTATTAAGTTGCATAGTGTAATCGGGTTCTAAGAGTGATACGCATTTGTGTTACAGGCACAAAGATATGACTTTATAAATTTTAATAAAAATTAAACAGGGTTTTTTGTATGAAATGGTGGGATTATTGTATGAAATGCATAAATAAAGCTGTATGTTAAACAAGGAGGCTGCTAAAAATTTTTAGCGGCCTCCTTGTTTATAGTATAAAACTAATCAAGTTACAGTTTCATATTGTCAGCAGCTGCATTTGCCGCGCTTGCGAAGAACTTGTTGCTGCCGCGCAGGAGGTTACGGACCTCACTGAGCAGCTCATGGCTCTCCTGAATAAGGTTGAGGTAAACAAAATCCATGCGCAGACTGCCTTGGCTCTGATGCAGCCTCATTGTCTGCTCCTTGCGCAGGTTGGCAAGCGAGTGCTTCAGGCGCTTCGCACGCTCCGACACCTCCTCCGATGTTGAATAATCACCGGTAGCGATAATCGTGTTAATATCCTTAAGCACCGTGTAGACATCGTTACAGTATGGTGCAAACTCAATTATAAAGTTCTTTGACAGCGGACTGAAGCTGTTGTCGGCATGCTCCTTCATAGGCTCGCCGATACGCGTAAGCGTATTCAGCATCTGCTGGCAGCTGTTTGTACACAAGTGATACCATGTGCTGCGCTCAAAGGCAAGCTTCTGGTCAATGCGCTGCAATCCTCTTGTTTCGGCGCGGCGCTCCTTCTTCATAAATGCCTTTTCCTCCACAATCTTTATAAGAGAGCTCTTCAACGGACGAAGAGAGTCCTTAGAGAAAGCATCGAACATAGTCTTGTATGTATCGGCCGAGAATGACAAGGTATGTGTAAGAGTTTCGGCTGAATGGAGCTTCAGATTCTCCCAAACCTCCTCCTTGTCTTCGGACTTGAGCACAACAAGCATCTTCTCGTCAACCTTTTCGGCACTCTTCTTCTTGTTATAGTTAACATGGCTTCGAATGAGCAGATAAATCACAAGCGCAATCATTATGTACATGGCAGCCACGCCGCCAAAGTTAAGCACCGTTGCAACAAGGGATGCAATAATGAATGCAGCACCGGCAGTGATAAACCAGCCGCCAATGACAGAAACCACGCCTGTCACACGGTAAACGGCACTCTCGCGTCCCCAGGCACGGTCGGCCAGAGAAGAGCCCATGCCCACCATGAATGTAACGTATGTTGTTGAAAGGGGAAGTTTCAACGATGTACCCAATGCAATGAGCAATCCCGCAAGCACAAGGTTAACCGATGCACGCACAAGGTCAAAAGCCACGTCCTCGCGCTCTTCAAGCGGAGTAAAGCGCTTTCCTATCCACTCCTTTACAGCGTTCGGGGTCTTTGACGACACCGCAGTAACCATCTTGGTAACGGCACGCACAAGATTGCGGGCAATGGGCGAAGTGCCGAACATTTCATTGCCGTCGTCCTGCTGGCTTGAAAGGTCGATAGAGGTCTGAAGCACCTTGCGCGCCTTCTTGCTTGTAAAGAGTGCAAATACCATCACCGCACCGGCGCCTATAAGGAAGTATATTGGTGTTGAATTTGATTCTCCACCTGATGTTTTAGGCATCAGCGACGTCATCATGAATGTATCTACAGTTTCGCCTGCACCATTGGCCACAAAATCATTGAACGACTCTAAACCGGCAAGCGTAACGCCTATGAAGTTCACCAGGTCGTTTCCTGCAAAGGCCATGGCAAGCGAGAAGGTGCCCATGAGCACAACTATCTTCAAAACATTCACCTTGAGCATGTGCAGCAGCTGCATAAGCAGTGTTAGGACAACAAAAGCGCACAAAAGGAAAGTCACCGTATCGCCATAGACAAAGCCTGTAACTTCCTCAGGCAGTGACGCCACAAGCTTGCTGCCCTTCAGACCCTTCACAAGCATAAAGTACAATATGGCAGTAGATGCAAAGCCGCCGTATATTCCAATCTTGCGCCAAAGATTCTTGCGATAGTGGAATGTAAATATTATACGCGAAATCCACTGCACAACAAGGCCAAACAGAAAGGCTATTGCCACCGACAGGAATATTGAAATGATGATTGTAAGGGCTCTGTCGGTATTCAGTGAAGACAAGCCCTCGCTTGAGCTTATCAAAGCTGTAACGAATGACGCACCAAGCAATTCAAACACCATTGAAACGGTGGTAGATGTGGGCAAGCCGAGCGAGTTGAAGAGGTCGAGCAGGAATACATCGCTTATAACCACGGCAAGATAAATGCACATTACGTCGGCAAAGGCAAAGTTTCCCGGAGTGAAAATTCCATGACGCGCCACATCCATCATGCCGCTGCTGCATGAAGCGCCCACAAACACACCCACGGCCGCCACAATAAGCACATGGTTTATTTTTGCTGCCTTAGAGCCTACCGCCGCACTCAAAAAGTTAACGGCATCATTACTCACTCCCACATTAAGGTCTATTATGGCGAGCGTAAACATAAAAAGCACGACGAACAGATATGACAGTTCGACCGCGCTCAATCCGGAGACAAATGAAACAATGTCCATATAATATTATCTATTAGTTATATAATCGCACTAATGGTTTTCAAAAACAGGCGAATGTTTCTAAACGGTTACAAAAATAAACAAATATTTCATAAAACAAAACAACAGAAAAAAGAAGTTTCGCCAGAACAGCAAAAACAGCAGCCGGCAAAAACGCCGGCAGAACATGCTGCACTAAAATAAAGCAGCGCACACAACAGTTGTTGCGCGCGCTGCAGCTGCATGAGGAGTACCCAAACGGCCTTTACCACCTGAGACCGCCTAAGCAATCATTAAAAATCGTACCTTGCCGAAAGGTTCACACGGTTGGCATTGTATGTTTTCTTGTCAAAGTCTATGCGCCAGCCATGCAGATACTCCAGGCCTACCTGAAAATTATCGCTCACATTATAAAACACATTGGCTACGGCATACTGTCCCTTGCGGTATCCGCCCGGGTTAGCCTCGGCATATCCGTTGCGTGAATGGAGCGCAGTCTGGCTGAATGCCGCTGTTGCAAACCATTTTGAATTTATGTTGTACTGAATGCCGGCATACCATGCCTCGCAGGCAAGCATCATTGCCTTTCCCGGTTCATTGGGATTGGGCACAACGTCAATGCCTACATTCGAGATATTGTTCACAAGCGAGCCAATGCCTTCGCCCACGGTAAACTGCCCCTTCAACTGCAATTTGCCTATTGTGGCAAGCATGCTTGCCTGAACACCCCACCCCACCTTGTCGGTATCCTTGGCGGTTACCTTGTCGGTATAGGAAATATCACGCATTATGGCAGCCACGCGGATATGGTTTCCGGGCATGTTGCGCCAGTTATACTGCACATAAAGCGGCACATTAGGGCAACGCTGCGCACCTATATAAAGATTCTCATCGCCGGTAGCGTTCACATCGGGCGCTTCAACGGCAATACCCATAGAGAGGCCGAAATCAAATCCATAGCGCAGCTGCAGCAATGTAGAACGGTAGAAAGTCATGCCGCAAGGGCCGCCGTAGTCAATTGTAACAGGCACAGCGGCAAGGTCCATGAATGTTCCCACAGTGTATCCCACCTTAAAGTACTTTGTACTCAGATAGGCATTCTGCAACTTGAATCCAAGGCCGCTGCCTCGCCAGTCGGCCGATGTGTAGACCATGAAATCGCCCAAGAACCTGCTTCGTCCCACCAATTTAAGAAACAGAGTGGAATTAGTCATGTCCATGCGGTACTGGCTTGAGGGAGCGCCTCCGCGCTGTATTGCAGAGGGAAGGAAATCCACGTTATCTACAGCCTTGTCAAAGTCGTACTCGATTTTTGTCTGCAAATAGCCGCCGATACCCAATCCCCAGCGCCCCTTCCTGTCAACAAGCACAAAACGCGGCTCTCGCGGGTCGTGATGATAGGTACTCTGCGTATTCTGGAATATCTCCACCACCTCAGGGGCTTCATTCACAGTCTCGCTAATACACACAATGGGAGTTACATCCTCAGGAACGGCGACCCAGTTCTGCGCACCGGCCGCAATCGCTGCCGGCAGCAAAAGCGCCGACACGGCAATTCTTTCAATAAACATCTTCATAATCGTCTGTTTTTGGGGTTATCACAGTGAATAAACATAACAGCAGGCATTTTGTTTGTTAATTTTTTTTATTAACTTTGCAATAACATTGCATTGGAACAGCAGCGCAAAAGCATTCTCTGTTTGTCAGGCAAACCCTTTATAACGATATTACGCCCAAGCGTAAATATTTGTAAACAAATATTACAAGACACATTTAGAATCTGTTTAATGATGAAAAGCACTCTCACTGAAAGAAAAGTAGAAAATTTCAAATATCTCCAAATATCCCCGCGCGACAAGTCGTGGGGCCTGGCAGTAACAACAGCCGGTTTCCAGCATGCACATCCCGGCGAGGGCTATCCACTCTCATCGCACCCCGACGGCTACAACTTCCCCGACAACAAGCGCCGCGTGCTGAATGAATACCAGCTTGTGTACATAACGCGGGGGTCGGGATATTTTGAAAGCGCATCGTGTTCAAAGACCAAGATAGAGGCCGGAATGATGTTCATGCTCTTCCCCGGAGAGTGGCACACATTCGCCCCCAACCCTGAAACCGGATGGGACGACCACTGGGTTGGCTTCAACGGCACTTTCATGGACGAGAAAATCAAGGCCGGATTCTTCACCTTCAGAAACTGCGTGTTCAAGGTGGGCGTTGACGAGCGCATAATAAATACCTATCACGAAATATTCGACATAATTGCCGACGAGAAAAAGGGATTCCAGCAAATTGTAGCCGGGCTGGCAATTTCACTTATAGGAAGAGTGTACTATGAGGACATGAACCACTCGTTTGGCGACAGCTACATAATGCGCATCATCAACCAGGCAAAAGCCATAATGAAAGAGGACCTGAACGGCAGCAAGGACCTTGAGGAGATTGCATCGTCACTGAATATAAGCTACTCGCTTTTCCGCAGGGAGTTCAAGAACAAATGCGGCATATCCCCCGGGCAGTACCGCCAGGAGCTCAAGCTCGCTAAAGCAAAGGAACTCCTGAATTCAACCAACCTCAGCATTGCCGAAATATCATCAAAGCTGAATTTTGAGTGCCTTGGCCAGTTCTCAACCTTCTTTAAGAAGAAAGTAGGAGTTCCGCCGCTTGAATTCCGCAAAAGAGGAGTAAAATAAGAAGCTGTTTGAAATTTAAACAGCTTCTAAATATCGTTAATATTTACAAACATATTTGCTTGAAATCAATATAATGGGCATCTTTGTCCATTATATTTTTATGCTATCACAACAAGAATTCCAAAAACAGTACAATTATGAAAGCGAGATTCACAATTCAAGGCATATTCATTGCAGCATTTCTGATATTGCTGCCGGGCGGGATGCTGGCACAGAACACCCAGCAGTATTACATTGACATCAACGCCACTGTTGAGCGCAAGGTAACCCCTGACGAGCTTTACCTCAGCATAAAGATAAGCGAAAAGGAGTACAAGGGCAAGAAAAGCCTTGAAGAGCTGCAGGAAGCAATGATTGGCGCATTGAAGGAAAACCGCATTGACATACCCAGCTGCCTGACGCTCAGCTACATGGGCAGCGAGGTAAGCTACAAGATATTTTCAACCAAAATGAAGCCAAAGACCGAGGCCACATACACGCTGAAACTGCACGATGCAGCAACAATGCAGCAGGTCATTGCCTCGCTTGAGAAAAGAGGCATTTCAAACGTGGAACTTGAAAAGACTGTCTACACAAAGAAAAACGAGCTTAAAAGCGAAATGGGCATTGAGGCCATGAAGCAGGCACAGCAAGAGGCAAGAGTGCTTGCAGGGGCTATAGGCCAGGAGATAGGCAAGGCCATGAGCATAAATTCCTCAATGCACGGCGGGCAGCCTGACGTGCGCATGTACAAGAGGAACGTCAAATTCGCCTCTATTGACGAAGCGATAGAAGAAGACTCTGCAACTGCAATAAACATAGGGCAAATAACATACATACTCTATGTAAACGTACGTTTTGAGCTGAAATAATGAACAAACATACCGTCTGCGGTGTTTAGAATCTGAATTTCTAAACACCGCAGACTTATGTACACAAGAATCAGGAAATTTCTTTTCAGCGAGCCGGCCACTCCCATGGCACAGTCAATAATTCTGCTCATGGCACGCATTGTGTTCGGTTTTCTGTTCATGAGCCACGGCATTGCCAAATGGATGATGTTCAGCAATGCAATGGAGACTTTCCCCGACCCTATCGGCTTTGGAGCGACATTCTCATTCTGGCTGGCGCTGATGGCAGAGATTCTCTGCTCGTTCTGCTTCATCCTTGGAATACTGTTCCGCCTGACGCTGCTGCCAATGATTTTCACAATGTGCGTTGCCGTGTTCATCATACACTCCGGCGACCCCCTAAGCACAGCCGAACCGGCACTGATGTACCTTACAATCTTTGCCCTCATGTTCTTCAGCGGCCCGGGATACTTCTCCGTTGACGCTATCTTGAGCAGAATTGGAAAGAATCTCCAATAACGATATTCGGGCGCGGAAATTCCGCGCCCGAATATCGTTATTGGATTGTTTACTGCAATTATCTCATCGCGTTTACTTAACAAGCACCTTCACGCCCTCCGATGTAACATAAATGCCACGCGAAGGATTCTCAACACGGTTGCCCTTGAGGTCATAAACCCTTATTTTGCCCTCCCCGGTAACAATGCCTTCAATAGATGTTGCCTCGCCCTTCTGCAATGCAATGGTTGAAGCATCGCTGTCGGCAGTGTAATATGCACTGTTTGCCGGCATTGTGCCCGACGCCGCAGCACGCTTCACAAACACCTCGCCGTTTAAAGTATAAATGTTTGAACCGCTTACGTTAGCGCTCTTGAGAACTCCGCCAAGAGCATTTGCACTCTCCGCAGCCCCGGCATCGCCTCCAACGCCAATTGTGTATGTGCCGTTCTCTGCCGCGAGGATTACAGGAACACCCGCTGCAACTACATTTCCACACTCTGTCAAAGGAGCGACAACTGCACCGTCAACATCGGCAGCAGCGCCTGCGGTGTATGCAGTAACGCCTTCGGGCATTGTCATGGCAAACGGCATGCACACAGCAGCGTATCCGTCAATTGCAAGGTCAAACTCCTCTACCGGTTCAATGTACCACAATGATGCAGGAGCGTTATTTGTCCATGGCACAAGGCGGACATTGTCACCGGCGAGGTGCAGGCCTGTATTGCTGCCTGTCTTGTTCTGGCAGATGATAGAGCTCTTGCCATCGGCAGTGCTGCTTATAGTCCACCTTCCGGCTGCAGTCTCGTCTGCTGTAACAACAGGCTGTGTCTCGTTTGCGCCAAGAGGGCCAAGGTAATACTGATAGTTGCCGTTGTAGAGATAGTATTCCTTATCGTTGCCGGTAGGAACAAACGAGAATAGCTGGTTAGCGTTATTTACATTTGATGCCGCTGCAGAGACGCGGTTTGCCTCGGGGTTGAGGTAGAGCGTTGCACTGCTGCGCTCAGTATTGCGTATGCGATACCACTTGCCGGCCTCAACCTCAAGTTTGGGAAGGTTGGCAATAGCAGCATTGATTGCCTCGTAAGCCTCATACGAAGGAGCAGCCTTGTATGCATCAATAAGCTCGCCGATGGCATCAACAGAGTTCTTGTCGGCAGCGCCCACATAAGCCGGAGCATCGGCATCAAAGGCATCAAGCTTTGAATCAAGGCCGGCTGCAACTATTGCAGTTCTGTCAACATCGGCATCATAAACGTATGCACTGTCGGTGAGATACTCTATGCTGTAGTTCTTGTAGACAATTGTGTAACCGCCGCCGTTTGTGCCGTATGTATCCTCCTCATAGAGGAAACCGATGTTATTGTCCTGCTGCAGGCACATAGTAGAGTATGCGCTTGAGAGGTTTGTTGACTGGTGACGTCCGTCCCAGTTGGCAGCAATCGCCTGTGGAGATACAAAATCGGCAAGAGTTTCAAGTTCCTTGTAATAGATACCTACGTTGGCACGGCCTGAACCGAAGGGGACTGACTGCAATGCAAGATAAACCTTCTTGCCATCGTCAGTGCGCTTTGCAGGAACAAACAGAATTTCGCCGTTTGTAGAGTTGCTTACAGCAATTGTGCCGCTGTTTGATGAGTTAGAGTACTGTGCTGTACCCCATGAGCCCTCGGCCTTCTTGCTGTCGGTATAAGTGAATATGTTATAGATGCGTCCGCCTGTTGTACGCGAGCTGATGATTACAGAACCGTCGGGAAGCTCCTCTGCCTTAGGTTCGTCGCCGCCGCTTGGAATTGGAGAAACCTCTCCGCCGCCAAGCACAGTCCAGCTGTCGCCGAAGTTATCGCTGTAGAGAACAAAGTTCACATGTGTACCGTTCACATTCTTCACAAGCACCGCGCAATATATGCGATAGTATTCGCCCACCTTGATGTACTGGCTCTGTGAGATTTTTCCCGAGCCCACGAACATTGCGCGCACCGGACCATGCTGTGTGTTGTCAAACTGTGCATAGATGTGCTCCGAACGGTCTTCAGGCGCGCTCCAATTCTCGCCGAAGTCCTCGCTGTAGAAGTGGGCAATGCCCTGATGGTTGTTACGCTGTCCGTTAGGGAACGAAACATTGCCTGAGCAGCTGATAACAAGCACGCGGCTGCTCTCACGGTCGGCAACGATTGCGGGGTCGCCAAAGCCTACATACATCTGTCCCGGAGTGTTCACGCCGTCAGCACCCCGGCCCTCAATTATATTGAAAATATCGCCCCAAGTCTCGCCATTGTCCTTGCTAATGCGTGCGCGGAGGTCGATGCGGCCGTTTTTTGCCATGCCAATGTCGGCGCGGCTGTGACGGTAGTCTGCAACAGCTATTATGTTACCGTTGCTTGCTGTCGCAATGGCAGGGATGCGGTAAGGGATTGCCGATGATGTAGGCGTCGGGAATACATCAAATGAGGTTTCCGGAACACGAATATCAAGTCCCAGGTAAACTACAAAGTTTGAGAATGTGATGCCCTTGTTAGCGCCGCTCTGTGTAAATGAGACTGTGCGTGCGGGTTCAGCAACCTCAACGCTCAGAGTCTGCACCTCGGCCGATGAGGTGTATGTTCCGCCCTCGGCTGTCAAAGTCAGCGAGTAGCTTGCATCGTTGTTGGTATTCACATAGTCAAAGCTGTAGCCCTTGACAACAAGGCCTTCGGGAGCTGTAAGCGTGTAGGTTGATGTTCCTGACTGGCCTGAGTATCCGGCAATGTAGTCGCCCGAAGTTGTCATGTTGTTAGCATTGGTTGAAAGAGAGAAGCCCGCAAGGCTGCTGCTCTCCCACTTTGAGTGCCATGTGCCGTTAGCGTTGCTTACCGTGAAAGAGCCTGTTGAAGCAAGAATCTCCACAGTAGTCTCGGCTGCAGTAAATACGATAGTAGAGCCGGCATCAGCGCCTTCGGCCCAGAAAGCAAGCTTTCCAATGCCGCCGAAGTTGTTCACAGCATAGCCTGTACCGTGAATCTTCATGAAATAGCCATCTACACCGGCAATTTTGTCCGAAGCAGAAAAATCCCAGCGGCCGACATAGCCTTCGGGAAGAGCCTCGGCATCCTGCATTGTAGGATAGGTTGAACCGCCAGTGCCACCGATACCGGCAATTGCGTTCATTTCGGTTTTTGATGCAAGCACCTTGCCTGCGCCTGCCTGCTTGTTATACACTGCATAGCCGTCGGTTGCGTTGCCCACAAAGCACCAAAGTTCGTCATCGTTGCCTTTAGGAGTGGAAACGCCAAGGGCAATGTAATCGGCGCCGTCATTGTCCTTAATTAGTTTTGCGCCCTCGCCAATGCCCATTGTGTACCAAGTTGTACCCTCGGCAAAATCACCATTTTCAATGGTAGTTGCCTTGAAAGGCACCTGGGCCGACACTGCTGCCACAGCAAAAAGCGAAAGCAGAAAGGTGGAAATTTTCTTCATAAAATGCAATAGTTAAAAGTTATTAGGATTCTATTTTAAATCAATTTTACACCAATTTATAAATTCGGTTTCAAAAATATAATATTTTATTAAATAATAATTAAACTAAATACACAAAAAGAGTTAAAACACTGATATAGCCATGCGAGGTCTATTTGCATCGCCACGCTTTAGAAGATGACTAAAAAGTGTATTTCTGCGTTACGCTTGCCTTCAAAATCCTCATTTACGCTTAGTAAACTCCGGTTTTTCAGGCTGCGCAAGCCTTGAACTACATCTTTTTATTCATCTTCATAAAAACAGAGTATGCTAA
>JAFXAR010000059.1 GCA_017516885.1 Bacteroidaceae bacterium
TCTTGAAGTTCCGCAACTTCGGTAAGAAATCGCTCACTGAGCTTGATGATTTGCTCGAGAGTCTGAATCTTTCGTTTGGAACAGATATTTCAAAATATAAATTAGACAAAGAATAATTATGAGACATAAGAAATCTTTCAATCATTTGGGTCGTACTGCATCTCACAGAAAGGCTATGCTTTCAAACATGGCAATTTCTTTGATTATGCACAAAAGAATCACTACGACTCTTGCAAAGGCAAAGGAACTCAAGAAGTTCGTTGAGCCGCTTATTACAAAGTCAAAGGACGATACAACAAACTCTCGTCGTGTAGTATTCAGCTATCTCCAGAGCAAGGAGGCTGTTACTGAGTTGTTCAAGGAAATTTCAGTAAAGGTTGCTGAGCGTCCGGGTGGATACACACGCATCATCAAGCTCGGTACACGTTTAGGTGACGCAGCCCAGATGTGCTTCATTGAGCTTGTTGACTACAACGAGAACATGGCTAAGACACAGACAAAGAAGACACGTCGCCGTCGTTCAGCCAAGAAGGCCGATGCTCCTGCAGTGGAGGAGGCCGCTGTTGCAACAGAAGAATCTACACCAGCAGTTGCAGAATAATAATTACTTACTTAATAGATGTGAGAGGGTGCCGTG
This sequence comes from Bacteroidaceae bacterium, assembly GCA_017516885.1. Classification (GTDB taxonomy): domain Bacteria; phylum Bacteroidota; class Bacteroidia; order Bacteroidales; family Bacteroidaceae; genus HGM04593. Next base: position 638 of record JAFXAR010000059.1, read on the forward strand.
AGGCAACCCTCTCATTTTTTTTGCTGTCGTTTCCTGAATACTCATTAAATGTTGTGCCATTTTTCTTGGCATGCTATGTTTTGTATAAACATGAATATGCCCCCTTATTAAGCATGCTGATTCAGTGAATCAATCATGCTCAGAAACTGCTTAAGCAGCTTCTCAATATTTTCAAGCAGATTCTAAAAAATATTTAAAAAATCTTCCTTGAAATGCGGAAAATTTTCTTTAAATTTGTAACGGATAATGTATTAACGTAACTCAATTTATATGCACAGAGTTGTAAAAATTTCTAAAGGGTTGAATATCAATCTAAAAGGTGCTCCGGTTGCTGATTTTACATCAGTTGAGCCGGCAAGGCTGTATGCTTTGATGCCTGCTGATTTTACCCGTGTAACTCCAAAGGTTGTTGTAAAGCCCGAGGATAGCGTGAAGGTTGGTGATCCATTGTTCTACGACAAGGAGAACCCTGAGTTGCTGTTTGTTTCGCCAGTGAGCGGAAAGGTGGCAGCTGTTAACCGCGGTGAAAGAAGACGCGTTCTTAGCGTCGTTGTAGAGTCTGACGGCAAGTTTGAGTCAGTAGAGTACAAGGCGAAAGATGTCCTTTCGCTTTCTGCCGATGAGGTAAAGGCAAGTCTGCTCAAGGCAGGCCTGTTTGCATTCTTCCGCCAGCGTCCTTACGATGTAATTGCCGTTCCGAGCGATGCTCCGCGTGCAATCTATGTTTCTGCATTTGATTCAAAGCCATTGGCTGTGAACTTTGAGATTGCCCTCAAGGGCAATGAGGCCGATTTCCAGACCGGACTTGATGCACTCTCGCGCATTGCTCCCGTACACCTTGGTATCTGCTCATGCCAGAAGTCGCAGGCGCTTACTGTGGCAAAGAATGTAACAACTACAATCTTTGAAGGTCCGCACCCTGCCGGAAATGTAGGTGTCCAGATTAACCGCACAGCCCCAGTCAACAAGGGCGAGATTGTTTGGACAATCGGCGCCGAGGAGGTTATTTTCATTGGCCGTCTCTTCAACAAGGGCAAACTTGACTTTACACGCACAGTAGCTCTTGCAGGCAGCGAGGTTAAGAATCCTTCATACAGCAAGGTTGTTCTTGGCGCGCAGATTTCCAATCTTGTAAACGGCCGCGTTGAGAACAAATACGAACTCCGTTACATTGACGGCAACGTGCTTACCGGCAAAAAGACAGCAGCGGACGGTTTCCTTGGCGCGTTCTCTACTGAGGTCACTGTTATCCCTGAGGTAATGGGCGGTGATGAAATGCTTGGCTGGGCAGCGCCCCGCTTCGGTATGTACAGCACAAGCCGCAGCTACTTCAGCTGGCTCTCTCCAAACCGCAAGTACACAATCGATGCCCGCATAAAGGGCGGCGAGCGCCACATGATTATGTCAAACGAGTACGACAAGGTGTTCCCGATGGACATCTACCCTGAGTACCTCATAAAGGCAATCATTACCGGCAACATTGACAAGATGGAGCAGCTTGGCATCTATGAGGTAGCCCCCGAGGATTTTGCACTTTGTGAATTTGTCGATTCGTCAAAGCTCGAGCTTCAGCGCATTGTACGCGAGGGTCTTGACAAGCTCCGTGCCGAAATGTGTTGATGATGTTTGCGGCTCATGGCGCAAGCCATTTGCCCCCGACCAGGTTTTAATGCAAAATAAAATATATTCGTATGAAATTCTTGAGAAATTATCTTAATAAAGTTAAGCCTTCGTTTGAGGAGGGTGGCAAGCTTCACGCTTTCCGTTCTCTTTTTGACGGCTTCGAAACATTCCTGTTCGTCCCCAACGACACTTCGAAGAGCGGCGTAAACATTCACGATGCAATTGACAGCAAGCGCATTATGTCAATTGTCGTTATCTCGCTTGTTCCTGCACTGTTGTTAGGAATGTACAACATAGGCTTGCAGAACGCCATTGCTGCAGGCGTTGCCGACAGCACAAGCTGGTTCAGCATGTTCCTCTTCGGTCTTGCAGTTACCCTGCCAAAGATTGTCGTGTCTTATGCAGTGGGTCTTGGAATTGAGTTCACAGTGGCCCAGTGGAAAAATGAGGAGATTCATGAGGGATTCCTTGTGTCAGGTATCCTTATCCCGATGATTGTTCCCGTAGGCTGTCCGCTTTGGATACTTGCTCTCGCTACAGCTTTTGCTGTAATCTTCGCAAAGGAAGTGTTTGGCGGCACAGGCATGAACATCGTTAACGTGGCGCTGGTTGCCCGCGCATTCATCTTCTTCGCCTATCCGTCAGTTATCTCAGGCGATGCAGTATGGGTGGCGACAGAACCTGTTTTCGGCCTTGGTGCAGCAGTTGAGAATGTTGATGCCTACACATGCGCAACAGCCCTTCAGCATGCTGTCAACGGCGCTCCTCTTGCAGGCGCTGCTCCCGATGTAGTCCTCAGCACACAGGATATGCTCTTCGGCTTCATGCCAGGTTCAATAGGCGAGACAAGTGTTGTGGCAATTGCAATAGGCGCGGTAATCCTCCTTTGGACAGGCGTTGCAAGCTGGAGAATAATGTTCAGCGTATTTGCCGGCGGAATTCTCATGGCAATGCTCTTCGGCTACACAATGCCCGAAAACCCCGTAGCACAGATACCGGCATGGCAGCACCTCATTCTCGGCGGTTTCTGCTTTGGTGCAGTATTCATGGCAACCGATCCTGTAACATCGGCCCGCACTGAAACCGGCAAGTATATCTACGGTCTTGGAATCGGTGCAATGGCAATCATCATCCGCGTGCTTAACCCCGGTTACCCCGAAGGCATGATGCTCGCTATCCTGTTGATGAACGTGACTGCTCCATTCATTGACTATTGCGTAGTGCAGTCAAACATCAGCAACCGTGCAAAACGTCTAACAAAAAAGAAATAATTAGGATATGGCAGCAAAGAAATATGTTTGCAAAGTGTGCGGATATGTGCATGAAGGCAGTAGTGCACCCGACGTATGCCCCCTCTGCAAAGCCGGTGCATCTGAGTTTGAGGTTCAGAACGACGGCAAGAAGAAAAAGGGCCTGAACACAAACAGTGACATTTACGCAGTCCTCTATTCGGCAGTGGTTGTGGTGATAGTTGCCTTCCTTTTGGCAGGAGTATCATCGGCGCTAAAGTCAAGGCAGGATGCAAATGTTGAACTTGACAAGAAGAAGCAGATACTTGCCTCTTTGAATATAAAGAACGAAGCCGACCCTGCAAAGAAGTATGAGGAGGTTATCAAGGGCAAAACCCAGAAGCTCCGCGAGTACATCGTAAACAGCAAGGGCGACATTGTAAAGGAAGAGGGCGGTTTTGCAGTCCCCAACGATGCAATCACCGACGAGAATCTTCCCCTCTATGTGGCAACATTGGAGGATGGCTCAACCAAGTACATCATTCCAATGACCGGTAACGGGCTTTGGGGCGCTATTTGGGGCTACATTGCTCTTAATGACGACTGCAATACTATCTATGGCGTATACTTCTCTCATGCGAGCGAGACACCGGGTCTTGGCGCTGAAATCGCAAGCGACAAGTTCCAGAGCCGTTTCGCCGGCAAGAAGGTTTTGAAGGACGGCAACGTCGCTCTTAACGTGGCAAAGAAAATCGCTGATGCAGATGTTCAGGTTGACGCCATCTCAGGTGCTACAATTACCTGTAGCGGTGTGAACGGCATGCTTGCTGAAAAGCTTGAAAAGTACAAGGCTTTCCTTTTGAAGCATGCAAAGCAGGAGGCTGCTCCTGTTGTTGCAGCAGACAAGTGTGTTGCAGCGGACAAATGTGCCGGTGCAGGCAAATGCGCTGTAAAGGACAGCTGTCCGGCAGCAAAGTGTGATAAAAAAGGTGTTAACTAAAAAGTGCAGAAAATAACTATGGGACTTTCAAAAAAGAATAAAGAGGCGCTCACAGCCCCTCTTCTTAAGGATAACCCTGTAACTGTACAGGTGTTGGGTATCTGTTCGGCACTTGCGGTTACAAGCAAATTGGAGCCGGCTGTAGTAATGGGTCTTTCAGTAACCATTATTGTGTCAATGGCAAACGTCATAATCTCTCTCATCCGCAACACAATCCCCAACCGCATACGCATTATCGTGCAGCTGGTAGTTGTGGCAGCGCTTGTAACATTGGTAAGCGAGGTGCTCAAGGCATTCGCCTACGACGTGAGCGTACAGCTTTCAGTGTACATTGGCCTTATCATTACAAACTGTATCCTCATGGGCCGTCTTGAGGCTTTTGCGATGCAGAACAAGCCTTGGCCTTCGTTCCTTGACGGTATCGGCAACGGCCTCGGCTATGCAATGATACTTGTGATAGTTGCTTTCTTCCGCGAACTTTTCGGTTCAGGAACACTCTTCAACTATCCGGTTGTTGAGAAACTGGGCCTTTATGACTGCGGTTATCTTAACAATGGCCTTATGCTCATGACACCGGCTGCGTTCATTCTCATTGCATGCATTGTATGGTATCAGAGAGCAAAGGACAAGAGTTTACAGGAATAATAAATAGATACAGTTAAGAATAATTATTATGGAACATTTCTTCAGTTTACTTGTCCGCTCAATATTCGTGGACAATATGGTATTCGCCTTTTTCTTGGGTATGTGCTCATACCTGGCTGTATCTAAGAGCGTGAAGACTGCCATCGGCCTTGGTATTGCCGTTGTGTTCGTTCAGGTCATCACACTTCCGGTGAACTACCTTTTGCAGACAAAAGTATTGGCCAGCGGCGCGCTGGTTGAGGGCGTTGACCTCACATTCCTTGCGTTCATCCTCTTCATTGCGGTTATCGCTGGTATTGTGCAGCTCGTTGAGATGATTGTCGAGCGCTTTGCCCCGGCACTCTACAACCAGCTGGGTATCTTCCTGCCGCTTATTGCCGTAAACTGTGCAATCATGGGAGGCTCGCTCTTCATGCAGCAGAGAATAGGCCTTGCTGCCGACAACTCTCAGGCAATTACATGCTTTGCCGATTCTGTTGCATTTGCTATAGGCTCTGGTCTTGGCTGGATGGTTGCCATTGTGCTGTTCGCGGCCATTCGCGAGAAAATGGAGTATTGCGACATTCCAAAGCCGCTTCGCGGTCTTGGCATTGCCTTCGTCACAGTAGGTCTCATGGCCATGGCGTTCATGTGTTTCTCAGGTATTAAAATGTAATAAAGAAAGGATATGAATACACAGTTGATTTTATCAAGTATAGCAGTCTTCCTTGTAGTCATCCTTCTGCTGGTGATTATCCTTCTGCTGGCAAAGCGCTTCCTGCTTCCAGGCGGAAACATCAAGGTAAAGATTAACGGAGAGAACGAAGTTGAGGTTGCAGCCGGCGGCGCTCTTCTTGGCACACTTGCCGAGAACGGAATCTTCCTGCCTTCAGCTTGCGGCGGCAAGGGCTCTTGCGGTCAGTGCAAGCTTCAGGTAATAGAGGGCGGAGGCGAAATCCTTCCTTCGGAAACCAGTCACTTTACACGCAAGGAGCAGCAGGCACATTGGCGTCTTGGCTGCCAGGTAAAGTGCAAGAACGACATGGAAATTAAAGTGCCCGAATCAGTTATGGGCGTTAAGGAGTGGGAGTGCGAGGTTATCTCCAACAAGAACGTCGCAACCTTCATCAAGGAGTTTATCGTTGCTTTGCCTCCGGGCGAGCACATGGACTTCGTGCCCGGTTCATACGCGCAGATTAAGATTCCTGCATACGACATGACCTATGACAAGGACATTGACAAGTCACTTATTGGCGACGAGTATCTGCCGGCATGGGAGAAGTTCGGCCTGCTTGGCCTCAAGTGCAAGAACACCGAAGAGACTATCCGTGCCTATTCAATGGCCAACTATCCTGCTGAGGGTGACCGCATTATGCTTACAGTGCGTATTGCTACACCTCCATTTAAGCCCGACCGTTCAGGCTTCATGGACGTTCCCTGCGGTATTGCCTCTTCATACATCTTCACCCTCAAGCCAGGTGACAAGGTTATTATGAGCGGCCCTTATGGTGACTTCCACCCAATCTTTGACTCAAAGAAGGAGATGATGTGGGTAGGTGGCGGTGCCGGCATGGCTCCTCTGCGTGCTCAGATTATGCACATGACAAAGACACTCAAGACAACCGACCGAGTAATGACCTACTTCTACGGTGCGCGTGCCCTCAACGAGGTATTCTACCTCGAGGACTTCCTGCAGCTTGAGAAAGAGTTCCCCAACTTCTCGTTCCACCTTGCGCTTGACCGTCCCGACCCTGCAGCCGATGCAGCGGGCGTTAAGTACACAGCAGGATTTGTACACCAGGTTATCTATGAAACTTATCTTAAGGACCATGATGCTCCAGAGGATATTGAATACTACATGTGCGGTCCCGGCCCAATGTCAAAGGCTGTTGTTAACATGCTTACCGACCTTGGCGTTGAGGAGAAGTCAATCATGTACGATAACTTCGGAGGATAATTCCCTAACTCATATACATGAAGAATATCCAGGACTGCGGTCTTGGATATTCTTTTTTATTTGCTTTCAGTGAACAATACGGTTGCGGCAGCAGTTATAGATAAAGCAAACTCTAAAAATTATGTATATGAAGAGAAATTATGTATCGCCTCTTGCTGTGGAGGCAGTTGTTGTAACAGAAACAGTGATTGCAGCGTCAGCTCCTGAGCAGAGACTGAATCCCGGCACGCAGACCGGAACGCGTGAAGAGAAAAGCACAACCTGGGGCAGTCTTTGGAATTGATAGTAATTCCTGTCCATGCGCTAATGCTTCTCTTTGAAGAGACTGTTTCTTTAAAGTTGAGGCTTTTTAATTGAACCTTCGGGTTCAATTATTTTTTTTTGTTTGGAGTGCTTCTTGGAAAAATCTTAAAGCCGAGAGGTTAAATTAAGGCCGTTTCTTGTCCCAAGTTGATAATCCCGTTGAAGATTCTGCCCGAATTGATTCCTAAGCGGCGCGCCGAAAAGAAATCCATGTGGCTCAGGAATGTGCATACTCCCGCTGTGTGAATGCTGAGGCTGTTTATTCCTGCATCAGTCAATTGCAGGCGGTTCGCCTCCCACAAGTCAATGTGCCATTTTGTGCCGCCCCCGGCAGCGGGGAAGCGCTTTGCAATAAGATTCATGGGAAACCCGGCCTCCTCAAAGGCATTGTAAACCTCGTCGCCTACCTCAAATGCAGCGAGCGATATTCCGGGAGCAATTACCGCCTTTATATCGGCAGGGTTGCAGCCGTGCTTCTGGCACATCTGTCCAACGCATCTTCCGGCAATGCCGGCAACTGTCCCGCGCCAGCCGGCATGAACTGCTGCCGAAACGCCTCTCGTGGAATCATGCAAAAGCACCGGAATGCAGTCGGCCGTTGAAACGCCTATGCAAACTCCCTGCAGTGCGGTAATCAGCGCGTCAACGCCGTACAGCGCTTTCTGCTGCGCTTCTTTGCCCATCTCCATAAAGTCCCTGCCAATGCTCAGGATGTTGCAGCCATGTGTCTGCCGCGGCAGAACAAGGCGCTCGTCAGTTATTCCAAGCATGTTGCATAGTTCGGCGCGGCATTTCTTCACATGCGCCTCCTCGTCACCGCAATAGTGGGTTATGTTGAACCCTCCATAATTGCCTGAGCCTTCCCCGCGCATGGTGGAGAAGGCTCTTGCATCTTTGCCTATGTTGTATTCAAGGATATTCATATTATCTGCCGGGGCGGAAGCTTACCGAAATATGGTGCTTGTGCTCCTTGCCCTCTTTGATGTTCTTGGCGGGTGACCATTTGGGCATAGAGCGCACAACGCGCAGAGCCTCGGCGTCCATGTGCCTGTTGCCGCTGCTTTTCTCTATTTTTGTTTCAGCATTTGTGCCATCGGGCCTTATGGTCACTGACACGACTGCCCTTCCGGCAATGCGCTGCCCTTTGCACTCGGCTGGGTAGCGCGTGTTTTTTCTCACATACTCCCTTATTGCCCTGTCGCCGCCCGGATATGTTGCAATGCGCTCCTGCTCATTCTTTTTCTCTTTAGTGGCATCGGCCTGCTTTTTCTGCCCGGCCCTTTTCCTTACTTCCTGGTCAATCTGCGCCTTGCTTCCGTCCTCCTTTATTACTATGGCTCTTTCGTCTCCTCCCACTCTCATCATCTTCACGCGCTTGCTCTTGGCAATGGTATCCTGCGGGGCGGCAATCCCCTTGCCGTCGGTTATGGCTGTGGCATTAGTGGCAATGAACACCAATGTTGCAAATGCTGATAATGCTTTCATCTCTTATGGTTCTTATAAAATGTTCTTAATATAACAGTCGGCCCTTGTATTGCGGTGCATTTGAGCCTCCTCGCCGCTTCGCTCTGCCGGGATGGCATAGACAGCAAAAACGCGTATGTGTCATCCCCGACGATAGGAGAGAACCCGTTTTTCTTTATTTAGAGATTCCTTAAAATTTATACAGTTTCTAAAGCCTGCTCAAGGTCGGCTATTATATCTTCGGCATCCTCAATGCCCACTGACAGGCGAATCAGGTCGGGGTCGATTCCCGCAGCCAGCAGCTGCTCGTTGCTCAGCTGGCGGTGAGTGTGGCTTGCCGGGTTAAGCACGCACGAGCGGGCATCGGCAACGTGGGTTACAATTGCAATGAACTTCAGGCTGTCCATGAACCGGATGGCATCCTCCTTGTCGCCCTCAACGGCAAATGCCATCACTCCGCAGCCGCCGCCCGGTATATACTTCTGCGCAAGCTCGTAGTACTTGCTGCTTGGCAGGCCGCAGTAGTTTACCCATTTTACTTTTGGATGCGCCTCAAGATATTCGGCAACCTTTTGCGCGTTCTCGCAGTGGCGCGGCATGCGCAAGTGCAGTGTCTCAAGGCCAATGTTCAGCAGGAATGCGTTCTCCGGCGCCATCATTGCACCAAGGTCGCGCATAACCTGGGCAACCATCTTTGTTATGTATGCAGCCTTGCCAAAGCTCTTTGTGTAAATCAGGCCGTGGTAGCTGTCGTCGGGCTCAGTCAGGCATGTGAACTTGTCGTGCTGCGCCTCCCAGTCAAAGTTTCCGCTGTCCACCACGCAGCCGCCTACGGCAACGGCATGGCCGTCCATATATTTTGTGGTTGAGTGGGTTACAATGTCTGCTCCCCATTCAAAGGGACGGCAGTTTACAGGGGTGGCGAAAGTGTTGTCAACAATAAGAGGCACACCATTGCGATGGGCAATGCCAGCAAACTTCTCAATGTCGAGCACGTTCACGCTGGGGTTTGATATTGTCTCGCCGAACAGCGCCTTTGTGTTGGGGCGGAAAGCCTTCTCAATCTCCTCGGCCGGAGCGTCAGCGTCGACAAACGTAACCTCAATGCCCATCTTCTTGAGCGTGACAGCAAAAAGGTTGTATGTGCCGCCGTATATTGTGGTAGCCGACACAAAGTGGTCGCCGGCCTGGCAGATGTTCAGTATTGCGTAAAAGTTCGCCGCCTGTCCCGAAGAGGTCATCACAGCGCCAACGCCGCCCTCAAGGGCGCTTATTTTTGCTCCCACAGCATCAACAGTGGGGTTCTGCAAGCGGCTGTAGAAGTATCCGCTGTCCTCAAGGTCAAAGAGGCGTGCCATCTGCTCGCTTGTGTCGTATTTGAATGTAGTGCTCTGATAAATGGGCAGAACCCTTGACTCGCCCTTCTTGGGCTGCCATCCACCCTGCACGCATATAGTTCCGGTTTTTAGCTTTTTTGTCATAATATCACTGTTTTTTCTTTAATTATCTTGCAAAGATAGCAGGAAACTGTGAATAATGATATTGTTGACGCTCTTTTATGTTTTTTTTAGAAGTTGTTTAAGAAACTGTTTGAATTTATATTGCCAAATTTTTTAGAAATTCAAACAGCTTCTAAATTTATGCTCCAAGCTTAATCAGTCTCTTAAAGTATGTCCGCCTTTCTTTTTCATGGGTTTATTGTGCAATTCTGCAAGTACATTCCCCAAAAACAGCAGTTTGCTTAAATCTTTGTTCGCAAAGAATAAATTTTGTTCCGAAAAATTGCTGAAAAATGCTGTTTTTACTAATTTTGTCAAGAATATACAGTAGTATGCACTAATGTGTTATGCATATTCTGTGAATATTATTACACACTTTTTTAAAAGCGCATAACAGTTTGTTTTTGAAGAATTTTAACAGTTTTGGGAATGCGCTTGTGCTATGTTGTTATTGAAAATAAACTTATAACGTAAAATACTATGAAAAAGATTTTTACACATCTTTTTGCTCTGTTCCTTTTGTCGCTTGTGGCGACAAGTGCATGGGCGCAGTTGGCTGAATTTGAAGAAGGCGCGGTTTACCGTTTTGTGAACAGATCCACCGGACGTGCGCTGAATGCCGGTGAGGCTGCTGGCGGCACATTGTATGTGAATGCCGCGGCTGAAGCAGCTGATGACCTGAAACAGCAGTGGTATGTGACCAAAAACGGCGATTACTATGTGTTGCGCAATCTTTACTATGCAAAGTATTTGAAAGGTGCTATCACTAATAAGGTTGCCTGGAGCTTGACAGATTTTGATTCTGAGTCTTCAAATCTTTTTAGCCTTGTTACATCTGCTGTAAGCTACAACACATTGAAAACAAATGGCACTAATGTAAACGGCTATCTCCACATGCACGACGATGGTAATCCCTATAACGGTGGCTATCGTGTAGTAAGCTGGGAAAATGGCGATGGCAACACAAGCTCGCATTGGACAATCCATAAAGTGGAATATGCCGCCGACGCACTTGAAACGATACTTGAGGAACGCCCTACTACGGGAGAGGCTTTGGCTAAACGGACGGACAATTTTGTTTCTCTCTTTAACGAAGGCGCTTGTTACACCCCAAAGTATGCGACGCTTGATGCAGCAAAGGCTACAGCCGAGTATCAGGCTTTGGAAGCCGAATTCCAGGAACTTGCAGACAAAATATATACCAAAGCGCTTGCCGGTGACTGGGCTGAGGATAATGCCGATGCAGACAAGGCCGAGGCTGGTTTGAATTGGGAACATAAATACGCCAAGAAGTTCCGTGTGCAGATGTACGAGCCCTACAGCATTGCAGGCGACATTACAGGCTTCTTGCGAATGAATGCTCACTCCAATAACGATAACCCCACAGGTATTTACGTTGCCGAACCTGGAACTGTATATGTAATAGTTGAGGGAACTATTAAGGATGGTGCAAGTCTGCGTCTTCATCGTGCAGCTTCCAATTACCGCATCACGGATCCTACAGGTGAAGGCTATGCCTTGACAACCGGTCTGAATGTAATAAATATCACCGAGGTTAATGACGGTGGCGACCATCTGTATATTTGCTATAACGTAGATACATATAATCCCGATGGAGCAACTGTTGAGGCAAAGTTCCCACATAAGTTATCGGAATACTCTCCGTTGAAAATTCACATTGAGGGTGGTGCAATCAATGGTTTCTATAATGCACAAGGAGACTTCCGCGCAAGTGCGCTTGGCGCAGAAGATGACCTTTGGTTTCAAAATTCAGGTGCAAGCTACGACTGTGATGCCGATTGGGTATATATGGAGGAACGTGCCAATCTTGCAGTGTTGCCTATAGTGAGCAATAGGCAAGTGATGCTTTTCCAATTGGAAGATACTAATGGCAGTTCGGGAACCAAAACCTTGCTGCCCGAGAGTGTAACAGTTCCCACTGTGCCAAGTTATTTTACTGAGGGCACGCCTACCTGGGACGATTATGGCATGGGCTGCAACCCTGAAACCGGTAAAATCAATATTTGGATGGAGACTTGGGACCGCATTATGTATGCCGAACTTGCTACGCTTGGTCTGATACAGAAGTCCGATGTAGATAAAATGAACCAGTTCTACCCTCGTTGGAATGCCGATGGTACACGTGGAGAAATATATAATTACGATGCTGCAGCCGATGGCGTAACATATCAGGATTTTTGTCGTGGGCTCGATTATAGCGAATATTATAATCACCATGGTGTTGCTTTGGGTACAGAAAGCGGCTTTATGTCGGCCGGTTGGAATGCAGCCAATTATAATATAAATACACTCAGTTCTCTTGTCACTATGGCCGGTAACTGCGATGCCAAAGGCGTGAACAACTATGCAGTTGACATCTGGGGCCCGGCCCATGAGATTGGTCACCAGTTCCAGGATGTGTTCAATATTCGTGGAGGTACCGAGGTTACCAACAATGTCTTCTCCAATGCTGCTATATGGTATCAGGGGGGGCAAACATCCCGTTACAATTGGGGTGGCCTTGACAGCGCCCTGAGTAGTTTCAATTCAGGCTTGCCATTTATAGATTATAACATTTGGTCTATGACACAGATGTTTTATAAATTGTGGCTCTACTACCATCTTGCGGGTAACAATACGCAGTTCTATCCTCGTTTCTTCGAGATGCTTCGTGTCGATCCTCTGAATGCAAAAGGAGCAACAGCGACGGGAACAGAATCAATGCTTAAAATATATGAGAAAATGTGTGATGCCGCAGGTGAAGACCTCACCGAGTTCTTCCGCGCGCACGGCTTCTTTGTGCTGTTGGACAACTATCCTAAGGGCGACTATGGAACAACCATTTTCACTCAAACACAAGAGGAGGTTGATGCAGCCATTGCTCGTGTAAAGAAAAAGTATGGTAAGGAGAATTATGCCGTTCTGCTCATTAACGACTTGACAACCGAAATCCTGTGCCACGATGGCGTTAACAAACGCAAACGCTTTGATGGCACACCTGCTTCGGATTTTGGTACGGTAGATAACTTTATTAACGGAAACGCAGATGCTGCAAATGGTGGTACATATACCGCAACATGCAACAGCGATGGAACTGTTACAATGAAAGGCGAGGGTGGTATCGGTTTCCTTATTTTTGATGAAACCGGAAAACTTGTTTCGTTTAGCTATAACTCTACCTTCGCGTTGAGCGACGAGGCGATGGAAACGATAATGACAGGCAATGCAACCATTGTTTCTGTGGGAACAGATGTTGATGCAGAACCGGTGACAGCCACTATTGACCTTGCAGCAATGCAGAAGGATATTCTTGGAACGCTCATTGCTAAAGCGCAAAAGTACGTTGATTTGATTGATGACACCTATACAAAAATCGGCTATTATAAAGGAGCGGCACTTGCCGGCCTTAAAGCGGCATTAGAGAGTGCACAAACAGTCTATGCCGGCTCATCGGGCTACGAGGCTGCATACGACCTGCTCTATGCCGAACTGAAGAAAGTGGAATCGAACCCCGATGCAAAGATACCTTTTGATCCTTCGCTGACATACGTTATAACCAACTATGCATATCCGTCTCGTACAATGACGCTGGTAAATGGTGTTGTTTATGCAAATACAAATGTTGATGTTTCTGCAGATGCCGCAAAGTGGCAGTTCAAGGAAACGTCTGCCACAGGGGTGTATAATGTATATAACTGTAGCGGAACTTATTGCGGTACAATTTCCGGGTCAACAGCGGTCGCTACAACTACAGAACAGGCATCGGCAAGTAATTATACTATTGACAACCTTGGCGACGGTCTTTGGGCTATCAGTCTAAACCCTTCCGGTACAAATACCCAGTTCCATGCAGCAGCGAATGATAGTTACAAGGTCGTTGGTTGGAATACAAGTGGAAACGCTACTAAATGGTATCTTACCGCAGTTGCGCCCAATGCTACAATTGCCAACCTCACCAATCTTGAGGTATATATAAATAAAACCGAAGCACTGCTTGGCGAGGTGCTTGGCACAGTTACATATACAAGGGGTGAGAATATAACCTTGCAGACAACAACCGAAGGCTCTGCCGGCTATATTTGGTCAAATGCTCCTTGTGCCACCGAAGGCAATATAACAAACCTTGTAGATGGTGCTACAAACAACTATTTCCACACCGAATGGGATGGCGATGCTGTTACATCGGGCGACCACTACATAGCGGTGGATTTGGGTGCAGGCAACACTCTTCCCCGCTTTGCGTTCAGCCACACAACACGTTCGGGTGCTCAAAACGACTTCCCCAAGAGCGTCGATGTTTATGGCAGTGACGATAATATTACATATAAGTATTTGGGCTCGGCATCGGATATGCCCCAGTCGGCAGGTTCTTTCTGGCAGTTCGACGGTATGATTATATCTTCGCATCGTTATCTGCGTTTTAATATGCACGCAAACCGCGGATACTGGCACATGGCGGAGTTTGACATTATGCCTGTTACCGGCTTCACCGCAACAGTTAACGATACATACAGTGGCACAGTCACTGTTGCTGATGTTACCGATGCAATGGAAGCGCTGCTGGACGGAAAGAGCGTAGCCCTCAGCATGTCGCCCACAAAGGATGGCATTGACGATGCTTTGGCGACATTGAGAGATGAGTATGAGGCCCTTTACGAACTGTACAAAAAAACAATTGATGCCCGAAAGGCAACGCTTAAACAGCTTGCGTCCGAGACGGACGAACTTATACTTAAGGCTGGCACAGTGACGCTTGCAACTGAAACTCCATTTGAACTTACAACAAGCAACCTCTATTGCAACGAAGTAAAAGCAGATGACTGCGGTACCGGCGGCGATACCTCGGCCCAAGGTTATGTCAATAACCTTACCGATGGCAACACCACTACGTTCCTGCACACTAATTATAATAATGGTACTGCCGTGAACCCGCCACATTATCTGCGTGTAGATTTTGGTGACGGTTCAACAGTAACAAAGTTCAAATTCTCATATACAACCCGTGACAACGGCAATAACTGCCCAACAACAATAGTTATTGAAGGCTGTGATACGGAAGATGGAACATACGACGAGATTAAGACTTTGACAACAGCCAATGGCCTGCCTAATGGAAGTGCTTTAGAGTTCAATTCTTCTGTAATACCAATGGACAAGGCTTACCGATATGTGCGTTTTAAGGTTACCGGTGTTGAAGGCGGAGGCGCTACATTCTTTGTCATGTCCGAATTCAGTTTCGCTACCGTAACATCGGCTACGGCAGATGTTCTTGAAGTCTATGAAGATTATATTTCTGATGACATGTTGCTGTCGAGCAGGCTTGTTACAAATTCATCAACTGCGATGAGCACCAATGACCTTGTTACAAGCGTTCCCCTGCTTGATGCTCAGATTGCCGACCAGCAGGCTGTAAAGGACAAACTCTATGCGGCGATTAAGGAGAATCTCAAGAAACTGATAGATGATACTCAGGCACTGTACGACAAGATGGCAACAGATGACGGTGCAGTAAATGAATATTACAGCACATCAGAACTTACAGCGGATAACCTTTCTGAAGCATTGGCAATGATAATTGAGGCACAGGAGGCCTATGACAATTCTTCGGCAACCGTGGATGACATAAACGATGCATACGACGACCTGAATGCAAAATATACTATATTAAAAGGTATAGAGGATTTAGACGTTACCGACAGGGGCGACCTGAATAACCTTATAGCCACAATGCAGAGCCTGCTTGAACAGACTACCGTCAATGGCGCCGTAGCAACTGGCAATGTTGCGTTGCAGGTGACAAATAAAACCGCTCCTTTCTATATCTGGAATTACAAACCTGCAACTGATGACAACCGCATTGCTGCCCTCATTGATGAAACAGATGGTGTTGCAAATACAGGCACTTTCACAGGCACTTATTGGCAGGACGGTGAAGTAGAACCATATACTCATTATCTGGAGATAGACCTTGGCGTGAACAATGTCCTTGAGGATTTGTCAATTGACTACACAACGCGTAGCAGCGGTTATGCCAACCAGCGCCCCAATGGCTTGAAATTTCTTGGCAGCAACGACAAGGTTGATTATGAGGAGTTCCATTCTGTTACATCAGGACTTACCACAGATGCCAATACAAAATGGTCAATGCCTGTTCCAATAGAGCTTGCAAAGAACTACCGCTATGTACGCATAGCCGTTTCTACTGAAGCCGGTTACTTCAATATGTCCGATTTCAATCTTTATTCGAGCAGCATTGCAACAGTGAATGAGTTCTATTCAACATCCGATATATTCGGTTGTCTGCCCGCAGTTCTGCGTGGCTATAGTGACGCAAAGAAGGCTGTAGCTGTATATCTGTTAAGTGATGATTACGATGATGCGAAGGATGCTTTGCAGTTACAGATAGATGCTTTGCAGACTATTATAGATGGCAATGTTGATGTCAGAACTGAACTTGAAACGCTTGTAGACGAAACAGAACAGCTCGTAACGGAGGTTGCAGCATTTGATGAAACTGAAACCGAACTGGCAATGCAGTGCACCGATGAGCATGCACCATATTATCTCTATTGCAATGCCGAGGGTAAACTTAATTCTTGGGAAACCGACCGTGGCGGAGTTGCTGCATTGCTGGATGTGACAGAGAATGACGAACCGGATTTAACAACATTCCTGCACACATCATACGGAGGTATAGCTCAGGACGATGACCTTGACCACTATTTGCGTCTTGATATGGGCGAGAACGAGGCACTTGTGTCGTTCAAGTTCAACTATGTAGGGCGTGTAGGTAATACTGCTAATGCTCCAAAGACCATTTTGATTGAGGGTAGTAACGACTGTGAGACTTTTGAGGAAATTACAACCTTGACCGGTCTTACTACTGCTAACAACGCGACTTATCAGTCGGATGTAATTTCCAACGGAAAGGCATACCGTTATATCCGCTTCATGGTTAAAGAGACCGGTAACAACTCAGATAACAAAGGCCACCCATTCTTTGCTTTGAGCAGTTTTGCTGTCACAGCGTGCAAGACAATTGAAGTGAAGACAGAATATGTGTCGCCAAACTTGCCGCTCAGCACTCTTGTTACAGCAAACAACGAGGTGGTTGAAGCCAGTGCAATGGTGGATGATACCGAGCATTATGTAACTGAAACAGCATACAGTACAGCTAAAAATGAACTGCAGGCAGCAAGAGATGCCCTTGAGCTTGCAAAGAACCTGAAGGAACTGCCGGTTCTCCTCACAACCGATGCAAGCAACCCGGTGCTCTACAAGATACGCATCAACCGCGATGCTTTGAAGGTGCTTGGCATAAATGACTCTGATGCAAAAGTTCCTGTTGAGAATTTTGTGCGCGATGACGATACTCAGAGCTGGTACTTTATGCAGGGTACAAACAGCGAAAACTATGACGATATTCAAATCTTCCCATATTGGTATAACGGTGCGGCCAATACAACACTGCGCCTTGGTGCAGCCTCTGCCGGTAATGCGGCGGGAGCTGTTACAGCAGTAGAAGGCACTGATGCAACAAATACCATACAGAACTGGTACATAACCAGGGCAAGCGGCACAGAAGAGGGCTGGTGGAATATACAGCCTGAGGGCAAGACCAACTATTTCAGTAATAACGGAGGTGTTGCCAATAAGATGGGCTTCTGGAACAGTGCCAGTGATAACGGCTCAGAATTCCAGTTCCTGTTAGATTGCCCTTATACCGACCTTAGCATAATTTTTGGCGCTTCTGTGGCAAGACAGGCTGAATACAATGCTCCGGGTTACTACGCAAATGCTGCCGATTACAATGCAGTATATGATATTGCAAGCGGATATGTGACAAATGCAAACGGAACAGATGAACAGTACACCGCTGCGTTGGATAACCTGATTGATGCCAAAACGGCGTTGAGCGATGGCGGCCGTGTACCCTCTGATGCACTTGAGGACGGTGCTGTATACCGCATTATGAACCTCATTACAAATACAGCGGCAGGTTATGAGTACCATTATATACAGAATAGCAGCGCAACTATTGCATTCCCCACAACTCCGGCAGTTGCTGATAATTCCTGCCTGTGGGTGTGCAAGGCTAACAGTGACGGTACATACGAGTTTGTAAGTGCGCTCGGAACTCTGTCGTTAGGCTGGAAAGAGGGTAGCGAGAATGCTCAGGCCTTTACAATAGCTAATGGAGTGGAGGCTGGTGCAAAGTGTATGAAGAATAGCAGCAATCAGCGAATGGCTCTTACCAATGAAAAATATGGTTCATTGGCATTCAACCATGCAAGTAACGACGAAGTTCAATCTCCAAACTGGTCAACTGACTGGTATTTTGACAAGATTGACGATGCCGATGTCAAGTTCAATGTTAATATATCGTCACGCCGCTTCTCTTCACTTTATCTGCCATACAGCGTTGAGATTCCCGAAGGCGTGGGCGCATTTACAGCTGTGGCTGTAGACGGCACAGCTGTCGAACTTGTTCGTGTAGCCGACAAACTTGACAGTTCAAGGCATGGGACAGTTATTCCTGCACGCACGCCGGTGATTCTTTACATTGAAGATATTGATGCTACTCCGGCTGGCCGCTTTGAGTTTGCATATACAACAGAAGAGGCTGATTTGCCGAGCGACGTGGAGGCTAACGTCGATATTGCCATAATCCATGGCTGTATACTTAGGACACCGATTCAGTGCGATGCAGCCTACAGATATTACATACTTGGAGGCAAGAGTGGTGATACGGTGTCAAAGATGTACTGGATGTATAAAGAGTATAGTTCCGATGGAACAATTGCCGATGGCAATGCCGGCACAGATAACGGCGGTTATATAAGTTGCACGGCCAACAAGATATACATGAAGGTTGCCGAGACTTTGGCTGCAAACTCATTCAGCATGCGCTTTGGCCTTGACAGCGGCACAACTGGCGTTGATGAGGTGAACGCTGATAGTGGAGAGGAGAGAGTTATTTACGATCTCCAGGGACGCAAGCTCAGTGAGATTACCGACCCAGGAATTTATATTGTCAATGGCAAAAAAATCCATGTAAAGTGAGTGTGAGTCTAAAATAATATATGTAGAATATTAAGCGTATTGTTTGAAGCAATGAAAAAGAGATATATAAAACCGGAAATAGAAAACATTGAAATAACAATTTCGTGTGTCTGTAATTCTCCTACCCCAGAATTAGAAACTGGTGGTGATACCCCAGTTGGTGAAGGAGAGATTACTCGGGATGCCGGTGCAGCCCGTGGCGACTGGGACAACATCTGGGGCAACTGATTCATCTAATTAGGATAGTGCAGCGCCGCATGCGGCGCTGCATGAAAAGCATGCCGGCGGCTGAATCTCGAAATTCGGCCGCCGGCTGCTGCTCTGCTTGGAAGGGAGAGACTTCCTCAATTTGTATGTTTATTTCTGCTACGAGGTAAAATTATGGTGTTGTAAATATCAATTTTTGAAGTTTTGTTAGGATTTTTGAATTGCAATTTGTTTCTTTGTAAGTGATAAAATTTTTACTAATTTATGCGCACGACCTCTGAATATCTTAAACTGCTCAAGCAGTTCAAGCAAAAACGCGCCGAAACCTATGGCATAAAAAGCCTTGGACTTTTTGGCTCTGCAGCTCGTGGCGAGTTGCGAGAGGGTAGTGATGTGGATGTAATGTATGAAGGTGAACCAAATATATTGCAGCGTTCAAGTATGAAAATTGAACTTGAAACTCTCCTGGGATGCAGAGTTGATGTTGTGCGTTTCCGCAGCCAGCTCTCAGGAACGGCCTTTGGAGAATCTATAAGTAAAGACTTGATTCTGGTATGAATGCAATGGCAAGAATAGGGCATTTACTGCAGCGTATTGAGGATTCAATATTGCTTATACAAAGTCAAATGGGTAATATTTCCTGTCCTAATGATTTTATGCTTACGCAGAGTGGCACTTTTATCGGTTCAGTAGAAATTTACTGTGTGTAACGCAATTTTGTTATAATAGAATTATTATTCCTTGATTCGTTTTACCCTTAATCTGTTGTCGTTTATTCTCCTGTTTTCGTTCTATCACATACTTTTCATGACTGAAAAGATACTGTGTTAAAATCCAAAGAAAAATCAATATATTTTCTAACTTTGCACACGTTAAGGAAGACAA